>NZ_JBEORW010000052.1:0-53055 GCF_040302565.1 Streptomyces sp. NPDC097981
CTCAGAGCTCGAAGGCTCCGGCGTCGAAAGTGCTCACCTACCGGCGGCTACGGAACCGAGCATTCCCCGGTTCCGTAGCTCCCATTAGGCGTCGGGATGGCGCTTGACCTTCCGCTGTACCCAGTCAGGGCGAAGATTGCGCCGAGGACGATGGCATCCCGGCGCCGCACGGGGTGAGTGAACAGCACCCTTGATGGGAGACGGCATGGACAGTGGGCTCGGCGGAATGCCTGTGAGGGTGGCGGCCGCGGTGGTGGTCCACGAGGGCCGGGTCCTCTTGGTCCGCCGCCGGATCGCGGAGGGGAGCCTCTCGTGGCAGTTCCCGGCGGGCAAAGTCGAAGCGGGCGAGCCATGGGAAGAGGCCGCAGTGCGGGAGACGAAAGAGGAGACCGGTCTGGACGTGTCCGTGGTCGCCGTGCTGGGCGAGCGGATCCATCCCGTGACCGGGCGCCTGATGTCGTACGCCGCCTGCGACGTCATCGCTGGTACGGCACGCGCTGCTGCACCGGCTGAGATCGCCGAGGTCGCCTGGGCCGCCTTCTCCGAGCTGCCGACATATGTTCCGTACGGGCTCTTCGAGCCGGTACATCGATATCTGCAGGCTGCGATCAGCTGACCTTTAGTGGTCGCACCACACCGCATCGGCGCTGGCAATGCCGGTCGCCGCGGCCGCAGGCCAGAAATGCCCATTCGCACTGGCGCAGACGGCGCTGCGGACCGTGCACGGCCCCGAATGGCTGCACAATCGTCGACCACCTCGAAGCGAGCGCTCTGGCAGTCCTGTTCGGCACGGATGTCGGGGTTCAACGCTGCGTAGTCAGCACCAAACCAGCACGGGAAGGGATGCGAGGTGGGATGACGTGGGCTTTTGGTCAGCACCGAACCAGCACGGGAATCAGCAACGCGTCGTCAAAGTGCACCAAAGGCGGGCATTTTTGACAGCGCCAGATTTTGGGCCGATGAAGGTTTCGAGGAGCCTCGGCGGGGGGGGTCGGGTGGCGGTATGGGTGCCGCCCACATCCTCCCCGCGGGAAGTGTGGCGACCGGCACCATGTGCCGTTGACCTGGGCGTTTCTATGGTGTGGCGACACGGAATCGTCCCCGCCCCCAGTCCGGAAGTGGTACTCATGGCCGCCTCTGCCACACCGTCAGCGAGCCCCGGCAGCATCAAGAGAGTCGTCGCCGCCAGCCTCGTCGGGACCACCATCGAGTGGTACGACTTCTTTCTCTACGGCACTGCCGCCGCACTGGTGTTCAACAAGCTGTTCTTTCCGACCGGCGATCCGCTGACCGGCACGCTGATCGCCTTCATCACCTACGCCATCGGGTTCCTCGCCCGCCCGCTCGGCGGCGTGGTGTTCGGGCACTTCGGGGACAGGGCCGGGCGCAAGAAGCTGCTGGTGCTCAGCCTGCTCATGATGGGCGGGGCCACCTTCGCGATGGGGCTGCTGCCCACGTACGCGAGCATCGGCGTCGGGGCCCCCGTGCTGCTCACCGCCTTGCGGCTGGTGCAGGGCTTCGCCCTCGGCGGCGAGTGGGGCGGGGCCGTGCTGATCGTCTCCGAGCACGGCGGGGCCGAGCACCGCGGGTTCTGGGCCTCCTGGCCGCAGTCGGGTGCGCCGGGCGGGAACCTGCTGGCCACCGGGGTGCTCGCCCTCCTCGCCGGCGTGCAGTCCGATGCGGCGTTCCTGGCCTGGGGCTGGCGCATCCCCTTCCTGCTCTCCGGCGTCCTGGTGATCGTCGGACTGTGGATCCGCCTCTCGGTCTCCGAGTCCCCCGTCTTCCTCGCCGCACAGGCCGCCCGGCAGGGACGTCGGGAGAAGGCCCCCGTCGTCGAGGTGTTCCGCAACAGCCGGCGCCAGGTGCTGACCGCCATCGGCACCCGGTTCGGCGAGAACATCTCGTACTACGTCCTGACCTCCTTCCTCCTGGTGTACGTCACCTCCCACCTCGGCCTGCCGAAGAGCACCGCGCTCAACGCCGTCCTGATCGGCTCGGCCGTCCACTTCGCCGCCATCCCGGCCTGGGGCGCACTCTCGGACCGGATCGGCCGACGCCCGGTGACGCTGATCGGCTCGGCCGGCATGGCCCTCTGGGCGTTCGGGTTCTTTGCGCTGGTCGACACGGAGTCCTTCGCCGTCATCACCGTGGCCGTCACCGCCGGGCTGCTCCTGCACGGCGCCATGTACGGCCCCCAAGCGGCCTTCATCTCCGAGATGTTCGACACCGACGTCCGCTACTCCGGCGCCTCAATGGGCTCGCAGCTCGCCTCGATCGTCGCCGGAGCGCTGGCGCCCGTCATCGCCGTCGAGCTCCTCAAGGACTACGGCTCCTCCGTTCCCGTATCCCTCTACCTCTGTGCGGCCGCCGTGGTGACCACCCTCACCGTCGCCTTCGCCCAGGAGACCCGGGGCCGCGATCTGACCCGGGCCCGAACCGGGCCCCCCGGGGGTGTGACCCAGATACGCTCCAAACAGGCCATGGGATGATCTTGGCGGCGTGAGGGGGCGCCACCGTCACCCGTTCAGCCCAGCGTCGTTGATGGTGACGTTGGGCTGTCGTCTGGGGCCGGGGTAGTGGGCTGTGACCTCGATTGAGCGGACCGCGTATCCGGCGCTGATCGTCAACCACCGCACGCTGTTGCAGCACGTCGATGCCGACGGTCCCGCCCAGCAGGCGAAAGCCAAGGCAGGTCAGCTGGCCGCCGCGGTGACGACGCAGGCCGGTGGGCTGCCGGCGGTGCTGCGGGCGGTGGACGGCTTTGGCGGGTTCGATGGGCAGTACGAGCAGATCGAGAAGGTCTCCGCGCACCACGGCGACTACTGGGAGGTGCTGCTGTACGGGCACCTACGCAAGGACCGGGCGGTGATGTACGACTTCACCAAGCTCGTGGAGCTGGTGTCCACCACCGACGACACGAAGGTCCTGGACGCGCTGGAACACGCGCGGCGGCACAAGCTCACCCGGGACTTCATCCCCGACACCAACGCGGAGGGCAAGGAGCTCGACGTCTCCTTCGCGACGAAGGACTGGCAGAAGGCGAGCCGGGACAAGAACCGGCCCGGCCGCTTCGTACGGCGCCACTTCGAGGCGATGGTCTTCCACGCCCTCGCCGAAGCGCTGCGGACCGGAGATGTGGCCGTGGCCGGCTCCGAGGAGCACGCCGACTGGAACGACCAGCTGCTCCCCATGAACGTCGTGGAGGCGAAACTGCCCGCTTATCTGGTCGAGGTCGGCCTGGTGGAGCCGGGCGAGGAGATGTCGTATGACGCGGCGAGCTTCCTGCGGCAGCTGCAGGACCGGCTGACCGCCGCGGCGGCGGCAGCGGATGCCGGCTACCCCGACAACGAGGGTCTGATCATCGTCAGCGACCGAGGGTTTCTCGCAGGCCGCGTGAGCCCGTGTCCCGAGTCGGCGGCCGTCAGATCACCGCTCCACCTGGTCGGGGTGGCCTTCACGTCTCCGTGGGCTCCTGATCGTTGTGTTCTTGCTCCTGCGCCCAGGTGATCGCCCATTCGTCGAGCGGACGGAGGGCGTGACCGAGTGCTGTCCCCAGCCGAGTGAGCTCGTAGCCATCGGCCGAGGGCGCGATGATCCCGCTCGATGCGAGTTCGCGGAGCCGCTGGTAGAGGACGCTGGATGACAGCCCTTCGCACCGTGCCAGCAGCGCGCGGGCGCCGAGCGGACCCGCACGCAGTTCCCAGAGAATTCGCAGCGCCCACCGACGGCCGAACAGGTCCATCGCGGCCATGAGGGGACGGCCAGTCGTCGATCCACGAACCGGTGCTCCTGGGCGTGGCGTCGGCATGGCCCTCCTTGCGTTTCTTTATTCGAAACACTAGCATCCACCCGGCGTTTCTGATTTCGAAACGAACTCGACAGGAGAGCAGATGTCGCGGACAGCCCTGCTGGAACCGCCGTACACCTACCAGGCCGGCGCACTGCTCGCGCGCATGACACCGCGGCGCTGGTCGGCATCGGCGCCATGGTGATCACGACGCTGACAAGCCTCGCTCTCGCCCGCCGACGCTCGTCCGAGACCAACCCGTAAGTCAGATGCACTCATCCCAACACTGGAGGTTCCATGCCCAAGGGCTACTGGGTCAGCATCTACCGCACGATTTCAGATCCTGAGAAGCTGGCTGCTTACAACAAGCTGGCTCGCCTGGCCGTCGAGGCCGGGGGCGGTCGGGTCCTCGTCCGTGGCGGTCGGGTCGTGGCGCATGACGCCGGAATCGCCGAGCGCACCGTCCTGATCGAGTTCGACAGCTTCGAGCAGGCCGTCGCGGTGCGCGAGAGTGCGGCCTACCAGGAGGCGCTGGTCGCCCTCTCCGACGGCGTCGAGCGCGACTTCCGCATCGTCGAAGGCATCGACTGACCGGTGTCCTGGCCGGATGTCACGGTGGTTGATGCGTGCGTGCGGCGCGACGGCCGGGGCGGTAGCCCCACGGCCGTCACCGACGACGACCCGGCGGCGACGGACGCGGACCGGCGTGCGGTCGCTGCTGCGGCCGGCACCTCGCACGCGGCGTTCCTCGGCCCGGGGCGGGCGCCGGACGGTGGCCGGCCGGTCCGGTTCTTCACCGCCACCGCCGAACTGTCCGGCTGCGGCCACGGCACTGTTGCCGCGCAGGCCGTCCGGTTGACCCGCACCGCGCTGGGCGAGCTGAACGACCGCCAACACACCGGCGGGCGCACGTTCGACACCGTCGCGATCCGCCGTCCCGCCGGCATCGAGGTGTGGTTCGACCAGGGCCTCGTCGCGCTGCGTCACCCGGCACCGGACGAGCGCGCCGCGATCGTCACCGCGCTCGGGCTCACCGCGGACGATCCGCATCCGACCGACGCGCCACGGATCGCCGCGCCCGGCGCACCACGCATGCTGGTACCGGTCCACGACCGGTCGGCGCTGCTCCGGGTCCGCCCACACCTCGGCAGGCTGACAGCGGCGTGCCGGCGGTACGGGCTCCTCGGCTGTTTCGTGTACGTACCGCCGGTGGGCGACCGACCGGGTGCGGCGCGGATGTTCGCGCCGGCGATCGGTGTCGACGAGGACGTCGCCAACGCCAACAGCACCGGCTGCCTGGCCGCCCACCTGCTCGACACGACAGGGGCGCAGACGGTCGCGATCGAGGTGGAGCAGGGCGACACCCTCGGTCGACCGGCCAGCGTGCTCGCTTCGGCCCGACGCGGGCCGGCGGGCATCACGACCCGGGTCGGCGGGTTGGCGGTGGTCCGCGACGGGCACTGAGGCGACGACCGGACCGTCCTCTTCTGCGATCCGCGCATGGGGCTGGGGCCGTCCGCTGCGGTCAAGCGTTGGCACCCGGTGGCGGCCGCAGCCCCGACCGACGCACCGAGCCGGGGCCGGTCGAGACGATGACCGGCTCGCCGGAAGGGCGGCGGCCCGAACAAGAACGAAAAGGAGACGACAGTAGGTACGAGTCGCACCAGTACGACGTGATCGGCCATCAGCCCCGAGCCCCTGCCACAGATGTCGCCAGACTTGACCGAGCTCTTCGAAAACTCCTGCGTGAACGCCGGCAGGAACCCGTCCGTCGCCTCGCTCTACCGCGCGCTCGCCGAGGCCGACTAGACCAAGATCATCCCATGGCCTGTTGGGGCCGTATCCGGGTCACACCCCCGCAGCCTCCGCCGACCGGACGGCTCCGCTTCCGGCCGCCGCGGATCCGGCCTGACGGTACCCGGCCGGCCACGGGAGAATGCCGCCATGACCTCCGCGAAGGAATCAGCCCCCGGCCAGCCGGCAACCGCCCTGCGGGAGCTGCTCGAACTGCTGCGCCGCGGCGCGCCGGTCGAGCAGTTCACCCGGCCCGCCGGGGACGCCCGGGCCGCCGGGGCGGGCCCCGCCGAGCAGGCCCTCGTGGAGGAGGCCACGCGGGTGGCGCTGGACATCCGGCGCACCCTCGACCAGCACCGGCGGCGGGAGGCCGAGCTCACGGCCCTGTTCGACACGGCCGGCGACCTCGCCGCCCTGCGCGACCTGGACGCGGTGCTGCGGGCCATCGTCCACCGGGCCCGCATGCTGCTGGGCACCGATATCGCGTACATGACCCTCAACGACCCGGCCGTCGGCGATACGTTCATGCGCGTCACCGACGGCTCGGTGTCGGCCGCCTTCCAGCAGCTGCGGCTCGGCATGGGCGAAGGGCTCGGCGGTCTGGTCGCCCAGACCGCCCGCCCGTACGCCAGCGCCGACTACCGCACCGACGACCGCTTCCGGCACACGGACACCATCGACAACGGGGTCCGCGAGGAGGGCCTGCGCGGCATCCTCGGCGTTCCGTTGCGCGTCGGGACCCGGGTGATCGGGGTGCTGTACGCCGCGGACCGGGCGGTCCGCGACTTCGCCCCCGACGCGGTCGCGCTCCTCTCCTCCCTCGCCGACCACGCCGCGGTGGCCATCGACAGTGCCCGGCTGCTCGAAGAGACCCGCGCCGCCCTCGTGGAACTCGGCGTCGCCACCGAGACCGCCCGTGCCCGGAGCGAGGCGGTGCGGCTCGCCGCCGAGACGCACGACCGCCTCACCCGCCTCGTCCTGCGCGGCGGCGACGTGGCCGACGTCGCCCGGGAGGTCGCCGCCCTGCTGGGCGGCAGCCTGGTCGTGCACGATGCCGACGGCGCCGAGCTCGCGCGGGTCGGCCCGGATCCGGTCGTCCCCCCGGCCCCCGCCCTGGACGCGTCGCGCTCCGGCGGCCGGGCGGTCGCGGCGGACGGCGTCTGGGTATGCGCCGTGCTGGCCGGGCCGGAGCTGCTGGGCAGTATCACCCTCGGCGGGCGCGGCGACCTGCCCGACAGCGAGCGGCGGCTGTTCGAACGCGCCGGCCTGGTGACGGCGCTCCTGCTCCTGCTGCGCCGCTCCATCGCCCACGCCGAGGACCGGGTCCGCGGCGAACTCCTCGGCGACCTGCTCGCTCCGGCGGCGCCCGGCCGTGTCCGCGACACCGGCAGCCAGACCCTCCGGGCCCGCAAACTCGGGGTCGACCTCACCCGCCCGCACGCCCTCGTGGTGCTGCACTGCGACGCCGCGCTGCGGTCCCGGCTGGCGACGGAGGCCGCCCGCCACGCGAGGGCCCGCGACGGGCTGGCCGGGCTGCACCAGGGCCACGTCGTCCTCCTCGCCCCGACGGACAGCCCGGGCCCGCTCGCCCGGGCGCTCGCCGCCGAGCTCGGCCAGGCCCTGGGCACGCCGGTCACCGCGGGCTCCGCCGGGCCCGCCGCCGGCCCGGACGGGCTGCCGGGCACGTACGCCGAGGCGCTGCGCTGCCTCGAAGCCCTGCACGCCCTCGGCCACACCGGCGACGGGGCCGGCCTGCCCGACCTCGGGTTCCTCGGGGTGCTCCTCGGCGACCGGGCGGACGTGGGCGCGTACGTCGAGCGGGTACTGGGGCCGGTCATCGCGTACGACACGCAGCGCGGGACCGAACTGATCCGCACGCTGGAGGCGTACTTCGCGCAGGGCGCCAGCCTGGCCCGTACGAAGGACGCCCTCCACCTGCACGTCAACACCGTGGTGCAGCGGCTGGACCGGGTCCGGCAGATCCTGGGCGAGGACTGGAACAGCCCCGCCGGGGCCCTGGAGGTCCAGCTCGCCCTGAGGATCCTGCGGTTGGCCGCGGCCCGGCCCCGCCCGGTGCCGGGCCCGTCGATGCCGCACTCCCCCGCGACCCCTTACCCGACGTCGAAGTAGCCCGCCCACGCTCCGAGGCCGAACTCCTGCCCCTGGCGGCGGACTTCGACCGCGCCCGTGCCGCCGAAGTGGGCGGGTACGAGCAACTCCGCCTCGTCGGCGGCGCGTTCGAGGATCCGGCGGCGGCTGGCGGCGGCCTGCGCAGGGTCCAGGCAGAAGCAGCTGTTGCAAGCGGGCTCGCCGGTCGTCTTCCCGGACCGCGCCGCCGTACGCGTTCACCGGCCCGAAGTGGTGGTCGTCCGCTGCCGGTACGAGGTACTGGGCGTTGGGGAAGGCCTGCACCCAACCGCCGTCCGCGGCGACGGTGTTCCAGCCGACGTGGTCGCCGTGGATGTGGGTGTTCACGACGATGTCGACGTCCTCCGGGCGGACTCCCGCCCGCGCCAGTTCCCCGAGGAAATCACCCTGCCTTTGGTGGAACAGCGGCGAACCGGGCCGCTCCCGCCCGTTGCCCACTCCCGTGTCGACCAGGACGGTCTTCCCGGCGCTGCGCAGGACCCAGGTCTGCAGGGCGAGGACCGCCCGGTCGGTGTCCGTCTCCCAGTGGTCCGGCGACAGCCAGTCCTCGTTCTCCTTCCACACTTCGGCCCCAACCCCCGGCACGAGGCCGTTCGTGGGCCCCAACGGCCCGTGCCACTCGATGACCCGGGTGACCTCGACGTCGCCCAGCATGATGCTCTGCCTGCTCTCGCTCTTCATGTCGTCGAGCCTAGAAAGGGTGGCTGAGCCTCTCAATGCCCGCCCGGCTCATGTGAATACGCAGTCGGCTCATCCCCGAGGTATACGGCTTCCCTGGCCCCATGGATGTGGTGAGCGACGCCATCGCGGCCGTACGGATCGGGCAGCCCTCCTCCAACCGGGTGAGGGTGAACGGGAGTTGGTGCGCGCGCTTCGCCCCGTACGACGGCGCCGGCTTCCACGTGGTACTGGAGGGCAGCTGCTGGCTGCTGCCCGACGGGGGCGGGGCACCGGTCTCCCTCGGCGCCGGCGACGCCGTTCTGCTGCCGCACGGCACGGGGCACGTCATCGCCGATTCCCCCGCCGACGCGGCGACCGTGGCGCGGGCGGTGCCGTTCGAGCTCCGGCCGGACGGGATGCTGCCGGGGAGCGCCGCGGCCGTCTCCGGCCGGGTGGAGATGCTGTGCGGCAAGTACCGGCTCGACCGCAGCCGCGTCCACCCGCTCATGCTGGAGCTGCCGAAGGTGGTCCACCTGCCGAACCGGGTCGGCTCGTACCCCGAACTGCGTGCGGCGATCACGCTGCTGGGCGGCGAGCTGAGCGAGCAGCGGCCGGGGGCCTGCATCGCGGTCCCGAGCCTGCTCGACCTCCTGCTCGTCTACATGATCCGCTCCTGGATGGCCGAGGGCTCGGGCGGAGCCTGGTCGGCCGTGCTGGGCGACCCGGTCGCGGCCGCCGCCCTGCGGGCACTGCACTCGGACCCGGCCGCGCCCTGGACCAACGACCGGCTGGCGGCAGCGGCGGGTGTCTCCCGGCCCACGCTGGCGCGCCGGTTCACCGCGCTGGTGGGGCGCCCGCCGATGGCGTACCTCACGTGGTGGCGGTTGACGTACGCCGCCACCTTGCTACGGGACACCCCGGACCCGCTGGCCGCGATCGCGCGCCGGGTCGGTTACGGCACGCCATACGCCTTCTCGCACGCCTTCAGCAGGGAGTTCGGAACGACACCGGGCCGCTACCGGGCCGGGGCGGCAGAGGCCTCGTAGGTGCCGGGCGCCCGTGAGCGGCGGGGCGGATCACCGCCACCGCCGCCCGGGGCGTCCCGGGACCTGCCGACTCAGCGGCGGACCGGGCACTGCTTCCAGGAGAAGTGGTACACCGTGCTGATGCTGCCGTCCGTGGAGTCCACCGTCATGTAGCTGGTCTTGGTCTTGTCGGAGGTCCCCACCTCCGCGCGCAGCTCGGTGTTGATGTTGAAGTTGCGCTGCTCGCCGCAGGGGGCGAAGACGAGGGCCTCGATGCCGGTGGTGTCGGTCACCTGCCAGTTGTCTTCGAGCGCACCATGGAACTGGTGGGTCCGGTTGGCGGTCTGACTCATGCCCTGGAAGTAGTAACTGGCCTTCTGCGTGCCGACCGCCCCCTCCTCCAGCTGGGCATAGCCCCGGTAGTCGACGTGGGACACCGCATAGGTGTAGCCCTGCGGGACGTGCACGAGGAGGGAGAGGAGGCAGTTCTTGCGGCCTGCGGTGGCGAGGCTGTCCCCGCCGACGGAGGCCAGGTACTCGCTGTAGGTGACGGTGAAGGCCGAGTTGTCGGGGGCAACGGCGACGGTGGCGCTGCCGGGACGGCAACCCGAGCCGTTGACCGAGGCGACGTCGACGGCCACCCGGCCGGGGGGCGCGGCGGTGGCGGTGGCGGTGGCCGAGGGGGAGAGCGTGACGAGGCATCCGGTCACGGCGACGGCGGTCAGTGCGGTGCGAGCGGTGCGAGGTGACTTGATCACGTCGCCATGGATAGCCGCCGAGCGCCGGCGGGTACTCCGCCTCACCCGGTCGGACGACCCGGTTCACCGGAGAAACGATTCGGCAGTCCAGATCGGACGGCCGAACGGCCCACGCGGCACACCACTTCACCCGCCCCACTCACGTCATTCCCTATCAAATCCGGCATTTCTCATATCATGGGCTCCCCGTCGACGGAGGAGAGCCCATGCCCGGTCCGCTGGTACGGCGGTCCGCCGTGCTGACCGCCTGCGCGGCCGCGGCCGCCGCCCTGGGCGCGCTGGGCCCCCTGGCCGCCGCTCCGTCCGCCGCGGCCAGGTCCGCGGCCACAGCGAAAACAATGGCGACGGCTCCCCGGCACGAATCCCCGCCGGGGCGCCGGCACACCGGCGACGACGCCGTCCGGGTCGAGGCGGACGCCGACGAGGCCGCCATCCTCGGCGAGGAGCACGCCCGCGCCCACGCGCAACGGCGGGCCGCCCTGAGCGGCCCCGAGGATTACCCGCAGTCGAAGCGCACCGCGAGCCTGGCCTCCCTCACCGCCTCACAGCAGCAGGCCAACGCCGCCTTCTCCGCAGCCCTGTCCGGCCGGTTCACGGACTTCTTCCCCTCCCCCGACTTCGGCGTCCACACCGCCCTGCTGCCCACGGGCAAGGTGCTGCTCTTCTCGTTCGAGCGCGTGGAGGTCAACCCCACCAAGGAGACCGGGCCCACCAACCGGATCGGCCGGACCAACGCGGGCCGCGCCTTCCTGTGGGACCCGGCCAAGGGCACCGGGGCGCGGGCGTTCAAGAAGGTGGAGCCCCCGACCATCCTGATGCCCGACGGTACGAACACCCCGCGCCCGGCCCCGTTCTTCTGTGCGGGGCACGCCTTCCTGCCCAACGGCATGGTCGGCGTGTTCGGCGGCAACACCGGCGGCAAGGGCGGCAGCGGCGCCAAGCTGTCCTTCGTGTTCGACCCGTGGACCGAGAGCTGGTTCCGCAACCAGGACATGTCCGTGGGGCGCTGGTACCCGTCGGCCGTGACGGGCGCGGACGGGCGCCAGATCATCATGTCCGGCCAGTCCGAGCGCGGTACGGGCACGCCGACCCCGGTCGTGGAGCGCTTCCCCGCACTGCGCCATCCCGTGCCCTGGCGGACGTACGACATCCCGGTCGGCCTGGCCGCGGAGCGGCTGCGGGCGGATGCCCCGTTCCGCAACGACTATCCGCAGCTGTTCTCGCTGCGCGACGGCATGATCTACGGTCTCGGCCGCGACGCCGATCAGCAGTGGCTGTTCGACCCGGTCAAGGAGACCCGGACCGATCTGCCCCGGCGGCCCGCCGACTTCCGCGGCTACGGCTCGGCCGTGCCGCTGCCGGCCGGGTTCCGCGGCCCCGACTCCGTGCTGGTGCTCGGCGGCGATCCGCGCGACCCGAACACCTACCGGCTGTCCGGCGGCCGGTGGACCACCGAGGAGCCGCGGGCCTTCGGCCGCACGCAGGACGACACGCTGATCCTGCCGGACGGCACACTGCTCACGGTCAACGGCGCCCTGGACACCCGTGACTACGGGCACGGGCCGTTCAACCCGCAGGCCGATCTCAAGTACCGGCAGATCGAACTGCGCGATGCGCAGGGCCACTGGGGGCCGGGACCGGTGCAGCGGCTGCCCCGCGGCTACCACTCCAACGCCCTGGTGCTCCCGGACGGCCGAATCGTGGTCACCGGTGACGAGCTCCAGCAGATCGCCAACGACCCCGACATCGGGGACGAGATGGACGGCAGCATCGAGCTCTACGAGCCCGCGTACCTGCACCGGGGCGGCCGGCCGGCGCTGGACCGGGTGCCCGGGGGCGAGCTGGACTACGGGGCGGCCTTCGAGGTGCGCAGTTCCACGGCGGCGAAGGTCACCCGCGCGGTTCTCCTGGCGCCGACCACCGTCACCCATGCGGTGAACACCAGCCAGCGCCATCTGGAACTCCCGGTCACCGGCGTGCGCGGCACCGCGATCGGCCTCCGGACACCGCCGAGTGCGGCGGACGCCCCGCCGGGGTACTACATGCTGTTCCTGCTCGACGGGAAGGGGGTCCCGAGCATCGCGAAGTGGGTCAAGCTCGGCGGCCGCCGGTGACACCCCGGCCCCCTGCTTCCCGGCTCAGGGCGCGGGCGGCGGCTCGACCCGGGCCAGCCAGGCGGTGAGCAGCGACTCCAATTGTGCGGCCTGGTGCGGGGTCAGGCCTTCGAGCAGGCTCCGCTCGTTCTCCATGTGCTCGGTGAACGCACGGTCGATCAGCTCGCGCCCCGCCGGGGTGAGCGCGACCACGCGCCCCCGGCCGTCGGCGGCCGAACGCCGGCGCGCGACGAGGCCGTCCCGTTCGAGCCGGTCGATCCGCTTGGTCATCGCGCCCGTCGTCACCATGGTGTGCACCGCCAGTTCGCCGGGCGCCCGCTCGTACGGTTCGCCCGCGCGGCGCAGGGCCGCCAGCACGTCGAACTCCCCCTCGCTCAGGCCGTAGCGGCGGTAGACGAGGCAGAGGCGGTCCGTCAGCAGCAGGCCGAGCCGGTGCAGCCGCCCGATCACGCCCTGCGGGGCGACGTCGACGTCCGGGCGCTCACGGGCCCACTCGGCCTGGATGCGGGCGACATGGTCGGCGGGTGCCACCGGGCCTTCCTGCCGCACCCCCCGGGGCCCCTGGTCTTCCTGCGGTTCCTTCGATCGCTGCTTCACCGCACCAGTATAGCTTCCACGGAAGCTATTATGTCTTCCATGGAAGCTAATCTACGGTGGCCGCTGGTCACGGCGGTCGCACCGATCGCATGGGGCACCAACTACTACGTCACCCGGGAGTTCCTGCCCGCCGGCCAACCGCTGTACGGAGCGGTCTTCCGGGCGCTGCCGGCCGGCCTGCTGCTCCTGGCCGCCCGCCGGAAGCTGCCCGGCGGATCCTGGTGGTGGAAGTCCCTGCTGCTCGGCTTCCTCAACATGGGCGGGTTCTTCGCACTGGTCTACGTCTCCGCGCAGCGGCTGCCCACCAGCGCGGCGTCGACCGTCATGGCGACGGCGCCGCTGGTGATGATGCTGTTCGCCTGGGCGCTGATCGCCGAGCGGCCCGGGGCGCGCCAGTTGGCCGGCGCCTGCCTCGGCGTGGCAGGGGTGTCCCTGATGCTGCTCACCGGGACCGTGCCGATGGACTTCCTCGGCGTCCTGGCCTCCGTGGCCGCCATGGCGATGTCCTCGCTCGGCTACGTCCTCGCCAAGCGGTGGAGCGCGCGGGTCGAGGTGCTCGCCTCGACCGCATGGCAGTTGACGGGCGGCGGGCTCCTGCTGCTGCCGCTCGCCGTCGCCGTGGAGGGGAAACCGCCGGCCCTCGACGG
Organism: Streptomyces sp. NPDC097981; assembly: GCF_040302565.1. Taxonomy (NCBI): domain Bacteria; kingdom Bacillati; phylum Actinomycetota; class Actinomycetes; order Kitasatosporales; family Streptomycetaceae; genus Streptomyces; species Streptomyces sp. NPDC097981. The sequence goes on from NZ_JBEORW010000052.1 coordinate 13,531, forward strand.
TCCGGCGCTGCTCGGATTCGCTTACGTCACGGCCGTCGCGACGGCGCTGGCCTTCGCCGCCTGGTTCGCCGGCCTGCGACACCTGCCGGCCGCGGCGGTCGGGCTGCTGGGGCTGCTGAACCCGGTCACGGGCGTCCTGTTGGGCACGGCGATCGCCGGAGAGACGCTCACCTTCCGACAGATCTGTGGGCTCGCGCTGACCCTGGCGGGCATCATCAGCGGGCGGAGGGGAGGATTCCTCACCGCTCGTGACGAGGGGAATTCGGCAGGTAGTAATTAGGTGAATCCCCGACTGAATTGCCGTCAACAAGGGTCCACCCCATATCTCGATTTGATAACGACATCGCCGAAAAGGCCTGGACCATTAACGGCCTACGCGCGTAACTGCCGTATGTCACAGGACAATTGACTGTTCATCAAATACAACCTGCAGGTAACAGTCTGATATCTCGCGGGCCATTCCCGTTTGTCCGAATTCTCCACCGCGCTCGTCTGGCAGGCTTCCGCGAACCCACTCCTCCGACCAAGGATTTGAGGTGCGCATGACTAGACATCGCAGGAAGCAGCGCGAACACCGGCGCAAACCGCGTCGGTTGATACTCCTCACCGCCGCCATGGCCACGGCGGCGGTGATCGCGGGGGGCCTCGCCTACTCCGGGCTCGGGGACAACGCCCAGGCAGGGACGTCCGCAGAGGCCGAAGCGGCCGCGGACACCATCGTGCAGGCCGCCGCACCGGCCCATGACGCGGAGCCGGCGCCCATCGTGGGCGAGCCCGCCAACGAGACCGCCAAGGGCCTGGTCTTCGACGGCCTCAAGGCTGCGCCGAAGGGCGACCGTTGCGTCGGCGTCTACCGCACGGAGGCCGGGCTCTGCACGCACGGCCCCGACGCCCCGCCCAAGGACGTCGACATCAAGGCCGACGTCGCCCCCGTCGTCAAGACGAAGGCCCCGGCCGCCGACCCGGCGAAGCCCGAGGCCGGCGAAGCGGCCGCAGCAGCAGAAGGCAACGGGCGTCCTCAGGACGCGCCCGCCGCCGACGCCCAGTCCGCCAAGGCCGCCCCTTCCGCGGCGCCCAAGCCCGCCGCGTCCGGCGGCAACCAGGCCGTCGCCACCGGTCCCGCCGGCCAGACCGTCCAGTGCGACGGTGACGGCAGCACCGGCAACCGCGTCCAGGTCGTGTACGTACACGGCTCCGACCGCGACCGGTACTCCGAGTACGTCGCCTCGTTCCGCAAGTGGGCGGCCGACGCCGACCTCATCTACTCGACGAGCGCCCAGGAGACCGGCGGCATCCGCCACATCCGCTTCGTCACGGCCGCGGACTGCACGCCGACGGTGCTCAACATCGAGCTCCCGGCCTCCGCGCTCTCCGAGTTCAGCGCGACCAACAACGCGCTCGCCGACAAGGGCCTCAACCGCCGCGACCGCAAGTACATGATCTTCGCGGACACCCAGGTCTACTGCGGCATCGGCACCTTCGCCGGCGACGAGCGTCCCGGCCAGGACAACCAGAGCAACTTCGGCCCCTCCTACGGCCGTACGGACTCCGGCTGCTGGGGCGGCCACACCGCGGCGCACGAACTCGGCCACAACCTGGGCGCGGTCAACAACAGCGCCCCCAACACCAGCCGCGGCGCCCACTGCACGGACGAATACGACGTCATGTGCTACTCGGACACCCCGTACTACCCGCAGATGCGCATCATGTGCTCCAACCAGGCTGCCGAGAACATCCTGGACTGCAACCACGACGACTACTTCCACACCAACCCCAAGGCGGGCAGCTACCTCGCCACGCACTGGAACATCGCGAACAACCAGTTCCTGATGAAGGCCAACGGTGGCGACGGAACGAACCCCGGTCCGAACCCCAAGCCCACCCCGACGCCGACCAAGCAGCCCACGCCGACGCCGACCAAGACCACCGGCGGCCCCAAGGTGACGGCCGCTCAGATCCAGTCGAACTCCGTCGTGGTGAGCTGGCCGAAGGTCGACGGTGCCGCCTGGTACCAGGTCCTGCTGAACGGCAAGCACCTGACCTGGGTCCAGTCCCAGGCCCTGCGCATCTACAACCTCCAGCCCGGTACGGAGTACAAGGTCGCCGTCTCCGTCCGCGACGCCTCGGGCCGTGACAGCGGAGCCGGCAAGACCACCACCTTCCGTACGACCGGCGCGGGCGGCACCACCGCCCCCGGCACCCGCTACACGCTCGGCAACGGCAGCACCGGCATGGCCGCCGAGCTGTGGGGCGGCCGCAGCGCCGACGGCACGGTGCTCGTCGGCGGCCGCGCCAACGGCTACGCCCAGCAGCAGTGGCTCTTCGAGGACGCGGGCAGCGGGCTCGTCCGCATCAAGTCCGCGGTCTCCGGCAAGTGCCTGCAGACGGGCGGCGCCCCGGCGGCCGGCATGTGGATCGCCCAGCAGCCGTGCGGCAACGGCTCCGCGCAGCAGTGGAAGCTGTCGGCCCGCGGCGGCGGTGTGAGCGTCACGGACTCCAGCGGCGGCTACGCCCTGACCGTGAGCAACCGCCCGTACTACGGGGACTGGCTGCTCGACCTCCAGCCCGCGGACGGCCGCCCGGCCCAGGTGTGGACGGTCCAGAAGGCCGCCTGACCTTCCGGAGACCGACCCGCACTTCCGCCGGTGGACGGCCGCCCTGCGCGGCCGTCCACCGGCACCCTTCATCTCCCGCACCGCACCAGGAGCACCCAACGATGCGTACCAGACGCGCCTTTCCGATCCGCACCGGCCTCGGCTTCCTGTTCCTGTTCCTCGCCCAGGCCCTGGCCGTGCCCACGGCAGCCCACGCCCACGGCGACACCGTCAAGGTCGTGATCACCGGGCAGCGGGAAGGCCACGTCGCCACCGAGATCACCTGGGAGAACGACGGGGACGCCATCGAGGAAGCGGTCGCCGCCACGGTGAACTCGACCAGCCCCGACGGCTCCCGCTCGATGGGGCCCTGGCGGCTGGTCCGCGACGCCGGGACGCGCACCGGCTGGAGCACCGCCGAGGTGCTGCCGCCCGGCACCTGGAAGGTCACCGTCGACGTGGGGTTCCCCTCCCTCGGGCACGCCGAAAAGGAAATCGCCGTCCCGGTGGTCGACCCGGCGCCGTCCGCCGCCACGCCGAGCGCAGCCGCCCCGTCCGCCACGCCGGTGCCGTCGGCGTCCCCGGCCGCCGCGCAGAGCCCGTCGCCCGCGAACATCTCGTCCGCAGCCCCGGCTCCGGCCGGCGAGAGCGAGGACCGCACCGTCTGGTGGACCACGGCGGGTGTGGCCGTGATCGCCCTGGCCGGCGCCGCCGCCGGCGTGCTGCTGCGCCGCGCCCGCGCCCGAAGGCGCTGACGCCGGCGCCCGCACCGGCTGCGTCACCGAGGGGGCGCGACGGCGGGTGGCGGGCGGCCGGCCGGCCCACGGTTGGCCGGAGCCGGCGGTACGACCTGACAGCCAAACGGGACCGCGTTGACAGTGGAATCGGCCGTGCCGTTCATTCGGTGCATGGACATCACCACCGCCGCCGTGCGCTCCACCACCCGCGTCGTCCGCCCCTTCCACACGTTCGAGGGCGAGGGCTTCCCGGTCCGCCGGCCCTTCCCGCAGCCGGAACTGCCGCTGGTCGACCCCTTCCTGATGGTCGACCAGGTCGGTCCGCACGTGCTCGGTCCGGGTGAGGCCAAGGGTGCGCCGCCGCACCCGCACCGCGGATTCGAGACCATCCAGTACGTCATCGAAGGCGCGATGGAGGACATCGATTCCGAGGGGCACAAGCGCGTCATGAACCCCGGCGAGGTGCAGTGGCTCACCGCCGGGTCGGGGCTCGTCCACCTCGCCCGCCCCACCCCCGAACTGCTCGCCGACGGCGGCCCGCAGCACCTGCTGCAGATCTGGGTGAACCTGCCGGCCCGGCTGAAGGCGACGCCGCCGCGCGTCCAGTACGGCTCCGCCCCCGGTGACATCCCCAGGATCACCACCGAGGACGGCGGCGCCGAGCTGACCGTGATCACGGGCACCACCCACGGCGTGACCGGCCCCTTCGAGACCCACACCCCGGTGCTCGTCGTACACGCCCGCCTCACGGCCGGCGGCCGCGCCGAGTTCGCCGTCCCGGCCGGGCACAACGCCATGCTGTACGTGCTGTCCGGGACCGCCGCCACCCCCGACGCCGAGCTCCCCGACGGCCACCTCGCGATCCTCGGCCGGGACGCGGAGCGGTTCACGGTCGAGGCCCCCGGCGAGGCGGCGGAGGTGCTGGTCCTGGCGGGCGAGCCGATCGGTGAGCCGGTGGCCCGCAGCGGCCCGTTCGTCATGAACACCGCCGCCGAGATCCGCCGGGCCCAGTACGACTACCAGCGCGGCCTGATGGGGCACATCGACATCTGAGACAGGGCCGCCCCGACCGGGGCGGCCCTGCTGTCGAACTGCCGTTCCGGCCGGCGGCACTGACCGGGGCGCGGCCCCTCCGCCGTGGTGCACGGCCGGCTGAATCCGACGGTGACGTCGGTGGGTCCTGCGGTGGCGCCGGGAGGTGAGCGCGAGCGTCGTCCCGTACCGAAAGGACACCACCGCCTTGCCGTTGCCGTGGTTGACGCCCTGCAGGAGCGAGAGCCGCCCGAACGGCGGTCCTCGGCATGACGTCGGAGGTAATCGACCCGGCGGGGGCGCGAACCGAGGATGGGTGGCGTAACGGACAGCCACTTCCCGAAGGGACCACCGCCATGCCGTACTTCGAGAGCAGCACCGACGGAACCCGCCTCCACTTCGTGGACTACGGGCCGGCGGACGGGCCCGTCCTCGCGTTCGTCAACAGCTCGTACTTCGGTACGGAGATGTGGGAGTACCAGATGCTGCCGCTGGCCGCCGAGGGCTTCCGGTGCGTGGGCTTCGACCGCCGGGGGCACGGCAGGTCCGAGGACGTCTGGGGCGGGTTCGACCTGGACACTCTCGCCGGGGACCTGGGCGCGCTGCTCGACCACCTGGATCTGCGGGACGTCACGCTGGTCGGCCATTCGATCGGCACCGCCGAGGCGGTCCGGCACCTGACCCTGCGCGGTACCGAGCGGGTGGCGCGCCTGGTCCTCGTCGCCGGGCTTGCCCCCGGGCCGGCCCGCTCGGCGGACCACCCCGAAGGGCTGGACCCGGAGGCCGTCCACGCGGTCAACACGGCCTTCCGCAACGACCGCGCGCAGTTCTTCGCCGACGGTGCCGACGCGTTCTTCGCCCGCCACCTGCCGGGCCCCGAGGTGTCGGACGCGTACGTGGCGTACATGGTGGGGCGCTGCCAGGGGGCGACGGCGCGGGCGGGCGCGGCCCTGGGCGACTTGGTGCCCGAGCTGAACCTCGTACCGGAGCTGGTGAAGATCGACTGCCCGGTGCTGGTGGTCCACGGCTCGGATGACGCATCCGCCCCGCTGGACCTGACCGGCCGCCGCGCGGCCGAGCTGATCCCGGGCGCGCGGCTGCACGTGTACGCGTCCGCCGGCCACGGGCTGTTCGCGACCCACGCGGACCGGCTCAACGAGGACCTGCGCGCCTTCGCCCGGGCCGCCTGATCCCCTGCGTCCTGCGGGGTGCGGGCGCCGGACCCGGTGGTCAGGTCGGCACGGTCCTGCGCCGGCCGCCGCGCTGCCGCCCGGAAGGACGAAACCTCTGCCGTGTCTGCTCACGTGCGGGCCAACTGAGGAAACGTTGGAAAACCAGCGGTATGTACCGGTTCCTACGTTTCCGGATGCGGATGCCCGGGGCGGCTCTGCCCCCTCGGCCCCGGGTAGGGCCAGCCCCGGCAACGCAGACGAGGGGACGGCATCCGCGAACGGTGCCGTCCCCTCGACAGGTGGGCGGATCAGACGGTTTCGGCCGGCTCCGGCTCCGTCGCCTTCGCGGCGGCGGGCACGCTCGCCTCGACGGTGCGCGGTCCGTGCGCCCCGCGCAGGCCGAGCCAGCTGATGACCGCGACCAGGGCGAAGGCGACGGCCCCGATCCAGAAGGTGAGGGTGAATCCGGACTCGGCGGGCAGGGCCGGGACGCCGGCGGGCAGGTGCTCGATGGTCTTCGACGCCAGGATCGTGGTGACGATGGCACTGCCGATCGCGCTGCCGGTGGAGCGGGAGATCGAGTTGATGCCGTTGGCGATGCCGCTCTGGTGGTGCGGGACGCTCGCCATGATCACGGCGGGCATGGCCGCGTAGCCGAAGCTGACGGCCGCGCCGACGATCAGGCCGGCGCCGATCACCGAGAAGGTGTGGCCGTGGTCGAGCGCGAGCCAGCCGAAGCCCGCGGCGCCGAGCGCGGCGGCGAGGGCGAGGGCCACGCGCGGGCCGCGGTGGCGGACCAGCTGACCGCCGACGGGCGAGGCGAGCAGCGAGACGATCGCGCCGGGCAGCAGGAACTGCACGGAGGCCCGCAGGATGGACGCGTCGAAGCCGTAGCCCGTGAGCTTCTCCGGCATCTGGACGAGGTACGAGACGCCCAGGAAGTTCGCGAACATGCCGAAGCCGACGAGGATGCCGGCCAGGTTGGCCATGAGCACCGGGCGGTGGACGAACATCTTCATGTCGACGAGGGGCTCGCTCACCTTGCGCTCGACCAGCACCCAGACGGCGGTCATCACGGCGGCGCCGGCGAAGCTGCCCAGCGTACGGGCGGAGGTCCAGCCCCACTCGTGGCCCTGGGAGATGGGGAGCAGGAGCAGCAGGAGGGTGATGCCGAGGGTCAGCGCGCCGAGGAAGTCGGTGCGGCCGCCGGTCTTGTGCCGGGTCGCGGGGACGAGGAAGGCGACGGCGAGCAGGGCGACGGTCGCGAAGCCGGTCGCCATCCAGAAGGCGTTGCGGTAGTCGGCGTCCGAGCCGGAGGTGAGCAGGCCGGTGGCCACGAGCGCGAGGCCGCTGCCGAACGCGAGGGTGCCGCTGACCAGGGCCATCGCGCCGGGGAGCTTCTGCGGGCGGACTTCCTCGCGCAGCACCGAGAGGGCGAGCGGGAAGATCGCCGTGGCGGCACCCTGCAGGACGCGGCCCAGGATGAGCAGCGGGAGCGAGGTCGCGACGGCGGCGATGACGGAACCGACGACCATGACGCCGAGGACGGCCACCAGCGTGGGCTTCTTGCCGTGCTGGTCGCCGAAGCGGCCGAGCAGCGGGGTGAAGACGGCGGCGGACAGCAGCGTGGCGGTGGTCACCCAGCTCACGTTGGCGGTCGAGGTGCCCAGATCGGTGCGGATGAGGCCCAGGATCGGGACCGGCAGCGTCTGCATCATCGACACGACCATGGCGGCAAGGCTCAGGGCGAAGACGATGACCGTCTCGTTCCTGGGCTTGGCCTCGGCGGGGGTGGGGGCGGCGGTGCTCATGTCTGACAGGACCTTCTTAGTGCTTCAGATCACAGATGTTTGATGTCATCAAGTAACTCCGTAGACGGTAGACGTCAATAGTTAAGGTAGTCAAGTAAACAATTGATAATGTCCACCATCTTGAGTACGCTCGAAGCATGAGCGCCACCGCCCCCCACACCCCCACCAAGCTCCAGCTCCTTGAGCTGCTCGCCGCGATCGGAACCGCCCAGTGGCGCGATTTCGCGGCCGCGGCGGCCCACTACGGCCTCACCTCCACACAGGCCCGGGTCCTCGCCCAGCTCAACGGCCCGCTGCCGATGCGCGGCCTCGCCACCCTCCTGGTGTGCGACGCGTCGAACGTCACCGGGATCGTGGACCGCCTGGAGGCGCGTGAGCTGGTGCGGCGCGAGCCCGACCCCGCCGACCGCCGCGTCAAGAACGTCGTGGCGACGGACGCGGGCCGCGAGATCATCCGGCGCGTCCGCGAGGAGATGCAGGCCACGCACGGCGCCCTGGACACCCTCGACGAGACCGAGAGCACGACGCTCTACGCCCTGCTGGAGCGGTTGCGCCCGACCATGGAGAAGGACGCCTGACACCCGGGGCGGCGCAGACCCGCTGCTCGGTTGCGGGGCAGAACGCGGCGCGCGCCCGCCACGACCGTCAACCGGCGGCCGTCACACCTCGCGCAGCACCGCGGCCGCCCGCTCGGGTGCGATGTCGTTGATGAACTGGCCCATCCCGGACTCGGTCCCGGCCAGGTGCTTGAGCTTGTCGGCCGCCCGTCGGGTGGTGAACAGCTCCAGGTGGAGTGCGTACAGCTCCCGGCCGGTGTGTACGGGGGCCTGGTGCCAGGCCGAGATGTACGGGGCCGGCGTGGGGAAGAGCCGGTCGAAGCGGCCGAGCAGGTCGAGGTGGAGGCCGGCCAGCTCGGCCCGCTCGGCCTCGGTCAGGGCGGGCAGGTCCGGGACGCGCCGGTGCGGATAGACGTGCACCTCGTACGGCCAGCGCGCGGCCTCCGGCACGAAGGCGCTCCAGTGCTCCCCCGAGGCCACCACCCGGCGGCCGTCGGCCAGTGACTCGTCGCGGACCTCGTCGAAGAGGTTGCGGCCGGTGGCCCGGCGGTGGCGGGCGACGGTGTCCAGCATGCGCCGGGTGCGCGGGGTGAGGACGGGCAGTGCGTAGACCTGGCCGTGCGGGTGGGTGAGCGTGACGCCGATCTCGGGACCCCGGTTCTCGAAGCAGTAGACCTGTTCCACGCCGGGGAGTTCGGCCAGTTCGGCGGTGCGGTCGGCCAGGGTGTCGATGACCGTACGGACCTGTGCCGGGCCGAGGTCCGCGTACGAGGCCTCGTGGTCGGGACTGAAACAGACGACCTCGCAGCGGCCCCCGCCCGGTCCGGCCAGGGCGGGGAAGCGGTTCTCGAAGACGGCGACCTGGTAGTCGGGGGCCGGGATCTCGGTGGGCCGGCCCGGGGCCGACGGGCAGAGCGGGCACTGGTCGGCGGGGGGCAGATGGGTGCGGCCCTGGCGGTGTGAGGCGATCACCACCCACTCGTCGAGGAGCCGGTCGTGGCGCCGCTCGGCGACCGTGGCGATCGGCGGCAGGCCGCGGGAGTCGGCGTGGCCGCGCAGGGTCTCCGCGGCGCCGGCCCCGGCTTCTGCCTCCGCCTCGTAGTAGATCAGCGCCCGCCCGTCGGACAGGGTCGTGCGGGTTTTCCTCACCACGGGCGCTCCTGGCCGGGCCCGGCAGCCAGCAGCACTTCGCCGACCCGTTCGGTGACCGCGGCGGCCTCCTCCTGCGGGAGGGCGTCGGTGACCAGGACGTCGACCTCGTCCAGCGCCGCGAAGGTGGTGAGCCCCACGGTCGACCACTTGGTGTGGTCGGCGAGGAGCGCGGTGCGCCGTGCCGAGCGGAGGAAGGCCCGGTTGGTCTCCGCCTCGGCGAGGTTGGGTGTGGTCAGCCCGGTGGCGGTGCCCAGACCGTGGCAGCCGAGGAAGAGCAGGTCCACGTGCAGGGACCGGATGGCCTGGTCCGCGATGGGCCCCACGAGGGCGTCCGACGGGGTGCGGATGCCGCCGGTCAGGATGACGGTCGCGGTGCTGCCCGCACCCCCGGTCCGGCGGGCGGCCTCGAAGACCTCGGCCGTGCGGACCGAGTTGGTGACCACCGTGAGGTCGGTGATCTCCGTGAGCTCCCGGGCCAGCGCGTGGGTCGTGGTCCCGGCCGACAGGGCGATGGCCGAGCCCGGTGCGACGAGGGCGGCCGCAGCCTTGGCTATCGCCTGCTTCGCCGCCGTCTCCCATTCCGACTTGGCCTCGAACCCGGGCTCGTGGCTGCTGGCCTCGTCGCCGAGCACCGCGCCGCCGTGCACCTTGCGCAGCAGGCCCTCGCGGTCGAGGACGTCCAGGTCGCGGCGGATCGTCATGTCGGAGACGTTCAGGGAGCGGGTCAGCTCGTTGACGCGCACCCCGCCCCGCCGGCGGACCTCTTCGAGGATGAGGGCGCGGCGCTGATGGGCCAGCAGACTGCCGGGATCGGCCATACGGCGTTCCTCTCCTGGGGCACCGGTGTCCCCGGTCAGCAGAAGCATCCTGACGGATCAAACAGAAGTCAACAGACTTCGGCAAAAGCGCAGTTGGGAGCAGCGACCGCCGATCGGGCAGCGGATTGACGGAATCCGCTCTCTTGACATGTTCCTGCGGCTGCCGTGTGATGTGGGCCTTCCCGTTGGAGTCCGTTCGTTCCTGAGGGGTTCTGCGGGAACCGACGCACTGTCAAGGCGCATTTCCGCACACGCTCTCCCGGAACTCCGGGCCCCACTCCCCCAGGAGCCGTCTGTGCACTGTTTACGAAGCGCCGTCGCCCGCTGCCTGACGGCGGCCCTCACGGCCCTGCCCTTACTGGCCCCGGCGGCGGGGGCCGCCGCGCTGGCCGGTGCGGCGGTGGTCGCGGGCGCGGCCCCCGCTGCCGCCGTGGCCGACGGCCAGGCACTGACCCCGCCCATGGGGTTCAACAACTGGAACTCCACCCACTGCCGGGCCGAGTTCAACGAGACGATGGTCAAGGGCATCGCCGACCTCTTCGTCGCGAAGGGCCTCAAGGCCGCCGGCTACCAGTACGTCAACCTCGACGACTGCTGGGCCCTGCCGAACCGCGACGCCTCGGGCAACCTGGTCGCCGACCCGGTCCGCTTCCCCGGCGGCATCAAGGCCCTCGCGGACTACGTGCACGCCAAGGGCCTGAAGTTCGGCATCTACACCAGCGCCGGAACCAGGACCTGCGACACCGCGGGCTTCCCCGGCGGCCTCGGCCACGAACAGCAGGACGCCGGCCTCTTCGCCTCCTTCGGCGTCGACTACCTCAAGTACGACAACTGCAACAACCAGGGCGTGGACGCGAAGAAGCGGTACACGGACATGGCGAACGCGCTGAGGAAGACCGGCCGCCCCATCGTCTTCTCACTGTGCGAGTGGGGCCAGAACCAGCCCTGGACCTGGGCACCGAGCGTCGGCCACCTGTGGCGCACCACCGGCGACATCGGCGACAGCTGGTCCTCGATGATCTCCATCGCGCACAAGAACCAGCCGCTCGCGCCGTACGCGGGCCCCGGCCAGTGGAACGACCCCGACATGCTGGAGGTCGGCAACGGCGGGATGACCGCCACCGAGTACCGCACCCACTTCACCCTCTGGTCGATGATGGCGGCGCCGCTGCTGATCGGCAGCGACCTGCGCAAGGCGACGCCCGAGACCTTCGACATCCTCTCGAACCCCGATGTCATCGCCCTGGACCAGGACGGCCTCGGCAAACAGGGCACGGTGGTCTCCGCCTCGGGCGGCCTGGTGGTGATGGCCAAGGAGCTGGCGAACGGCGACCGGGCGCTCTCCCTGACCAACGAGACCGGCCAGGTCGCCACGATCTCCGCCACGACCGACGCCCTCGGCATCGGGAACCGCGGCCCCTACGCGCTCAAGGAGCTGTGGACCAAGGCCGTCTCGACCAACACCAGCGGCACGATCAGCGCCTCGGTCGCCCCGCACGCCACCGTCGTGTACCGGATCACCCCGGGGCCGGCACCCCTCCCGCCCGCCGGCACCTCCCACCTGTCCGACCTGCCCTGGACCGGTGTGAGCAGCGGCTGGGGCCCGGTGGAGAAGGACCGGAGCAACGGCGAGCGGGCGGCCGGCGACGGCAGGACGCTGACCGTGGGCGGCACGACGTACGCCAAGGGCCTGGGCGTCCACGCACCCAGCACGGTGACCTACCACCTAGGCGGCAGGTGCACCGGCCTGACGGTGGACGTCGGCGTCGACGACGAGAGCGCCTTCACCGGGGCAGTCGCCTTCCAGATCTACCGGGACACCACCAAGGTCGCCGACAGCGGCGTGGTGACCACGGCGGACGCCGCCCGGAAACTCACCGCCGACCTGACCGGCGGCCAGACGCTGAAGCTCGTCGTCACCGACGGCGGCAACGGCATCGACTACGACCACGCGGACTGGGCGGCGCCCCGGCTCACCTGCAGCTGACCCACCCGACCACCGCCTGCCGCTCCACCACCCGCCGACCCACCGACCCACCGACCCGCCGACCCACCGATCCGCCGACCCGGCCCGATGAGGGAGCACTCGTACATGTCCATGATCCGGTATCGCCGCAGCGCCGCCCTGACCGGTGCCCTCGCGCTGGCGCTCACCCTGGGGGCCTGCTCCTCCGGCAAACCCGGCTCCGCCCCGGGAACGGGAACGGCTGCCGGCGCCGGCAAGAAGGCGGACGGCCCGATATCCATCGCCTACCTGCAGAAACAGGGCGACCAGGAGTACTTCGTCTCCGAGGCGGCCGGCGCCAGGAAGAGGGCCGACGAGCTGGGCATCAAACTCACCGTCGTCAACCTCGGCAACGACGCCTCGAAGACCGTCACCGAGGTCAAGTCGGCGATCGCGCAGAAGAACTCGGGCATCGTCATCGTCGTGCCGGAGCCGGCGGTCGGCCCGCAGATCGCCGCCGAGGCCAAGAAGGCGGGGATCCCGCTTCTCACCTCCGACGATCAGGTGTGCGTCACCGGCCCCAAGCCCGCGGCGTGCGCCAAGGCCGATCTGGTGGCGCGCGTGGGCTTCTCGGGGACCCAGATGGGGGGCGAGGTCGGCAAGCGGGCCGCGGCCGAGTTCGCGAAGACGGGCTGGAGCCCCGCGGACACCCGGATCGTCTACGCGTGGAAGCAGGACACCACGGTCTGCACCGACCGGATCAACGGGGCCAAGGCCGCCTGGAAGGAGGCCGGCGCCCCCGAGGTCCAGACGGTCGAGCTCGGTACGGACAACACCCCGGCGGGCGCGCAGGCCAAGGCCGAGGCGACGGTGACGGCCAACCAGGGCGTCAGGCACTGGGTGGTCATGGGGTGCAACGACGAGAACGTCTCCGGCGGGGTCAAGGGGCTGGGCAACGCAGGGGTCAAGGGAGCGGACATCGTGGGTGTCGGCCTCGGCTCCTATCTGGCCTGCAAGGACTGGCAGGCGGGCGCCGACAACGGGATGAGGGCCGCGCTCTACATCCCAGGCGACGAGGTCGGAAAGCTGGCCGTCCAGGCCATGTACGACAAGCTCAAGAACGGTACGGAGTTCGCCCCCGAAGCCTTCGCCCCGACCAGGATGGTCGACGCGGGCAACTGGCGGGACGCCGGATTCGGCTGCAAGTGATGGCCCCCGCCGCCGGACTCCGCGTGGCCGGCCTCGCCAAGAGCTTCGCCGGGGTCCCTGCCCTGCGCGACATCAGCCTGGACTTCCCGGCCGGTTCGGTCACCGCGCTGATGGGCGAGAACGGCGCCGGGAAGTCCACCCTGCTGAAGATCGTCTGCGGTGACCAGCCGGCCGATTCCGGCACGGTCCACATCGACGGCGCCGAGATGCGGCTGCGCTCCCCGGCCGACGCCCGGGCGGCCGGCATCCGGCTCATCCCCCAGGAGCCGGAGATCGTCCCGCACCTCACGGTCGCCGAGAACGTCTACCTCGGCGCCCTGCCCACCCGGCGGGGCCGCCGCTTCGACCGGGCGGCCCTACGGGGCCGGCTCCGGGAGGATCTGGCCCGGATCGGCTTCGGAAGGGTCCTCGACGCGGACACGCCCGGCATCCGCCTCACCCCGGCCCAGCGCCAGCTGGTGGAGATCCTCAGGGCGTTGACCGGAGAGGCGAGGGTGGTGGCCTTCGACGAACCCACCTCCTCCCTGTCCGAGCACGAGGTGGAGGCCCTGTTCACGCTGATCCGCAGACTGCGCGAACAGGGGCTCGCCGTCATCTACGTGTCCCACCGCATGCAGGAGATCTTCCGGCTGGCCGACCGGGTGGCCGTCCTGCGCGACGGGGCGCTGGTCGGCGTCGAGGACGCCGCCGCCACGGACGAGGGAGCCGTCGTACGGATGATGGTGGGCCGGGACCTGTCCGTCACTCGAAGGGGTTTCGCCCGGCCGCACGTGGCCACCGGCCGAATCGTCCTGGACGTCCGCGAACTCACCACCGACGACGTGCGCGGGATCAGCCTCCGGGTCCGGGCGGGTGAGGTGGTGGCCCTCGCCGGGCTGGTCGGCGCCGGACGCTCCGAGCTGGCCCGCGCGCTGATCGGCGACCTCCCGCTGCGCGGCGGATCGGTGTCGGTGCTGGGCGAGGAGCTGCGGCTGCGCCGGCCCTCCGACGCGATCCGCGCGGGAATCGGGCTCGCCCCCGAGGAGCGCAAGGCGCAGGCGCTGTTCCTGGACCGGTCGGTCCGCGACAACATCGCGCTGGTTGTGCTGGACCGGCTGAGCCGCCTGCGCTTCGTGCGCAGAGCGGCCGAGAAGGAGCTCGCCCGGGAGTACACCCGCCGGCTGCGCGTGCGCACCCCGTCCGTGGAACGGGAGGTGCGCACGCTCTCGGGCGGCAACCAGCAGAAGGTGGTGCTCGCCCGCTGGCTGGCGCGCAGGCCCGCGGTACTGATCCTCGACGAGCCGACCCGGGGCATCGACGTCGGCGCGAAGGCCGAGATCCACCGGATCATCGCGGACCTCGCCGGGGCCGGGGTGGCGCTCCTGGTCATCTCCTCCGAGCTGCCGGAGGTGTTGGGGCTGGCCGACCGGGTGCTGGTGATGCAGGGCGGCAGGATCACCGGCGAGCTCGGCCGGGCCGAGGCCACCGAGGAGGCCGTGCTCGCCCTGGCCATGGCGGACGACCTGACCACGCCGGACACGGGCAACGGAGGAGTCGAGTGAACGCGAACACGTCGACCACGGGAGGCGGCACGCCCGACGGGATGTCGGGCGGTACGACCGGCGGTACCACCGCCGGGCCGTCCGGCGGGACCCCCGGCGGGACCGGCGCGATGCCCGCCGGGCCGGCCGGTACGAGCGGCACCCCGGCCGCCGACCGGGGCGGGACGGCGGCGGGCCCCGGGCAGCGGCTCGGTGCGCTCCTCGGCGCCGTCGGCGGCCAGAACCTCAGCCTGATCGGCGCCTTGGTGCTGGTCCTGGCCCTCTTCGGCTGGCTCAACCAGGCCTATCTGACCTGGGCCAACATCAAGGTCATCGGCGACGCGGTGACCATTTCCGGGCTGCTCGCCCTCGTCCAGACCGTGGTGATCATCTGCGGCGCACTGGACATCTCCGTCGGCTCCCAGGTCGGCGTGGCCTCCGTCGTCTCCGCCATGGTCTTCACCTCCACGGGCGGCAGCGCCCTGCTCGGCATCGCCGCCGCGCTCGGGGCGGGGCTGCTGGCCGGGCTCCTCAACGGCGCGGTCATAGTCTTCGGCCGGGTCAACCCGGTCATCGCGACGCTGGCCACCCTCGCCGCGTACAAGGGGGTCGCCCAGTTGCTGTCCAAGGGGGCGGCGCAGGGGTACGTCAGCAACGACGACGTGTTCGTCTTCCTCTCGAATGGCGCGATCGCCGGAATCCCCGTGCTGCTGTGGGTGCTCGCCGTCGTCACGCTCGCCATCCACCTGCTGCTGAAGTCGACCGACATCGGCCGCAACATCTACGCCATCGGCGGCAACGACACAGCCGCCCGGCTGGCCGGCATCGACATCAACAAGTACCTGATCACCGTCTACGGCCTGGCCGGATTGGTCGCCGCCGTCGCCGGTGTCCTGCTGACCGCCCGGACCGGGTTCGGCCACCCCGTCTCGGGCAGCGAGGGCCTCGAACTGAAGGCGATCACGGCCGCCGCGCTCGGCGGCTGCCTCCTGGCGGGCGGCAAGGGCGGAGTCGGCGGCACCCTGCTGGCCATCACCCTGCTCGGGGCGCTGGACAACGGCCTGACCGTGCAGGGCGTCAACCCGTTCTGGCAGAACGTCGCCCAAGGCACCCTGCTCGTGGTGGCCGTGGTGATCCAGAAGCGGCGGGCCGGGGAACGGTCGGTGGGACTGCCCACCTGACGGCGGCTCGTCCCGTCTTTCAAGCCGTGAACTCCGGTTGGCCGTAAGCCTGTTCCCGGCTCAAAGTCTTGACGCCTGAGGTGGCGGGGAGCACAGTGTCAGCGGCGCGCGCTTGAGAGCGCTCTCAGAGAGCGGCTCCCGACCCCACCGAACTCGGCCGCGCCTCCCCCCGCACCGCGCCTCACGGCGCCTCAGAGAGGGCATCCATGCGTCACACATCCGGCAGAAAACGCTCGTCCGTCCGGCGGGCCGTCGTCGCCACGCTCAGCACGATGGCCGTGGCCGCGGTGGCCGCCGCCGTGGTCACCCTGCCCGCCAGTGCCGCCGCACCCGCGCCGCCGGCGGGCTGGTCCCAGGTGTTCCTGGACGATTTCAACGGGGCCGCGGGCTCCGGCGTGAACACCACCGACTGGCAGTACACCACCGGGACGAGCTACCCCGGCGGACCCGCCAACTTCGGTACGGGCGAGGTCGAGACGATGACCGCGAGCACCGCGAACGTCTCCCTCGACGGCGCGGGGAACCTGCGGATCACCCCGCGCCGGGACGCCGCCGGGAACTGGACCTCCGGGCGCATCGAGACCCGGCGCGCCGACTTCCAGCCCCCGGCGGGCGGAAAGCTGCGCACCGAGGCCCGGATCCAGATGCCGAACGTCTCCGGAGCGGCGGCGAAGGGCTACTGGCCGGCGTTCTGGATGCTCGGCGCGCCCTACCGGGGCAACTGGTGGAACTGGCCCGGCATCGGTGAGCTCGACGTCATGGAGAACGTCCAGGGCATCAACAACGAGTGGGCCACGATGCACTGCGGCACGAGTCCGGGCGGCCCGTGCAACGAGACGTCCGGCATCGGCGGCCAGCGCGTCTGCTCCGGCACCACCTGCCAGGGCGGATTCCACACGTACGCGGTGGAGTGGGACCGGTCCACCGCCGTGGAGGAGATGCGCTTCTACCTCGACGGGGTCAACTTCCACACCGTGAAGGCGACTCAGGTGGATGCCGCCACCTGGGCCAGCGCCACGGACCACGGCTACTTCATCATCCTGAACGTCGCCATGGGCGGCGGCTTCCCGGACGCCTTCGGCGGCGGACCCGACGCGGGCACCCAGCCCGGCTACTCGATGGTCGTCGACTACGTGTCCGTACTCCGCTCGGCGGGCGGCACGACGCCGCCGACGACGCCCCCGACCACACCCCCGACGACGCCGCCCACCACACCGCCGTCCGGCAGCCGCGACGCGTACACGGCCATCGAGGCCGAGTCGTACGACGACCAGGCCGGGCTGGCCGTGGAGACCACCACGGACACCGGCGGCGGCCGCAACGCCGGCGCGATCGCGAACGGCGACTGGGCCCTTTACAAGGGGGTCGACTTCGGTTCCGGCGCCGCCAGGCAGTTCTACGGCCGGGTCGCCAGCGGGGCGGCCGGCGGGGTCAGCGGACTCGTCGAGGTCCGGCTGGACAGCCGTACCGGCCCGCCGATCGGCAGCTTCTCGGTCGCGGACACCGGAGGCTGGCAGAGCTGGCGGACCGTCCCGGCGAACATCAGCGCCGTCACGGGAACGCACGACGTCTACCTGACGTTCACGAGCGGCCAGAGCGCCGACTACGTGAACGTCAACTGGTTCGACTTCGGCCACTGACCGGACCAGGAGACGCTCATGAACACACGACGACCGCTCCCGCCGGCCGTGCTGGCCGCGCTGGCCGCGCTGATCGCCCTGGTGGGCTCTGTACTGTTCGCCCCGACCACGACCGGGGCCGCGGCGGACTACACGCAGGGCGTGACCGCCCGGGGTTCCGGCACGGTGCAGATCTGGTTCGAACCGGCCGCCCCCGCCGCCCTGGTGGACGTCCACTACCTGCCCGGCGGGGGGCTGGGGCAGCAGAACTTCCGGATGACGGACCACGGCGGGACCTGGCAACAGACCGTCACCGGCCTGGCCTCCGGCTTCACCGTCGAGTACTGGTTCACGTACGAGAAGGGCGGACCGCTCCACGACACCCCGCACTTCTCCCACACGGTCGGCTCCGGCGGAGGAGGCGGAGGAGGAGACGGCGGAGGCGGGTCCGGGAGCTTCCCGATCACCTTCCAGAACAACACCCGTGGCACGTACTCCGATTCACAGGTCTTCGTCACCGTCCTCGGCCAGGTGACCCCGGGCCAGTGGTCGTACATGAAGCCCGACGGCTCCATGGTCCACATCAGCCACCTCGACGCCACCGCGCCCGGCCACCTGGTGAAGAAGGGCGTCAACTACCCCGCCATGTCGTTCACCCTGGCCCAGGCGGGCGGGACGGTGCCCTCCCCGGCGTCGATCCGCGGAGGCAGGATCTACGTCTCCCTCGGCTCCCCCGTGTACCTCCCGGTCTCCCCCGACGACCAGGGCTGGGGCGGCCCCGACCTGCGCAATCCCGACGACCCGAACAGCGACGTGTACTACGACTGGTACGAGTACACGTACGTGCACGGCCAGGTCGCGTTCGGCGGGAACACCACCCAGGTCGACCAGTTCGGCTTCCCGATGACCTCACGGCTGCGCCAGACCTCCAGCGGCTACGACAACACCCAGGGCATCACCCGGACCCGCGCCGAGGTCATGCAGCAGTACGCGGCCTCCGTCGGGGCCGCTTTCAAGCCGCTCCAGAACGGCTACCGGATCGTGGCGCCCCGCTCCTCGGACCTGTTCCTCGCGGGCGGCGCGCAGCAGAACCACCTGACGGCCGCCATAGACCAGGCCTGGGCCTACTACACCACCCACCCCTTCACCCTCACCCGGCTCGGCGAGACCTTCTCCGGGCGGGTCTCCGGCTCCACGCTGACCTTCGGCAAGAACGGCTCCGGCTCCTTCAACCTCCACAAACCCACCTCGCCGGACGTCATGGCCTGCGCGGGGGCGCTGGCCTCGGGCAACGACACGGAGAAGCAGCTCGGCGCGGAGTTCTGCGCCGCGTTCAACCGGGGCGTCGCCCTCGACACCGCCGCCTGGTACACCCCGGCGGCCTACTACGGCGGGACGGCGAAGAACGACTACGCCGGCTTCTTCCACACCGTCGGCCTGAACCAGCGGGCCTACGGCTTCCCCTACGACGACGTCAACGATCAGTCCTCCGTCCAGATCCTCGGCAATACGGACCCGCCGACCGGACTCACCCTCGGTATCGGCTGGTGACCGCCCGTACCGCCGGGAGCGCTCTCAAGCTCCCGGCGGTACGGGTTACGCTGCTGTCCGGCGAGCCAACAGCCCCGGACACGCAGGAGGAGCGCCCGTGCCCGAACAGCTTCCCGGTCACCGGCCCACCCTGGAGGCCGTGGCGGAGCGCGCCGGGGTGTCCCGGGCCACCGCGTCCCGCGTCGTCAACGGCGGCGAGGGCGTCCGCGCGCATCTGGTGGAGAAGGTCCGCGAGGCCGTCCGGGAGCTCGGATACGTGCCGAACCCGGCCGCCCGCACCCTGGTCACGCGGCGCACCGGAGCCGTCGCGGTGATCATCGCCGAGCCGGAGATCCGGATCTTCTCCGACCCCTTCTTCTCCCGCCAGGTCCGCGGCATCAGCAAGGAGCTGACTGCGCACGACACACAGCTGGTCCTGCTGCTGGTGGAGGACCGGGGGGACTACGACCGCATCGAGCGCTACCTGGCCGGCGGCCATGTCGACGGGGCACTCGCCTTCTCGCTGCACACCGACGACCCGCTGCCGGCGATCACCCGCCGCATCGGCATGCCGACGGTCTACGGCGGCCGTCCGGGCTGGACCGCCGGGTCCGGCGAGCACGGAGGTGTCGCGTACGTGGACGCGGACAACCGCGGAGGCGCCCGGGAGGCCGTCCGGTACCTGCTGGACCAGGGCCGGCGGCGGATCGCGCACATCGCCGGGCCACTGGACCAGACCTCGGCCGTGGACCGGCTCGACGGCTACCGGGACGTGCTCCTCGACGCCGATCCCGCGCTGATCGCGGAGGGGGACTTCACCGCGGCGGGCGGCGCCCTCGCGATGGCCGGGCTGCTGGAGCGCTGCCCGGACCTGGACGCGGTGTTCGCGGCGAACGACCTGATGGCGACGGGCGCCCTGCGGGTGCTGCGGGAGCGTGGCCTCGCCGTGCCCGCAGACGTGGCGCTCGTCGGCTTCGACGACGCCGAACCGGTGGCGGAGACGGCCGATCCGCCGCTGACGACCGTGCGCCAGGACATCGAGGGGATGGGCCGCCTGATGGCCCGGCTGCTGCTGCGCACCCTGAACGCGGCGCAGGGCGACAGTGCGGTGCCCGCTTCGGTGGTCACTCCGACCGCGCTGGTGCGGCGCGCCTCCGCCTGATCCCCGCCGACGCGGATCGGAGCGGCGTGAACTCGCCCTGCGGCAGGGGTGATTGCGGACGAAAGCGTGTTGTTGCGCGTACACGTCTTGACGGGGCCAGGGCTGCGGGTGCAGGCTCCAGTCTCATTCTGAGAGCGCTCTCAAGATGGCGCAGCCCCACCCCCGCACCCCGCCCGTCCAGGCCAAGGAGGCCGCCCCATGTCCACACCCCGTACCGTCCCGAGAGCCGCGGTCCGCCTCGCCGCCGTCGCGGTCTCCGGAGTCCTCCTGGCCGCCTGCGGATCCGGGTCCGGTCCGGACGGCGCCTCCTCCGACGCCGCGGGCGGCGACGTCACGCTCACCGTCGACCTGTTCGGCGCGTTCGGCTACCGGGAGGCCGGCCTCTACGCCGAGTACGAGCAGCTCCACCCCCACGTCAAGATCAAGCAGACCGACACCGAGGACGAGAAGGACTACTGGAAGTCCCTCCAGACCCGCCTCGCGGGCGGCGGCGGCCTGGCCGACGTCCAGGCCGTCGAGGTCGGCCGCATCGCGTCCGTCACCCAGCAGCAGGCCGGCAAGTTCGTCGACCTGAACCAGTACGGGGCCGGGACCCTCAAGGAGGAGTTCGCCGCCGCCAAGTGGTCCGCCGCGACGACCAAGGACGGCAAGGTGCTGGGCCTGGGCACCGATGTCGGCCCCGAGGCCATGTGCTACCGGAGCGACCTGTTCAAGGCCGCCGGACTGCCCACCGACCGCACCGAACTGGCGGCGCGGTGGGCCACCTGGGACGGCTACCTCGAACTCGGCCGCCAGTACAAGGAGAAGGCGCCGGCCGGCAGCGCCTGGATCGACAGCGTGGGCAGCCTGAACGCGATCATGGTCGGGCAGCAGAAGGAGCGCTACTACGACGCCTCGGGCGCCCTGGTCTACGAGACCAGCCCCGCCGTGAAGGCCGGCTGGGACGCCTCGGTCAAGGCCGCCGGCGACGGGCTGAGCGCCAAACTGGACCAGTGGTCGCCGCCGTGGAACCAGGCGTTCTCCTCCGGGTCCTTCGCCACCCTGCCCTGCCCCGCCTGGATGCTCGGGTACATCAAGGGCCAGGCCGGGGACGCGGGCAAGGGCAAGTGGGACGTCGCGAAACTGCCCGGCGGCGCGGGCAACTGGGGCGGCTCCTACCTGGCGGTCCCGAGCGTGGCACAGCACAGGAAGGAGGCGTACGAGCTGATCAAGTGGCTGACCGCGCCCGAGCAGCAGACCAAGGTCTTCCGCAAGCAGGGCAACTTCCCGTCCGCCGGCAAGTCCATCACACAGATAGCGGACGCCAAGGACCCGTACTTCTCCGACGCGCCGATCGGCCAGATCTTCGGTGACGCCGCCCGGCAGGCCCCCGTACAGGTGCTCGGCCTGCACGACAAGGACATCGCCGACCAGATCGACAACGCGCTGAGCGAGGTCGAGCGGAAGGGCACGGCGCCCGAGACGGCCTGGTCGAACGCGAAGAAGGCCGTCAAGAATGCCCTCGGCTGAACCGCTGCCCCGGCGGTACGGCCGACCGGCCGCGCTGTCCCCGTACGCCTTCCTCGCCCCGTTCTTCACCCTGTTCGCCGCCTTCGGGATCTTCCCGCTGCTCTACACCGCATACGTCTCCCTCTACCGCGCCGAACTCCAGACCCCCGGCGAGCTGGAGTGGCGCGGCCTCGGCAACTACACGGCGCTGTTCACCGACCCGTTCTTCTGGACGGCGCTGCGCAACACCTTCACCATCGGCGTCCTGTCCACGGTGCCCCAGCTGCTGATGGCTCTGGGCCTGGCCCACGTCCTCAACTACCGCCTGCGCGCCCGGACCTTCTTCCGTACGGCCCTGCTGCTGCCGTACGCGACCTCGGTCGCCGCCGCCTCGCTGATCTTCGCGCAGCTCTTCGGGCGTGACTTCGGACTCGTCAACCACCTGCTGGACCTGGTGGGCATCCACCCGGTCGACTGGCAGAACGGTACGGCGGCCTCCCAGATCGCCGTCTCGTCCATCGTCGTCTGGCGCTGGACCGGCTACAACGCGCTGATCTACCTGGCGGGCATGCAGACGATCCCGGCCGAGCTGTACGAGGCGGCCGAGGTCGACGGGGCCTCCCGCCTGCGGCAGTTCCTCCACGTGACACTGCCCGGGCTGCGCCCCACGATCGTCTTCACCGCGATCGTCTCGACGATCGGCGCCACGCAGCTGTTCGGTGAGCCGCTGCTGTTCGAGGGGTCGGTGTCCGGCGGCATCTCACACCAGTACCAGACCCTCGGCCTGTACATGTACGAGCAGGGCTGGGGCTTCTTCCACCTGGGCCGGGCGGCGGCCATCGCCTGGGTGATGTTCCTGCTGATCGTGGTGCTGGTCGGGGTCAACGCCCTGGCCGCGCACCGCCGTTCCCACAAGGAGGCCGGCCGATGAGCTCCGGCGCCTCCGCCCGGCGTGGCGGAAGGATCACCTACGCGGTCCTGATCATCGCGGTGCTGGTCTCGGCCTTCCCGCTGTACTGGACCCTCGTCGCCGCGAGCCGCTCCAACGCCGAGCTGGCGCGGCCGGTGCCGGCCCTGCTGCCCGGTCCGCGGCTCCTGGACAACCTCCGGGCAGTGCTGGACGAGGCGGCGATCGGCAAGGCGCTGCTCAACTCCCTCATCGTCTCGGGGGCGATCACCGTCGGCACGGTGCTGTGCTCCACGCTGGCCGGCTTCGCCTTCGCCAAACTGCGCTTCCGGGGCCGCGGTGCGCTGCTCGGCGCCGTCGTCGCCTCGATGATGATCCCGCCGCAGCTCGGGGTGATCCCGCTCTTCATGCTGATCGTCGAACTGCACTGGGTCAACCAGCTCCAGGCCGTCGTCCTGCCCGGACTCGTGTCGGCCTTCGGCGTGTTCTTCATGCGGCAGTTCCTGGTGCAGTCGCTGCCGGACGAGCTGATAGAGGCGGCCCGGGTGGACGGGGCCTCGCACGCCCGGGTCTTCTGGTCGGTCGTCGTGCCGATCGCCCGCCCGGCCATGGCGGTGCTGGGCCTGCTCACCTTCATGACGGCCTGGAACGACTTCTTCTGGCCGATCGTCGCGCTGTCCTCGCAGGAGCCCACCGTCCAGGTCGCCCTGCGCCAGCTGGGCGGCGGGTACGTCCACGACCAGTCCGTGATCATGGCGGGCACCCTGCTCGGCACCCTGCCCGTGCTGCTGGTCTTCGGCCTGCTCGGCCGCCAGATCGTCGGCGGCATCATGCAGGGCGCGGTCAAGGGCTGACGCAGCCGCCCCGGCCTTCCCCTCACGATCCCTGGAGTCCTCCCATGACCTCGCTCGACGCTTCTGCCATCCCGCAGACGGCCCTCACCTTCCCGGCCGGATTCCGCTGGGGCGCGGCGACCGCCGCGTACCAGATCGAGGGCGCGGCCGCCCTCCACGGCCGGACGCCGTCCATCTGGGACACCTTCAGCCACACCCCCGGCAAGGTCCTGGGCGGCGATACGGGGGACACGGCCGCCGACCACTACCACCGCATGCCCGAGGACGTGGCCCTGCTCGAACGGCTCGGGGTGAGCGACTACCGCTTCTCCGTGGCCTGGCCGAGGGTCCAGCCCACCGGCCGGGGGCCCGCCGTCCAGCGCGGCCTGGACTTCTACCGGCGGCTCGTCGACACGCTGCTGGCCGCCGGGATCCGGCCGGTCGCCACCCTCTACCACTGGGACCTGCCACAGGAGCTGGAGGACCTCGGGGGCTGGCCGCGGCGGGAGACCGCCGAGCGGTTCGCCGAGTACGCGGGGCTCGTGGCCGGGGCTCTCGGCGACCGGGTGGCCGGCTGGACCACCTTCAACGAGCCCTGGTGCGCGGCCTTCCTCGGCTACGCGTCCGGGGTGCACGCCCCGGGCCGCACCGAACCGGAGTCCGCGCTGCGGGCCGCGCACCACTTCAACCTGGCCCACGGCCTGGGCGCGGCGGCGCTGCGCGCGGTCCTCCCCCGGTCGGCCGAGGTCTCGCTGACGCTGAACCTGCACGTGGTGCGGCCGCTGACGCCCGGCGCCGCCGATCTCGACGCGGTGCGCCGGATCGACGCAGTGGGCAACAGGATCTTCCTCGACCCGGTCTTCCACGGGCGGCTCCCGGAAGACCTGGTCCGCGACACCGCCGGGGTGACGGACTGGTCCTTCGTCCGCGACGGCGATCTGGCGGCGGCCGCCGAGCCGGTCGACTGGCTGGGCATCAACTACTACTCCCCGATGGTGGTCGCGGCCGGCGGGCCCGGGGACCTCGACCCGTCCGCCGGGCCCTCGCCGTGGGTCGGCGCCGAGGAGCACGTGCGCCTCGTCCCCGCGCCGGGCCCGCGGACGGCGATGGACTGGCCGGTGGACGCGGGAGGCCTGCACGAGCTGCTGATGCGGCTGCACGGGGAGCTGCCCGGCGTGCCGATGCTCATCACGGAGAACGGCGCGGCCTACGTCGACCACGCCGACCCGGCCGGGGAGGTGCACGATCCGGAGCGGATCGGCTATCTGCACGGCCATCTGGCGGCGGTGCACCGGGCGATCGCGGACGGGGCGGATGTGCGCGGGTACTTCGTGTGGTCGCTGCTGGACAACTTCGAGTGGGCGTACGGCTACAGCAAGCGGTTCGGCCTCGTCCACGTCGACTTCGCGACCCAACGGCGCACGCCGAAAGACAGTGCCCGCTGGTACGCCGACGTCATCGCCCGGGGCGGGCTGCCAGCGTGACCACCGCCGCGTGCCCCCGGGTGCGCAGGCCGCAGGTGTTGGCTCCGTCGATGCGGACCGCATCGTACGGGCCGAGGGCGACGGGCCCGGCCCCGAATCGGTCTCCGGCGCCGGCTTCGAGTTCGGCCGGGCCCCGGAGCGCGACCACCAGCAGGGTCTGCCCCGGTGCGGCGGTGAGTGCGAGGGCGCCCCGGACGACCGCGGTGTCCGCCCGTACCCGGTCGCGGCGGTACATCACGTTGAAGTTCACGACGGGCCCGTCCAGGAGCCGGCAGTCGGTGGGGGCGTCGCCGGGGAAGTCCTGGGGCGCGTAGCGCTCGTCGACGAGGCGGCGGGCGCCGGCCACGGTGAGGTCCATGCCCGCGCCCTCGGCCAGGGTCAGGGTGCGGTCGACGCCGGGGAAGGCCGAGAACGGCCCGTCGGCGGCCACTTCGGCGAGGCTGACCCGCCACCCGAAGCCGGCCATGCCGGCGCCTTCGGGCCAGGCCGCGATCTCGCGGGTCACCCCGCCGCCGTTCTTCCAGGCGACGGCCGTGCGGTCGCTCGCGCGCAGGATCCGGACCTCGTTGCCGCCGGTCATGGCGCTGTCCTTCCGTCGGGTACGCACCGCCCCGTGCGGGGCGGTGCGTACCCCGGGCGGCCGGGGCGAGCCTATCTACCCGACCGAGAGGTCGTCCGCGTAGACCACGCCCTGTCCGTACCAGCCGTGCACGTAGACGGTGACCGTTCCGGAGGCGCCGGTGGTGAAGGGCACCGTCAGCTTGGACCAGCCCGCCGAGCTCGTCCACGTACTGCCGCTCGCGCCGCCCCGGACGTACACCATCAGCGGGCTGCCGCCGGTGGAGCCCGTGGCGGTCGCGCGCAGCCGGCAGCGCTCGGTGCGGACGGCGTCGCTCACGGTGCGACCGGGGCCGGCGCCGGAGTCCCCGAGGTTCCCGCGCTCCCGCACCGGCCGGTCGCGCATCAGTCCTTGAACTCCTCCTGGCGGACCGGCGAGGCCTCGGTGAGGGCCTTCGCGACGGCGCCGGCCCCCGCCCGCAGCCCGTACACGGGGGTGCCGGGCTGCTGGCGCCAGGAGTCGTCGAGGCCGCCCGCGTCGACGGTGTCGAAGCCGAGTTCGTCGATGAGCGCCCGGACGGCCTTCTTCGCCGCCTCGTCGTCGCCGGCGACCGGGAGGGCGATCCGGTCCGGGTCCCCGGCGGGGCGGTGCCGGTCCAGGAT
This sequence comes from Streptomyces sp. NPDC097981, assembly GCF_040302565.1. Classification (NCBI taxonomy): domain Bacteria; kingdom Bacillati; phylum Actinomycetota; class Actinomycetes; order Kitasatosporales; family Streptomycetaceae; genus Streptomyces; species Streptomyces sp. NPDC097981. Next base: position 39,503 of record NZ_JBEORW010000052.1, read on the forward strand.
GTCCTGGGCGTACGTCCCGTTGAAGGCCTTGACCACCGGGTGTCCCAGATGGCGCTCGCTCCAGCGGCTCTCGGTCAGGCCCTCGTCCTCGATCTCGGCGATGCGGCCGTCGCGCCGCTTCGGGTAGTAGTTCCCGGTCTCGATGAGGACGAAGCCCTTCGCCGCCCGGTCGAAGAGGCCGGCGGGCAGGTCCGGCACGTTCTTCAGGGGGACGGCGACCACGACGACCTCGGCGCCCCTGGCGGCGTCCGCGACGGCGACCGGGACGGCCCCGGTCTCCTTCGCGAGTTCGGCCAGGGTCTCGGGGCCACGGGAATTCGCCACGGACACCTCGTGTCCGAGGGCGGTAAGGCGGCGGGTGAGGTTGCCGCCGATGTTGCCTGCGCCGATGATGCCGATCTTCATGAACTCTCCAGTGCGTGCAGGGTGGTCGGGTTCTGCGTGGAGTCCGAACCACGGCGGGCGGCCGCGCATTCCATGAATGCGCTCCCGCCGCCCGGAACCCCCCGTACGGGTGGCCGGTTCCGGGTCATACGGAATCACCCGCTCACATTGGGCCACGCGCGACCGGAAACCGACTTCGAGTGGGGCCCGACGGGGGCGAGTTGACCTACCGGACCGGGAATTCGTTTACCCGTAAACCGATATGCCGGCGGGGCCGGAAACAAACCCCCCGGCTCGACCTGCACAAGATCCCTTATGTAGGGTTCAAGAAATTCACCGCCCACCCGGGCGGAGAGCAGGCGCGGCCGACCACCGCCCCTGTCCTGCTCTTTCGTGAAATACGTGACCCGACACGAGGGGCCGGCATGCGGTTCCAGCTTTTGGGGCCGCCGAGTATTGGCCGCGGCCCGGTAACCGTACTTCTCCATCCGTCCTGCATATCCGCAGCCACCGTCGCCGCCCCCGGGGTGACAACGGCCGGTGCCGCGGCGGACAGCGGCTGGCGCGGGGTGCCCACGACCGGCCCCGGGCGCCCGGGGCCGGCCAGATCGGCCTGCCCGGGTTCGCCCACCGCGTTCCGGACGCACGGGTGGGGGCCGCCGACGGCGGCCCCCACCCGTGAATGCGTGACGGTTACGCCCCGCTCGCCTTCAGCATGTCCTCGCGCTCGACGATCTTCACGCGCTCGCGGCCCTGGGGCTCGCCCAGCGCCTTCTCGGCCGCATCGAGGCGGTACCAGCCCTCCCAGGTCGTGAAGCGCACGTTCCGCTCGGCCAGGAAGGCCTCGACGGCCTCCGGCTCGGGCGAGGCGGGCGTCCGGAGGCGGCCGCCCGCGTGGTCGTCCAGGAGGTTCGCGACGGTCTCGTTCGCGTCGCCCTTGGTGTGGCCGATGAGGCCGATCGGTCCGCGCCGGATCCAGCCGGTGACGTACGTCGACTTCAGGTGCTCACCGGCCTCGATGACGCGGCCGCCCTCGTCCGGGACCGTGCCGCTCTCGACGTCCCACGGCAGCTTGGGCAGTTCGTCGGAGAGGTAGCCCACGGCGCGGTAGACGGACTGGACGTCCCAGTCGGTGAACTGGCCGGTGCCCTTGACGTTGCCCGTGCCGTCGAGCTCGGTGCGCTCGGTGCGCAGGCCCACGACCTTGCCGTCCTCGCCGAGGATCTCGGAGGGCGACTCGAAGAAGTGCAGGAACAGCTTGTGCGGGCGCTCGCCGATGTCGCGGATCGCCCAGTTCTCCAGGGTCTTGGCGACCATGTCCGCCTGCTTGTTGGAGCGGCGGGTGGCGATCGAACCCTCGTCGTAGTCGATGTCCTCGGGGTTGACGATGACCTCGATGTTGGGCGAGTGGTCGAGCTCGCGCAGCTCCATCGGGCTGAACTTGGCCTGCGCCGGGCCGCGGCGGCCGAAGACGTGGACTTCGAGGGCCTTGTTGGCCTTGAGGCCGTCGTACACGTTCGCGGGGATCTCGGTCGGCAGCAGCTCGTCGGCGGTCTTCGCGAGGACGCGCGCGACGTCCAGGGCGACGTTGCCGACGCCGAGCACGGCGACCTTCTCGGCCTCCAGCGGCCAGGTGCGCGGGACATCGGGGTGGCCGTCGTACCAGGAGACGAAGTCGGCGGCGCCGTAGGAGCCTTCGAGCCCGAGGCCGGGTATGCCGAGCGCCCGGTCGGCGGTCGCGCCGGTGGAGAAGATCACGGCGTCGTAGAACGAGTGGAGCTCGTCGAGGCTGATGTCGCCCGGGTAGTCGACGTTTCCGAACAGGCGGACCTGCGGCTTGTCGAGCACCTGGTGAAGGGCGGTGATGATGCCCTTGATCCGCGGGTGGTCGGGGGCGACGCCGTACCGGATCAGGCCGAAGGGCGCGGGCATCCGCTCGAAGAGGTCGATGGAGACACCCGGCTCGGCGGCCGCCTCGGACTTCAGCAGCGCATCGGCGGCATAGATTCCGGCGGGGCCGGCACCGACGATTGCTACCCGCAGGGGGCGAGGCATGACAGGTTCCCTTCGACCGACAAAAAGACTGGATCAAGGGAACCCTAAGCTAAGGCGACCCTAACCCGGCACCCGCCCCTCACTTATGACCCCATAAACAAACCTTATGACCTTCCCAAGACATCCTTGGGGTTCCCGGTCACACTGGGCTCAGTGGCAGTCAGAGCCATCAGGGGGACCGAGCGAGGGGAACCGGGAGGCACCTCGATGGACCCGGTCGCGGCACTGGAGCGGATCGCCTTCCTGCTGGAGCGCGGGCAGGCACCGACCTACCGGGTGAAGGCCTTCCGGACGGCCGCGGCCGCGCTCGTGCGCATGGACGAGCACGAGGTCCAGGGCCGGGTCGACGCCGGCACCCTCGAAGCGGTCAAGGGGATCGGGCCGAAAACCGCCCAGGTCGTACGGGAGGCGCTCGGCGGCGCGATCCCCGCGTACCTGCAGAAACTGGAGGACGAGGTCGCGGCGCACCCCGAGGGCCCGTCGGCGAGCCCCGCCGCCCTCGCCCTGCGCGCGGCCCTGCTCGGGGACTGCCATCTGCATTCCGAGTGGTCCGACGGCGGCAGCCCGATCGAGGCCATGGGACGGGCGGCGGCAGGGCTGGGCCACGAGTGGGCCGTGCTCACCGACCACTCACCGAGCCTGACGGTCGCCCGGGGGCTCTCGCCGGAGCGGCTGCGCGAGCAGCTGGAGGCGGTGGACGAGCTGAACGCGACGTGGGCGCCCTTCCGGCTGCTTACCGGCATCGAGTGCGACATCCTGCCCGACGGCTCCCTGGACCAGGAGCCGGAACTGCTGGACCGGCTCGACGTCGTCGTCGGATCCGTCCACTCGAAGCTGCGGATGGAGTCGCCCGCCATGACGCGGCGGCTGCTGGCGGCCGTGCGCAACCCCCTGATGGACGTCCTGGGCCACTGCACGGGACGGCTGGTGACGGGCCGCACCCGCCCCGAGTCGCAGTTCGACGCCGAGGCGGTCTTCACCGCCTGTGCGGAGTCCGGGACCGCCGTGGAGATCAACAGCCGGCCCGAGCGATTGGACCCGCCGCGCCGGCTGCTGCGGCTGGCCGCGGAGACGGGGGCACTGTTCGCGATCGACACGGACGCCCATGCCCCAGGCCAGCTGGACTGGCAGCTGCTCGGCTGCGAACGCGCCGTGGAGTGCGGGGTTCCGGCCGGGCGGGTCGTGAACACCTGGCCGCGGGAGCAGCTGCTGGAGTGGACCCGGACCCGCCGTCCGCCCACTGGCGCGGCCGCCTGAGCCTGCGGCCGCTTCAGCGGAGCCCGGCCAGGCCGGCCCCGCGCACCAGCAGCAGGACGACATCGGCCCCGGCGACCGCCATCGTGGCCAGGAACGGGATCCGGCTCCGGCCGGTCCGCCGCCCGGCCCCGAAAAGTACCGCCGCGGCCATGGCCGCCGGCAGCCCCCAGGCGTACGGGGGCACCCGCCCCGGCGGTCCGGCGACCAGGGCCACGGCCGAGCCGAGGACCAGGAGCCCCCCGGCGGCCGCCGCACGCCGCGCGCCGATCCGGTGGGGCAGGCCCGCCACGCCCGTGGCCAGGTCGTCGTCGATGTCGGGCAGCACGTTGGCGAAGTGTGCGCCCGCGCCCAGCAGGGCTGCCGCGGTCGTCAGCCACCACGGCGGCCAGGGCGTACCGGGCAGGCCGAGGGTGACGAAGCCGGGGAGAAGCCCGAAGCCGACGGCGTACGGGAGCCAGGAGGCGGCGGTGCTCTTCAGCCGCAGGTTGTACGCCCAGGCGGCGGCCACCGCGCACAGATGGATGCAGCCGGCGAGCCGTCCGGTGGCCAGCGACAGCGGAACGCAGAGCAGCAGGGCCGTGAGCGCCGCGGCCGTGACCACGCCGGGCCGTACCGCGCCGGAGACCAGGGGTTTGTCGCGGCGGCCGGTCGCCAGGTCGCGGCCCAGGTCCACCCGGTCGTTGCACCAGCCCACCGACAGCTGGCCGGCGGCCACGGCGGCCACGGTGAGCGCCGCCCCCGGGAGACTGCGCCCCACGGCCGCGGCCAGGGCGGCGGCGAACAGCGTCACGGCGGCCGCGGGTACCGGATGGCAGGCCCCGAGCAGGCCGGACACGGCGGAGGGCGGCGGGCCGGCGGCGGGCCGGGGCCGTCCGGGCTCCGCGGTGGCGGCGGGAGTGGTTCCGTCTGCGGCTCTGGCGGGGGGCACGGGCTCACGCTAAGCCGCGCCGCGCCCGGTTTACGGGATTCCTCACAAAGTGTCAGTTATTATCTATGTTGAATCAATGACGCGTGTCCTGGCAGTGAGCAGCGTGTTCCCGCCCCACCGCTATCGCCAGTCCGAGATCGCGGCGGCGCTCGCCCGCTTCCTTCCCCCGGGGGCCGACACCGCCCTGTTGCACCGGCTGCACGCCTCGGTGCGCGTCGATTGGCGCCACCTCGCGCTCCCGCTGGAACGTTACGGTCCGTCGAACGACTTCGGCGGTACGAACGCCCTCTTCGTGGAGACGGCCGAGGAGCTCGGCACCCGCGCCGTCGAAGCCGCCCTGTCCGCGGCCCATCTGACGGCGCGCGAGATCGACCTGGTCATGTCGACCACCGTCACCGGGCTCGCGACGCCCTCGCTGGAGGCCCGCATCGCCGCCCGTGCCGGGCTGCGCAGCAACGTGAAGCGGCTGCCGATCTTCGGCCTCGGCTGCGCCGCGGGCGCCGCCGGACTCGGCCACCTCCACGACCATCTGGCGGGCCACCCGGACCACGCGGCCCTGCTGCTGTCCACCGAGCTCTGCTCCCTCACCCTTCAGCCGTCCGACACCTCCGTGGCGAATCTGGTGGCCGGGGCCCTCTTCGGCGACGGGGCCGGGGCCCTGCTCGCGGTGGGTCGCGGCCATCCGCTGCACGGCACGAGACCGGGGCCGTCGGTGGCGGCCTCGCGCAGCCGCCTCTACCCGGGCACCGAGGGGCTCCTCGGCTGGGACATCGGCCACTGGGGTTTCCGGATGGTCCTGGGCCGTGAACTGCCCGCCCTGATCAGGCTGCACGTGGCCGAGGAGATCGAGACCTTCCTCGCCTGCCACGACCTCAAGCCGCCGGACGTCGACGCGTGGATCGTCCACCCGGGCGGGCCGAAGGTCCTCGACGTGCTGGCGGATGCGCTGGCGCTGCCGGACTGCGCCTTCGCGGCGAGCCGGCGCTCGCTCGCGGACGCGGGCAACCTCTCCTCGGCGTCGGTCCTGCACATCCTGAACTCGGTCCAGGCCGCCGGACCGCCCGCCCCGGGCTCGGTCGGGCTGGTGATCGCCTTCGGGCCGGGCTTCGCCTCCGAACTCGTCCTCCTGCGCTGGTGACCCCCATGTCGATGAACCCGATGATCCCGATGATCCCGATGAACCCCATGAACCCGGTGGACACGATGACCACGACCACCCTGTACCTGCTGCTCCTGGGCCTCGTCGCGGCCGAGCGGCTCGCCGAACTCGCCGTGGCCCGCCGCAATACGCGGTTGAGCCTGTCGCTCGGCGCCATCGAGTACGGCCGCGGCCACTATCCGGCGATGGTCGCCCTCCACACCGCGCTGTTCCTGGGCTGCGTGGTGGAACCGCTCGTCGCCCACCGTCCGTTCCTGCCCGCGCTGGGCTGGTACGCACTCGCCCTCGCACTGGCGGCCCAGGCCCTGCGCTGGTGGTGCATCGCCACCCTCGGCCCGCGCTGGAACACCCGGGTCCTGGTGATCCCGGGGCTGCCGCCGGTGGCGGCGGGGCCGTACCGGCTGCTGCGCCACCCGAACTACGTCGCGGTCGTGGTGGAGGGCGCGGCGCTGCCGCTGGTGCACACCGCCTGGGTGACGGCGGCCGGCTTCACCCTCCTGAACCTCCTGTTGCTGGGCGTACGCATCCGCTGCGAGTCGGACGCGCTGGCCCATGCCGCGCCTGTCTACCGCAGTGCCGTGGCGGCGGAGGACGGGGCCCGGTGATCGACCTGCTCGTCGCGGGCGGCGGTCCGGCCGGGCTGGCCACGGCCATCCACGGGGCGCTGGCAGGTATGGAGGTCGTGGTCCTGGAGCCCCGACCCACACCGATCGACAAGGCGTGCGGCGAGGGCCTGATGCCGGGGGCCGTGCGCCGGCTCCGGGAGCTGGGCGTGCCGGTGCCGGGCCGGCCCTTCCACGGGATCCGCTACCTGGACGGGGTGAGCGGCCTGCACGCGGAGGGGCTGTTCCGCGCCGGTCCGGGTCTCGGCACCCGTCGGCCCGTCCTCCAGGCGGCGCTGGCCGAACGGGCCGACCGGCTGGGCGTACGGGTGCTCCCACGGCGCGTCGGCGAGGTCCGCCAGGACGAGGACCGGGTCGGCGCCGCCGGTCTGACGGCCCGCCACCTCGTGGCGGCGGACGGTCTCCACTCCCCCGTCCGGCGCGGCCTGGGCCTCGCGACGCCGCCCGCCCCCCGCCGGCCGGCCCGCTATGGGCTGCGCCGCCACTACACCGTGGAACCCTGGAGCGACCTGGTCGAGGTCCACTGGTCGGCGCACTGCGAGGCGTACGTGACCCCGCTGGGGCCCGACCGGGTCGGCGTGGCGGTCCTCACCACCGAGCGCGCCCCCTTCGACGTACAGCTGGCCCGGTTCCCGCTGCTGTGCTCGCGGCTGGCCGGGTGTGCCGGCTCGGCGGTGCGCGGCGCCGGGCCGCTGCGCCAGCGGGCGCGGGTCCGGGTCGCGGGGCGGGTGCTGTTCGTCGGGGATGCCGCGGGGTACGTGGACGCGCTGACCGGCGAGGGGCTCACCCTGGCCGTGACCGCCGCGGGCGAACTCGTCCGCTGTGTACGGGAAGGCCGGCCGCAGGCGTACGAGCGGGCCTGGCGGGAGCTGTCGCGCAGCTACCGCACGCTGACCGCGTCTTTGCTGTGGGCACGCCAACAGCCCCCGCTCGCGGGGCGGATCGTCCCGTTGGCGGCCCGGCTGCCCGGGGTGTTCACGCGCGGGGTCAACCTGCTCGCGTAGGGCGGCGGTACGCATGCGTCGGGGGCGGAGGCGGCACGTGCAGCCGGTTCCGCCCCCGTCGCACGGTCAGCCGCCGGCGCCCGCCCGGGCCTGCGGCGACCGGTTCACGAGGGCCAGGCCGGCCAGGACCGCGGCGGCCGCGGCGCAGAGCACCGCCGTGGCGCCCGCCCAGGCCAGGGAGCCGCTCACCGCGCCCGCCAGCGGGTCGAACCCCGTGACGCCGCCGACCACGTGCAGGGCGACGACGGCGACGGCGGCCGCCGCACCGGCCCGCCACACCCCTGCGGTCTCACGCACCGCGAGCAGCGCGCCGAGCCCGAGGCACAGCACGGCGGCGAGGAGGGGAAGGAAGGCGAGCGGGGTCTGCGACGGCAGGGCCGTCACGTCGCCCGGCAGGTGCAGGACGCCGCAGACCAGCAGGGCCGCGACCACCGGCCGGCGCACCGTGCGCCGCAGCGCCCCGGTGCGGCCGGGGGCGTACGGGCTGCCGTGCGCGGTGCGTCCGTGCGCCCGCCGGTACTGCTCGTAGGACGCGTAGGACTCGTCGTACGGGTCGTCGAAGGGTTCCTCGTACAGCGGCTCGTCCCGTGCCTGCGGTGCGGCGGGGCGCTGTCCGGCGGGGTCCGCAGGCCGGGCGGGCCGGCCGGTATCGCCGTGGTCGGGGCTCTGGCCGGTCTCCTTGAGGAGGCTCACCCGTTCGGCCGTCTCCGGCAGGGTGCGTATGGGTTCGGTACTCGTCGCGGTCCTCGTGGTCGTCGCGTCGGTGGTGCCGGGCAGCTCGCGGGGGTCGTCGTCCGGCGTCGCCGCGAGCGTGATGGGGTCATTCATGGAAAGCTCCGTTCGCCGACGCGCGGGTCTGCACATCGCACGCCGGATCAACATGGGTCATGGGCAGCGCACGCTCGGTCACATTCAGCGGCCCCCCGCTCCGCTGCGCCATTCGGGGCGGGCAAACGGGGGAGCCGCTCTCCGGGCGGTCACCGGACGGGACGGTTCGAGATGCGCCCGCGCGGCGCTGCTGTTTCGCTGAATCCGCCCTCCTTACCCCCCCCACACCCGAGGAGTGATCATGACCGCAGGCGAATCCCGGGGCCGGTCCCGGCAACTGCGCGACAAGGCGCAGGAGCTGAACAGGGCGGCCGAACGCTCCACCGATCCGGAAGAGCGCCGAAGGCTCCAGGACAAGGCCCGCCGGCTCCAGGAGCAGAGCGAGCGGGAAGGCAAGATCGACGACCGGGGCATGGATCCCATGTAGCAGGCGCGGTTCACCACACGGCTCATCACACGGTTTCACCACACCGGCCGGTGGCCACGGGGCACCGGCCGATGCGGTACGTCATGTCGGCGGTACGTGCGGACACGTCTGGGGACGGTGCATGAAGGCTACGGAGGTACTGGCCGATGCGTACGAGCGCATCGCGGAGGTGGTGCACGACGCGGTCGAGGGGCTCTCGGCCGAGGAGTTGAACGCGCGGATCGACCCGAAGGCGAACTCGATCACGTGGCTGGTGTGGCATCTGACCCGGGTGCAGGACGACCACGTGGCGGAAGCGTCGGGTCTGGAGCGGGTCTGGACGGCCCAGGACTGGTTCACCCGGTTCGCCCTGCCGCTGCCCGCGGCGGCCACCGGCTACGGGCACACGCCCCGGCAGGTCGGAACGGTCCTGGTCGAATCGGGCGAGCTGCTGCTGGGGTACTTCGACGCCGTCCACGAGCAGAGCACCGGATTCATCCGGGGGCTCACCGCCACCGATCTCGAACGGGTGGTCGACGCCGGCTGGGACCCGCCGGTCACCCTGGGGGTGCGGCTGGTCAGCGTGCTCGCCGACGACCTGCAGCACGCCGGACAGGCGGCGTTCGTACGGGGCGCGCTGCAGCGGCGTTAGGACACTCACGCACCGGTCAGGGCGGCTCGTGCCGCGGCGAGGAAGTCACGGCCGGCCGTTTCGTAACCCGCAGGCGTGGTCGAGAGGGCGGACTCCAGGGTTTCGGCCGCCGTGACGACGTCGTCCGGTCCTTCCAGGCGCACCACGTTGAGTGCCTCCCGGACCGCGGCCTGCGCCGCCTCGAACTCCCGTCGGCGCGCCGGGCCGTCCACGGTCCCCAATGCCGCCTGATGGGCGAGCAGGGCGCGGTGGGCGGCGTCCGCCTTTCCGAGGAACGCGACGTACGCGGCCCTGCGTACGTCCCGCTCCACGGCTCGCGCCTGTGCGCTCAGGGTCTGCCGGGCGACCGCCAGTTGCGCGTCCGCCTGCCTCTCGCCGGCCGCCCACGCGGCATCCGCCTGGCGCCGGCCGGCCGCCCATGCCGCGTCCGCCTGGCGCTGGCCCGCCGCCCACGCCGCGTCCGCCTGACGCCGGGCGGCACCCCAGGTGAACCAGCCCGTGACCACGCCCCCCGCGACGGCGGCGCCCGCAGCAATCAAGGCGGCGGCGATCTCCTGATTCACCGTGCTCGACTCCCCCGGGACGACCGGACGCCGGTCAACGGGGCGGTTCCGTGCCGGGCCGGACGCGCGGAAGACGCGGAGTGGCGTCCCACGCGTGCCCGATCATCTCCTCCGGTTCCGCACCGTGGAGGGCGACGGGCTCCCATCCGTAGCGGCGCAGCCGTTCCCCCTCGGCGCGCCGCCCCGATGCCGTCAGCAGTCGGGCTGCCGCGCGGGTGGCTGCGTCGTCGTCGAGTTCGGCGGCTCTCCGGTACCAGGCGACGGCCTCGCCGATCCGCCCCGCCCGCGTCGCCGATCCGGCGGCTTCCCACAGGCCGGTGACTTCGACGCCTTTGATCCAACGTCGCACGGTGCCGGGCTCGACGGGCCAGTGGTCCGTGGTGTACGGCGTCTCGTCAGGGGCCGCAGCGGCGCGGGCGGCACCGTCGTCGATCGCCCCGGCGTTCTCGACCCGGCCGGCCTCCGGAGCCTGTACGTGGTTCAGCAGCGCATCGGCCTCCTCCGCGGCGAGGGCCCCGAACGAGAGGGCGTGGGCTCCGGTCCGGGCGGCAAGGGCCCGGAGCCATGCGACGGTCTCTTCCACCTGCGCGGGCGACCGGGAGAGACCCACGACCGCCCACATCGCATCGGCACTGCTCATGCCGTCGGTGTCGGCCTCCGCGACGCGCCGGTACCACTCGACCGCCTCGTCGACCCGGCCGGCTTCGTCCAGCAGCCTGGCGGCCTGCGCCATGGCGTGGACCCGGTCCCCGGTGTCCTCGGTGTCGGTCCGGGCGGCGAGCACGTACCAGGCGGTCGCGTCCGCGAACCTGCCCGTCTCCTTCAACACGGCCGCCGCGACCAGCATGCCGAGGTACTCGCCGTCCTCGGCCCGTCGCGCATGGAACTCGAACGCCAGCCGGTACAACCCGCGCGTGCCGGCCGCCCGGCCGAGAGAGGCCCGGTCCTCCGGGTTGCCGTGGTCGAGCAGCGCCTGCCAGAGGGCGGCGGGCGCGGACACGTCCCGGCGTTCCCGGTCGGCGAACTGTTCGAGGTAGTCGGCGAGCCGGTATCCGACCGTGGCAGCCTGTGCGTGCGGCTGTCGCCGCGCCGGGTCGGGGATCTGACGGGTCAGCGGACCGAGCGCCCCTCGGCAGTCGTCCTCGACGTACCGCAGGGCCTCCCCCAGCCAGTCGGGGTCACGTGCCAGGCGGGCCCACTGCTGATCGGTGACGTAGCCGGGCACGCCGGCCTCCAGCAACGCCAGGGGAAGATCGCGGCCGTGGCCCAGGCGACGGGCGTCCATGGCCACCTCGATCAGTGCCTGCGCGGCGACGGGCGCATTCCGGTAGCGCTTGACCAGTTCGGGAGCACCGGCCAGGTACTGCGTGAGCTGGCCCTGCCGGGCGTCGCGCAGGGCTTCCGCCAGGCGGGGGTCCTCCAGGGCAGCGGCATGACCGCTGCGCAGTTCCGCCTCGGTGAACGTCTCCGGAACGCGGATGCTCTTGTCCCCGACGAGGCGGCGGGTCTGCGCGTACGCGTCGGGCTCCGCGGAGTCGGCGGGTGCGGCCGAGAGGAGCTCCCAGTGCTTGCACCACAGCGTCCCGAGCACCAGTACGGGGCCGCGGGAGTCGTCGTGGAGCAACGCGCGCAGGGCCGTGGCGATCCGGGTGCTGTACACCGGGTCCAGGAGGTAGTGCTGGGCTTCGTTGAGCCACAGCACCGTGTGCGGTGCCACCTGGTCCAGTCGTTCCCACAGGGCCTTCGCGGGCTCGGGTTCCAGGGGGTGCCAGAGCCGCCACGGCGCCGGGAGGTTCCTGACCGCCTGCCAGCAGGCGCGGGTCTTCCCGGTGGAGGAGTCGCCGACCAGCAGTGCGATCCCGCTCCGCCCCCTCTCGGCAGCGGCGACGACCTCGCACAGCCGGTCGTCGAGCGGCCGCGGTATGTAGGCCGGGAGCAGACCGAGCCCGGCGGCCGCGCCGCCGGCGTCGAGGGCGGGATGAACTTCCAGGTCGTCCAGGACGAGCCGGTCGTCGTACGCCCCGATCGGGCGGCCCGGTGGGGCGGCTTCGGCCGGCCGGTGCTCCGTCTCGCACGTCATCGCATCATCATGGCCCCGGGCGGCCCTGGCCCGGGCCCGAACGGCGCAACCACCCGCACCGTGTGGAGAGCCCGGCGTCGACCGAGTCCTGCGCCCCTCTCCGGGCAGCATGGGAGGGACGAAAGGCGGTCGGGCATGTTCCGTGGCCGCTTCTCAGCCCGCTTCCCACGCCGCTGGGGCGCCGTGTGGTGTGCCCTCCTGCTGCTCGCCACCGGTGCCGGACCGGCCCGTGGTGGACACCGACCGGGGCCCGGTGCGCGGCAGGGCCGTACGCGGCGCCCCCGACCGGCTCCCTGCGTTGGCGGCTTCCGCAGCCCGCCGCGCGCTGGACGGGCGTACCCGAAGCCGGGGCTCCGGGGGCTCGCCCCGGGCCCGGCTCACCAGGGCTCGGTGGTGACCACGTACCCGTCCGGAGTCCGGACGGTCACCGTGCCCTTGTCCCCGTACACCTGCTGCCGCCACGAGACGAACATCTGCGCCACCCGGCGGCCGTCCTCGCCGAGGCCCTTGCCGACGGACCCGGTCGTGAAGGTCACGAGGGCCTCGCCGGCGTCCCGCCCCTTGCGGACCCGGGCCTCCTGGACGGCCTGCTCGGGCAGGAGTCGGTCCGCGTCGGTGCGCCGCTGGGCGTAGTAGGCGTTGAAGTCCCGGGTCATGTCGAACCACCCGGCACCGCCGCAGGGGCCCGCGCCGTTGGTGATGTCCCCGTCGGTGGGCGGATTAGGAGCCCCGGTGTCCTGATCGGTGGGCGGCCCCGCGTAACCACCGGTCTCCTGATCCGTCGGCGGCCCCGCGTAACCACCGGTCTCCTGATCCGTCGGCGGCCCCGCGTAACCACCGGTCTCCTGATCCGTCGGCGGCCCCGCGTAACCGCCGCCTTGCTCCTCCGTCGGCGGATCCGGCAGACCCGTGCCACCGCCCGTCGTCCGGTCGAGGCCACAGGTCTCCTTCACCGGTGCGGGCGGCGCGGCGGCCTCCCCGGCATGCCGGGTACCGCAGGCCGCCAGCACGGCGCACAGGAGCCCCGCCACCGCCGCTCTCCAGGCCGTGGCCCCAGCCGATGTCGTCATGGTCGTCCCCTCCTCACCCATGGAGAGGGGAACACACGGCCCGGGGTTCCACGTACGGCTATCCTGCCGCAACGGCCGGCTCGGGGCAGCGCCCCCTCCTCTTCCTCGACATCGACGGACCGCTCATCCCGTTCGGGGCCACCTACCACGAGCTGCCGGACGGTTACCCGACGTACGGGCCTGGGGCCGACGCGAATCCCCTGCTGGCCAGGCTCGATCCCGCCCTCGGGGCCCGCCTGCTGGCGCTGCATTGCGAACTGGTGTGGGCGACCACCTGGATGGCGGACGCGAACACGTGGGTCGCACCGCGGATCGGGCTGCCGGAACTGCCGGTGGTGGCCTGGCCGGACCCGTCCGAGGAAGACGACCGGGAGGGGATCCAACGGATTCAGCGGATCCACTGGAAGACTTCGGTCCTCGTCGACCACGCCGCCGGCCGCCCGTTCGCCTGGGTCGACGACGAGGTGCGCCGTGAAAAGCGCTGACTATTCGAGTGGAGGTGAAAGACCACCACCTTAGTTCTGTCGTGGCAGGACTCTGAAGC
>NZ_JBEORW010000053.1:0-52053 GCF_040302565.1 Streptomyces sp. NPDC097981
GAACGGGGCTATCCAGGACGGCTCAGACGCCGTAATCACACTAGCCACACCAAGATCATCTCACCCGTGACCAGCAGTTACGGGACAACCCTTAGGGAGAACACGAACCGGGGCGTAGGTGACCACCGCCATGCCATGGGCAGACCGGGCTCGTCCTGAGCAGTCCCGATCCCTGCGACAGCCTCCTTGATGTTCACGACCCTCATCCTTCCCGACCCGATCCGGCCACTCGGATCCGGGGAGGAAGTTCCATCGGAGTCAGGGTGTCGGCCCCCGGAATAGGTGCGATCCACAGCTCGGGTTCAGACACAGGTACTCGGCCTGCAGGCCATATGACCGCCGAGGCACGCAGGACGCTGTGTGTGGTCTACGGGCTCGTCGATCCCCGCGACCGGAAGATCCGCTACATCGGCCACACACGCCCGCCCCGCCAGCGGCTCAGCTGCCACCGTCACTCCGGGCCCGCGAGCCTCTGGGACCCTGTCACGGGCCGCTTGTCGTTCGGGGCGCTGCAGCGCCGGGCCGCTGCCCGCCACCGCGGCGGCGCCGCCCTCGCCACCCGCCCGCCTACTTCATGCCTCGCTGCCGCTGCCGCTGCCGGGTGAGCGGTGCAGCGGCGGGACTTCTGGGCTTTGGCAGCCCCCTGGGTGCAGGGGTATCGGCGAAGCCGCCGCGACCGCCACCGCACTCCCGTATCGCCAACCACTGACACTCTCGTGCCGTCCGACAGGAAGACGGCGCGAGATGTCAGTGGTCCCGGCTGTGAAATGAGTACGGGGCCGATGAGGAGCTGAGTACGTGCGCCCAGGCGAGCCCGTGGCGGAGCCGCTTGGCTGTACCCATGCACGAGACAACTTCCGTTCTGCCTGCCGACCGCGCCGCCGAGACCCGTGCTGTCGGCAGGGTGTCGATATGGGTCACGGCTGCAACGGTGGCCTTGATCCCGGTCGCCTTCCTCTTCGGGTGTCTGGCCGGGATGGCCCAGGAGGTTCACCCTCAGACCGTGGCCGTCCTCATAGTCTTCTGGTTCGCGTCCTGGACGGCTACCCCTGTGCTCGTGGTGGCATCCCGGCTGCCCCTGAAACACCCCACCCTGACCAGGGCACGCCGATGGGCGGGGTGGCTCGCGCTGCTCCCGCCGACGGTCACGATCCTTTTGAGCCTCGGCCTGTAGATGACGACGTCGATGCCGGCCACGGATGCCTCACGCGCGGCTGAGGCTCGGGCGACCCGGGACCGACAGCAGCCGGGACGATTCCCGCATTGAGCCCGTTGGCGGGCGGCCTGCCCGCTACGCTCAAGATCACGCCGTGCCGACAGGAGTGTGCGGACGAGGGCAGGTGCCCCAGGCGCTCTGGACAGCACCTGACCGCACGAGGTGCCCCCGCCAGCCGGCAGGGGCACCTCGGCGAAAATTCCACCACCTGCGCCGCATCCCGGCCGGGGAGCGCGTATGCGGCCGGTGCCACCCCTGGATGGGGTAACCCCTGCCTTCTTCCCCCTGCGGTCTCGCGGGCGCCACCTGAAGGCCTCTCGTGAGAGGGTCCGGACGGCGAGGTCAGGGGGGCGGCCGAGGTTGGCGACCTGTGCGGTGAAGCGTGTGCGGTGCTGTGCGGTGGAAGTGGCCGGTTCCGTCGCTTTGATCCGGGTGAGGCTCGTGGTCGCACCGGTTGCGCATGGCCGTTGGCGGCCGTTTGCACAGTGATGCACCCGCGACCCCGGCGCCGGCCCCATGGCGTTCGTGGGCCGGTTGGGGGAAATCGGGCATTCCGAGGCATTAGGTTGCCTCAGTTTTACGGATTAGCAAATTCCGAATTGGCGGATTCTTTGATTCCGGATCGAGGGTGGGCTGCAAGGTCTTCGTAACTCAGATCATGCTCAAATAAATGGAGATCGATTGACTCGTTATGGCTGTCTCGGGCAGTCTCTGTGGTGCGCGGCCGGCAGGGGCTCAAAGAATCGGACGCGTAATGCGGGGAGCAGGGGGCTCGTGGGGGTATGCATGCGTATGCTTCTTCCCTTTCTGTCCGAATCCAGTCAAGTGGTGTGAAAGTCAAGGGGAGAGAATTCAGCGTGCGCTCTGTAATCAGAAAAAGCGTTGTTTCCGCTGCAGGTGTCGCTCTTGCCGGTGTCACTCTGGCGATGCTGCCCGCTTCGGCTCAGGCCGACGACGGCCTGGTCTCGCAGGCTTCGCGGGTCGCGAAGTACCAGGCTTACCTCGCGATGAAGTCCGCCCAGGGGGACGGGCAGGCCAAGGAGACCGCGCAGGGATTCTCGGCCCTCTCTGACGCCAAGAAGACCCGGTTCCTCGACCTGCTGGAGGACCGCACCCTGATCAAGCAGATCTTCGAGGCGGCTGAATCCCCGGCTGCCGCGGGCATCACCCGGACGGAGCTTGCGGGCGGTGACGTCGTGGTGGAGCGCGAGTCCGCCGGCGGTGACGACGCGGCGTCCACCAACTCCACCGCGGCGCTGCGCGCGTCCGGCTACCGAGACATGTGGGCCTCGTACTCGTACACCGACACGTTCCTGGGCGTGAAGGTTTCGCGGGTCAGCGTGCGGACCAACTACCAGGTCAAGGGCAAGGACACCACCAAGGTGTACCCGGGCAGCGCCTACCACTACCTGTACGTGCCGGGCTGCGACTTCTCCCACAGCCCGGTGAAGGAGTGGATCTCCTCGCCGCCGGCCGACAACGCTCAGAGCGAGACCACCTGGACCGCGTCGTGCTGGGGCAGCTCCTGGGACAAGCGCGAGCGCGTCTGGGGTGACTACCGAGGCTTCGTCGGCGGATACCTGAAGGACGAGTAGACCTTCCGGCCGGGACGGCGGGCGGGCTGGGAGTGTTGCATCCAGTCCGCCCGTAAGCTCCGGGGCGACATCGCGGGGGCAGCCACAGGAGCCCATTCCTGCTGCCGCCTGTCCGCTGCTGTCCAATTGCTGAACACCAAGGAGGCGTTGTGTTCGAGGACATGGGTTTCGGCCAGCTTATCCCGGTACTGTCGGCGGTCCTCCTGGTGTGTGCGGTGGGTGGCGCAGTGTGGCGGAAGCGGAATTCCCGCTCGTCCGGCCGCGGCGAGTAACTGGTCGGAATGTGCTGCCTGGATGGTCGCCGTGAATGCCCAAACCCCTCTGCAGAGGGGTTTGGGCATTCTTTGGATTGGAATGGCAGGGCTGATTTCTGGCGCAGCGGCTGGATGTGCGCACGCACACATTGAAATCTCTGATTTCAACCCCGGCGCAGGGAAACCTGTTCCATATCGTCAATCTGCCGAGCGGCAGCGGGTTCGTGGCGTCGCTTCCGGTGGAGGCGTTGGCACTGGCTGGCGCCACGCGCCGGACTCCACGGTGAGACCGGGACCGGCGAGAAGGGGACACCACGCATGCACGGCGACGGCGTCAACGCCACCGAGGGCGTCGAGGTTGAGGTGTGCGGGCAGTACGTACACCGTCCAGAGCAGGCGACTTGATCAGGCAGACGGTGGCAGAGTGGCGGCACATCGAAGCTCCGGCGGTTCAGGGCGACTTGGGAAGGTCATTCCGTTCAACCGGAGCCCCGTTGCGTTCGTGACGGCCCGGGCCCGGCCCCTTCCACTCCCATGACCTGCGGATTCACGTGCTCACCGGGACGCGGCAGGGGCCGTCTCGGCAAGCGGCGGGACGTCCTGCCAGCAGACCGTGCCACGCGGCGGCAGCACACCGCGGACGAGGCAAGCGGTCTTGTGGTCCGCCGCGCACGTGCTCGGGTCGAGCAGGGTGGTGTTCCCGTAGCCGGAGACCGTCAGCAGCCGGGCGTCGCGCAGTTCGGCGGCCATGGCCTTGGCGCTGCCGGGTCGCGCGGATTGGGGCTCTCACCGCCCACCACGCCGTCCAACTGCTCGAAGCCCGGATACTCCTGTTCCCCGGCCGGGGTGGCCTTCCGGAGGGCGCCCGCAGCGAGTAAGGGGGCGCCGCCACTGGTAACCATCCTGAGCAGGTCTCCGGGGCCCTCCTCGACGATGCCCCGGGGCGTACCGCCGAGCCACACCTGTTGCAGCAGGTCGGCCAGTTGTGTCCAGGCCGGGTGGACCGTGTACAGCAGGTGGGCCACCTCGCTGATGACCGAGGCGTACGTCACGTCGCCCCGGCGGGTGCGACAGCAGGCGGCGCAGCGGATCCTGGTACGTCGCCCGCGTCGCCCGCGTCGCCCGCGTCGCCCGCGTCGCCCGCGTCGCCCGCGTCGCCCGCGTCGCCTGCGGGCTGCCGGCCGAGAAGGCGCAGCAGCTCGGGCCGGCCCGGCCGCACAGGTCGAGGAACTGCTCCAACGTCTGCGCCGCCCCCACATCGGAACCCTGCCGCAAGAAGGAGGGGGAGCGCCGAATTCCCGCTGTACCACGCCTGCGGGTCGACGTTGCCGTCCAGGACCATGGCCCTGACCCTGTCCGGGAAGAGGTTGGCGTACGTGGCACCCAGCAGCGTGCCATAGGAGATTCCCAGGTACGTCAGCCGCCGTTCGCAGAGTTCGGCGCGCAGCAGGTCCAGATCATGTGCCGAGTCGGTGGTCGAGACGTACCGCAGCAGGAGCGGGTCGCGCTGTTCGCAGCGCCGCCCCAGTTCCGCCTGGAGCCGGATCCACAGCCGGCGCTGCTGACTGCCTACGGGAAATCCGCTCGGCAACTGCGCGGCCCAGGCGGTCGCCTGCGCCGCGTCGGCAAAGCAGCGGACAGCGTTCGAGCGGCCCACCCCCCGCGGGTCCCAGCTGACGATGTCGAACCGCTCTCGGATCTGCTGCGGAAAGAACGTGCACAGCACCGGAAGGTCGCTGGTCCCCGACCCGCCGGGGTTGAACATCAGGGTGCCTACCCGATGCGCCAGGTCGGTCGCCCGGTGCCGGATGACGGCGAGGCGGATGGTCTGCCGGCCGGGGCGCTGGTAGTCCAGCGGTGCGCGCACCGTGGTGCAGTCGAAGCCGGTAGCGCCGGGGCAGGGCGTCCAGACCACGGTGGCGGTGGTCGGCCCTCCGGGAAGCAAGGCGGCCGGCCGGGCGTCGGACGGCGCGGCAACCATGCAGACCGAGGCGATGGCAGCCACCGCGGACGTCACCCTGCATCTGGGGGAGCGGTTCGACACGATGCCCTCGCTCTGGGGGGTTCCTCCCTCGTCGGTGGTCACATGCCTGGCATGCCGTCAGGTGTCATCGGCCCCCGTCGACCCGCCCGGCGCCGCCGCGTGCAAGCCGCCGGCCCAACGCCGACACCCAAACGGCCCTGCACCGAAACGGGCGCCGATCGACATGCCCGCACGTGGTCAGCCTCCGGCGTCGGCCTCGGGGCCCTCTCCGGGGCCGCTTTGAGGCCATCGAACTGCCCGAGGTGTTCGGACAACAGGGCCAATCGGGACCACCACGGACCCTGCACCACAACATGTGCCCAGGTCCGCAGAAGCTCCGCGATCTTCCACGGCTGCCCTGCACTTCTACCTACGCTGGCGCAACGTGAATGCCCGTCACCCCGACCTGCTGGCCGCCCAGCGCCGTGAGCGTGCCCGTATCCGTAGTGAGAAGGGCATCCGCTGGGGCGGACGGTCCCTCGCCGATGCGGATTGACCGGTCCGGCGACCGTCCCTGGCCAGGTCCTAGCAGTAGCCGTCCGGCCTGGTGGCGGCTGGAGCGAGGTTGGGCCGGCGGTGCCGGTGCTCCGATGCCACATCGACCAGCATGACCAGGCAACGACATCACCGATCAGCGGTCACAAGGCTGAGGCTGTAGTACCAGGCAGGTCGGGACAGCGGTTCCCGCCCACGGCCGGCGTCAGCTGCGGTCTCCTTCACGCTCGGCCCTGCCAGGAAAGCGT
Source organism: Streptomyces sp. NPDC097981 (assembly GCF_040302565.1). Classification (NCBI taxonomy): domain Bacteria; kingdom Bacillati; phylum Actinomycetota; class Actinomycetes; order Kitasatosporales; family Streptomycetaceae; genus Streptomyces; species Streptomyces sp. NPDC097981. The sequence goes on from NZ_JBEORW010000053.1 coordinate 5,832, forward strand.
GGGGCGATTCTCTTGTCGGAAATGATGGAGAGTCACATGGCGTGCACTCTCGGCGATTCGGCTATTTGACGACACGTCTAATAAAAGTCCGAAAACCGTAAATTTTGCGTAAAGCTCGCATGCTATCGGGTCCCCTGAAAGGCCTAGACTAATGGCATCGCGCTCCACAACTGGCAGAGATCTCAAGTAGATTGACGGTCCGTCACTTCTCTTCTTTCGGTAGTTGAATGCGCGATATCTTCGCGTGTAGACCAACGGCGTTCAAATCGCCATTTCTCTCTGGCAGGATTCCGGGCACCCAATCCACTCGAGGAAAGCGGCGCGGTTATGTCTGGTCGTAGAAGCGTGGTAAAGCGGCGGTGCAACGCCCATGTGTCGCTGGTATCGGCGGTCTTCAGGCGGGCGGACGGCAGCGTCGACCCTCGCCTCTCCGGGTGACGCCGAGATCGTCCGAGGTCGAGCAGACGAGGCGCCCCAAGCGGTGGCCTCGACGCCTCAGGGTGATCCTCCGAACGCGTGCTTGACGTCGGCTTGCGGTGGCTCGGAAGAGCGACCGCCCGCGCCGGCTACCGGACACTCCATCGGCTACTGGGGTCCGCCTGTCAGGGCTTCCCGGACCGTCCATCCGCGCCGCCGCTCCGGCGAGCAGCGGGACTCCCGTTCCGTCCGGCGATGACTGACCGTCAGCCATCGCATCGACGCCGAACCAGGGGCTGCAGCCTCGTTCCCTTCGCTGCCTGTCCTGCAGCCTGGACAACCGGGCTGCCGGGCAAGTGAGTTCCCCAAATTTTTCTCGGATCAAGGAGCATGATGCACAAACGTCGCGCATCCCGCCGCAAGAAAGCGCTGATAGCCACGATCACTGCCGCACTCTCCGGCGGCCTGCTGTTCGGCTTCGGCGCCCTCGCCCGGGCCGACGTGGTCAGCGGCACGGTCATTGGCGGGCAGGGCAACTACAACACCGTCAACCACCGGGCCAAGCCGTCCCTCTCGGCCCAGGTCAACGGCTCTTCGAGGGCGGGCGACAAGATCCAGATGTCCTGCCGGACCACTGGCGACACCGTGGAGAGCAATCCGCGGTGGATCTACACCGGTTCGTACTACATCGCCGACGCGTTCATCCTGGAGAACACCACCGGCCTGCCGGTCTGCGGCTCGAACCCGAATCCGACACCCACCAAACCCACCCCCACCCCAAGCCCGACGTCCACGACCGTGAGGACGGTCAAGATCGACATGCAGAAGCAGGTCAGGACCCAGTGGTGCTGGGACGCCTCCGGCGTGACCATCGCCAAATTCTGGGGCCGCACCGTCAGCCAGGAGCAGTTCTGCCAGCTCGCCGCACAGGGCACCTGGGTGAACTGCAACAACCAGCCGGCGACACTGGAAGACATGGCCAACGGCCTGGCCAGGCTGGGGCTGGGCAACAGTGGCCGCAGCCTGTACCGCAACGCTTCGTTCAGCGAGTCGACCGCAGAGATCGCGGCAGGCCGGCCGTTCGCGGTCCGGATTGGCTGGCGCAGTGGCGGCGGCCACATGAACGTCATATACGGCTACGACAGCACCAGCAACATGATCGCGGTCGGTGACCCGTGGCAGACCACCCAGACCTACACCTGGTGGAACTACTCCACCTACGTGAACAACAACTCGTTCCAGTGGACCCACTCCCGCATCGGCATCCAGGGCTGAGGAGAAGACCGACCGTGCAGACCATCCGACGCACCAAGCACGCGGCCGTCCGGGCAGCTGTCCTTGCCACGACCGTGATCGCCGCAGCCCTGTGCGGAAACGTTTCCGCACAGGGTGCGGAGGGCGACGGCGTTGCGGGCTACCAGTCAGCCCAGCAAACCCTCCAAAGCAACCAGCTCCGAGATACCGTCTCCCGCTTCCTGGTCTCGACCCGGCAGCCCGGTAGCGCCGCCGCCGCGGACGGCGGCACCCTCGGCGCCCCGGGGAACGCACCCGCCGCAGTCGGCGCGCCGCCCCGGTTCGATCTCAAGGACCCGGTGCCGATGTTCGAGATCAGTCCGGAGTTCGTGGCCGGCAAGAGCCAGGCGACCCCGCAGACCGCGCTGCGGCTCTCCTACCTGGCCTCCCGGGTGACCGCCTCGGACGGCCACCGGGCCGCCGTACTGCTTGCGCCCCAGGGGAGCGCAGCGAATTCGGGAAGCAGCGTGCAGAACCCCGGCGCCGAGGGCTGGCAGCTGGCCGGCATCCGGGACGGGGACAACGATGTCAGCCTTGCGGAACGCGGCACCCCGCAGGCCCGCACGTTCACCGAGCCGCAGATCCATGCCTGGTACCGGCTCACCGCCGAAGGCATGGTCGAGCCGCTCAACGAGGAGGCGACCACCGGCCTCGGTGGAAAGCGCGCCATCACCCTCGCCGCCTACCAGAAGCTGGTATCCGCCCGTTACGGTGACAAACTGCCCGGCTCGGAGTTCGACCGCAAGGGCCTGGCCGGCGGATATCACGGCCTGGTGGAGGACCAGCCGGCTCAGACGGCCGCCGCGTCCGTGAGCCCTGCGGCCGAGGCGTCCTGGCAGCCGGTAGCCGTCACCGGGGCCGTGGTCCTGGCGGCGGCCGGCGGTTTGGCGGTGTACGCGCGCCGTCGGCGGACAGCCGCCCCACGCTGACCCACGCAGATCCAACCGGCGCCGGTCCACAGGGAAGGTGGGCAGGCGCCGGGGCTGCACCATCCACACGTCACCCCGGGGCGCGATCCGGGCAGTTGGCAGCGCCCAGCCTCCCCATTCGTGATCGGGTCCTCCAAGCTGGGGTGAAGAACGCGCCGGAGCCCGAGTGGGAAGCACGGTTCGAGCCGAGGTCTTACGGCTTCCGGCCGGCCGCAGCTGTCAGGACGCGATATCTGCGATCTTCTGGACGTCTTGCGGCAAGCACGCGAAGCGTCTGCGGGTTCTAGGGCGCGTATCGAGTCGTGATCAATTTGCGGGATGTTCCTTCGTGGCACGGTCCGGTCCGATGGACGGTCTTACGTGACGTGAGTGCAACTGACCTATCCAGATTGGGAGTTCATCGAGCCATACCTGCCGATCGGCGAGTACGGGCCGTACCCCGAGCGACTGCGGCAGCAGTTCGGGGGCGTGATCTGGCGGTTCAAGACGGGCGGGCAGTGGCGGGAGATGCCGACGGAGTCCGGCGCCTGGTCGACCGTCCACAACCGCTTCCGGCAGTGGCGTGACGCCGGCGTCTTCGAGGCCCTGCTGGAGGGCCTGATCACGGAAGCCGCGAAGCGGGGTGAGGTGGACCTGTCCCTGGTCAGCATCGACTCCACCACCGCCCGAGCCCACCACGACGCGGCCGGGATGCACCTCGACGAGGCCGTCGTCACCGCCCTGGAGAAAGCCGCGGCCGAGGAGGAGAAGGCCAGGTCAAAGGAGGTGGCCTCGAAGAGCAAAACGGGCAAGAGACCGAAAGTGATCCCGCGCTGGAAGAACGACGACGCATCCGGCGTCGGCGGAAACTCCGGCTGAAGGCCGCCCTCCCCGGACGTTCCAGAGGCGGGCGGACCAGCAAGGTCCACCTCGCCGCCGACCGCAAGTGCCGCCCGCTGGCGTTCATCCTGACCACAGGCCAGGCAGCGGACAGCCCGCTGTTCATCCCCGTCCTGAAGAAGGTACGGGTACGCGGGCCCGTCGGCCGACCCCGCATCCGGCCGGACGCGGTCGCCGGGGACAAGGCGTACTCGTCCCGCGGATCCGCGCCCACCTGCGCAAACGCCGTATCAAGGCGGTCATCCCGGAGAAGAAGGACCAGGCCGCCAACCGGAAGAAGAAGGGCTCCAGAGGCGGCCGACCCGTCAGCCACGACGCCGATCTCCACAAGGATTCCCAATCATGATGTCAAGCCAGGATGGTGACGCCTTGTGACGGGATCACGCCGCTGCGAGAATGGGGCGGGACGTGCTGAGCTCGAAGGTTCGGTTGTCCCGTATGAGAGCCCAGAGCACGTTGAGGCGGCGCCTGGCCAAGGCCAGGACGGCTTGCTTGTGGGACTTCCCCTCGGCGCGTTTGCGCAAGTAGAACGCCTTGGACTCCGGGCAGAAGCGGGCGGCGACCTGGGCGGACATGTAGCACATCCGCAGGAGTCTTCGGCTGTATCGGCGGGGCCTGCGCAGGTTGCCGCTGACCTTCCCGGAGTCGCGCGGAACGGGCGCGAGTCCGGCGACGCCGGCAAGCCGGTCGGCGCTGCCGAAGGCCGTCATGTCGCCGCCCGTCGCCGCGATGAACTCGGCCCCGAGCATGTCACCGATGCCGGGCATGCTGGTGATCACCTCGGCGGCGGGATGCTCGCGAAACCGTTCCTCGATGAGGGCGCTGATCTGCGCGATCTCCTCGTCCAAGGCCATCACCTCCCTGGCCAGGGTGTTGACCATCCTGGCTGCGGTCTTCTCCCCAGGGACGGTGGTGAGCTGGGCCTCGGCCGCGGCCACCGCGAGGTCCGCGACCTTCGAGGGGGTATAGACTTTGCGGTTCTTCAACCAAGCTGTGAGGCGGGCCCGGCCGATCCGGCGGAGGGCGGCCGGAGCCTGGTAGCCCGTCAGCAGCACCAGAGCGGCCTTGGAAGTGCTGTAGTCGAAGGCCCGCTCGAGCGCGGGGAAGTACTCCAGCATCTGGGCACGAAGCCGGTTGATCGCACGGGTGCGGTCCGCGGAGAGGTCCAGGCGGCGGGCGGTGAGGATCTTCAGATCGACCGCGATCTCGCCGGGCTCCTGGAGGGTTTGCAGGTCGCGGCGCATTCGGGCCTGGTCGGCGATGACGTACGCGTCTTTCGCGTCGGTCTTCCCGTCGCCCCGGTAGGAACCAGAGGCGTGGTGCACGTTCCGGCCGGGGATGTAGAGCAGTTTCTGCCCGTGGTTGACCAGCAGGGCGATCCAGAGGGCGGCGCCGCCGGCGTTCAGGTCCACCGCCCAGGTCACCGGACTGCCGTCGGCGAAGTCCATTACGTCGGCCAGGAGTTGCAGCAGCTCGGCCTCGTCGTTCGCCACCCGGCGCGAGATCACCTTAGCGCCGTCTTCATCGATCACAGTGCAGTGGTGTTCGGCCTTGCCCGCATCCGTCCCGGCCCACAGTTCGGGCACCCGGACCTCCTTCATCGTGTCCTTGTGCTGTCCCAGCAGACGACCTCGCTGTCACGTCCATACGAGCGATTCGGTTCGCGCATCCCAATCAGCAGTCGAGTCGTCGCGGGGTCCCGGGCGGCCAATCCTTGTAAGCCACACCAGCGGCGAGGGAACACAAGCCACACCCGAAACCCTGGGTGTCCCGATCTTACGAATGACCGGGATCAGCCCAGAACCAAGGTATGGAGCGGAACACCGTCGAACGCCTGATCAACAAGCTCAAAGCATGGCGAGGCATCGCCACCCGATACGACAAGACTCCGACAGCCACCTCGCCGGTCTCCACCTGCGCGCCTCGATGATCTGGATCAAGGACCTCACCAGGACCACCCGATGATCACGACTCGACATGCCCCTGGGTGAGGCGCTGAGGTGCCGGACGCCAGGGCGGGCAGGAGTTGAGTCAACGGTCAACCAGCCGTGGACGCGGGGCCTCACCCGTGGATTCCGCGTCGGTGTCGTCGGTGCCGACCGGGCCGCGGGGAAGCATCCGGTCCAGCCACTTCGGCAGCCACCAGTTGGTCCGGCCGAGGAGCGTCATGGTCGCCGGTACCAGCACCATGCGTACGACCGTGGCGTCGATGAAGATCGCGGTGGCCAGGCCGAGCCCGAACATCTTGGCGGAGGGGTCCTCGGCGACGGCGAAGGACAGGAAGACCGCCACCATGATGAGGGCGGCCGAGGTGATGATCCGGGCGGTGCGCGAGACGCCCTCAACGATCGCCGTGCCGTTGTCGCCGGTGCGCAGGTACTCCTCGCGTACGTGGGAGAGGAGGAACACCTCGTAGTCCATCGACAGGCCGAACAGGATGGCGAACAGGAACATCGGGATGAACGACACGATCGGAACCGTCGCTTCCAGCCCGATGAGTGCACCTCCCCAGCCCCACTGGAAGACCGCGACCATGATGCCGTAGGCCGCGCCGATGCTCAGCAGATTCAGCAGTACCGCCTTGAGCGGTACGAGTATCGAGCGGAAGACCAGCATCAGCAGCAGGAACGACATCGCCAGCACGGCGGCGACGAACACCGGAAGGCGTTGGCTGGTGCGTTGGCCCACATCGGACAGGCTCGCGGCGGCGCCGCCGACGTGGGCCCTGGCCGGGCCGTGCCCGATCGCCGTGGGCAGCACGCCGGTGCGCAGCCGGGCGATGGTGTCGGCCGTGGCCTCGTCCTGAGGACCGGTGGTCGGGAACACCACGAGGGTCGCGATGCCGGTGTCCCGGTCGACGTGCGTCGGCGCGACGGACGCGATGCCCGGATCCGCCGCGACCGCCCCGACGAGACGGTCCAGCACGCCCGGATCACCGGCGGGGTCAGCGGCGATGACGAGCGGACCGTTGGTGCCCGGCCCGAACCCCTCGGCCACGAGGTCGTACGCGCGGCGCTCGGTACGGCTCTGAGGCAGCGACCCGTCGTCGGGCAGGCCGACGCGCAGGCCCAGCACGGGCAGCGTCGCGGTCAGCAGCAGCCCCGCCGCGCCGATCGCGTACGGCACCGGGTGCCGGCTGACGTGCCCGATCCAGCGCCGCCACCCGGCGGCGGGAGCGGCGGCCGCCACCGCGTTCCGCCGCCGTGCGAGCCGGCCCAGCTTCCCGGTCTGCAGAGCCCGGCCGATCCGGCCGGCCCGGGCCAGGCGTGGGCCGGCGGCGCCGAGGAAGGCCGGCAGCAGCGTCACCGACGCGACCACCATGATCAGAACGACGATCGAGACGGCGAGCCCGCCCACCGTCATGAACGGCACGTTCGCGACCGCCAGGCCGAGGATCGATACGACGACGACGCCGCCGGCGAAGACCACGGGCCTCCCCGCCGTGGCCACCGCTCGACCGGCCGCCTCGTGGGGATCGAGCCCGCGCGCGAGGTACTCCCGGTGCCTGGCGAGCACGAACAGCGCGTAGTCGATGCCCACTCCGAGCCCGACCATGCTGCCCAGGACGGGGGCGAAGGCCGGGACGTCCGTCACCCCCGCCAGTACCGTCATCGTGGCAACTCCGATGGTCAGCCCGAAGACCGCCATGCCGATCGGCAGCGCGGCGGCGACGAGCGAACCGAACGCCAGGAACAGGATCGCCGCCGCGGCGAGGATGCCGATCAGCTCGCTCGCGCCGCCGTCGGGGTCGGAGAAGGCGTAGAAGAGGTTCCCGCCCATCTCGATGCGCAGGGGCAGCTCGGCGCGCAGCCGGTCGCCGAGATCGACGAGGGCGTCGAGGTCTTTGGCCGACAGCCGGCTCTGGTCGGGATACTGCACCCGGACGACTGCGATCCGCCCGTCGGCCGAGACGAGGCCGCCGCGCACGGCGGTGTCCCCGCCCGCGTCGAGCGCCCCCGCCGGGTCGCTCGTGCCGAGCACGTGCGGCAGCCGTTTCACCTCGGTCTGCAGCCGCGTGAGAGCGGTGCGCGCGCTGCCGTGGTCGAAGAACGTCGCACCGCCGTCGAGGGGGGTGACGACCACTTGGGCGGTCATCCCCTCCTGGCCGGTGCCGGCCCGCTCGATCAGTTGCGCGGCCCGTTGGGAGTCCAGTCCCGGAGCGGTCATCGAGTCCGCGGTCCGCCCGCCGAAGGCGACGGCGGCGAGGACGGCGAGCGTGGCGGCAATCAGCCATGCTGCGATCACCCGCCAGGGATGGCGGGCGGCGCTTGCGCCCAGGCGCAACAGGGCTTTCGAGAGCATCGGGTCCTCCAACCACTTCGTCGGCCGTCCTTGTACGGCCGCCGATGCCGAGGCTCGTTGCCACGGCGCTCCGCGGCATCGGCCCGCGGGCCGCGGATCCCTCGGCCCCGGGGCGGAGTGACGACCCGTCCTTTCGGCCGATGCGCGGCACGCCGCGGTCCCTAGGCTGAGTACGTGCTGCGAGACGACCTGCGAACCCTTTGGACCGAACCCCGGCCGCCCGACGCGCCCGCCCGGGTGCGGCGGGACTGGGCGCTGCTCGCCGCGGGCCTTGCCGGTGTGGCGCTGGAGGCCACCCTGCGCGAGAACGTCGTGTGGCGGCCGGTGGCGGTGGTGTTCGCCGTATGGCTGTGCCTGCTGCCCCTGTGGCGCCGGACCCGCCCGCTGGCGACGGTGACGCTGGCGTTCGGCTCGGTGGTCCTGCTTCCGGTGGCCTCGCTCGTCGCCGCAACGCGCGAGCCCGTCGGCCTGTACACCGCCGGCGCGGTCGTGCTCGTGCTCGTGTACGCGCTGCCCCGGTGGGGATCGGGACGCGAGATCGTGCTGGGCGGCGCGGTGATCCTCGCGGCCGGCACGCTGTGTGTCGTCATGGACGAGACCCCGGTCGTCGAAAAGGTCGTGGGCTTGGTCTTCCTGCTGCTGCCCGGCGTGGTCGGGGCTGCCGTGCGGTTCCGGGGGACCGCTCGCGAGCGGCAGTTGGAGCAGGTGCGCTCCCGCGAGCGCGAGCAGCTCGCCCGGGAACTGCACGACACGGTGGCCCACCATGTGTCGGCCATGGTGATCATCGCTCAGGCGGGCCGGGTGCTCGCGGGCACCGACCCGTCCGCCGCCGTCGAGGCTCTGGAGGGGGTCGAGGAGGAAGGGGCGCGCACGCTGGAGGAAATGCGCGCCATGGTCGCCGCGCTGCGCGACCGCGGGGTCGGCGCCGAGCTGGCGCCGCCTGCCGGTGTCGCGGATCTGGAGCGCCTGGTGCGCACCCCGGGTGGTCGCCTCAGGGTCGACCTGGGGCTCGACGGCGAGCTGGACGCGCTGCCCCCGGCCGTGGACGCGGCCGTCTACCGGATCGTGCAGGAGTCGGTGACCAACGCGCTGCGCCATGCGGTCGACGCGACCGAGCTCGTCGTCCGGGTCGCAGCGGAACGGCACACGGTGCGGGTGAGCGTGCGCGACAACGGCCGGCGCACCGGCCGGGGTCGCGACGGATACGGACTTACCGGATTGCGCGAGCGCGCGACGCTGCTCGGCGGCACACTACGAGCCGGCCCGGGTACCGACCGGGGCTGGCATGTCGAAGCCGAACTGCCGAGAGCGAGGAGCGAGAGCGGTGTCCATTCGCGTCCTCGTCGCTGACGACCAGACGATCATCCGCACCGGGTTGCGGATCATGCTGAACGCCCAGCCCGGCATCGAGGTGGTCGGCGAGGCCGCCGACGGGCGGGAGGCCGTACGTCTGGCCCGCGAACTGCGCCCCGACGTCTGTCTGTTCGACATCCGCATGCCCGTACTCGACGGGCTAGAGGCCACCCGGCTCGTCGCCGGCCCGGGCGTCGCCGACCCGCTGGCCGTGGTCGTCATCACCACGTTCGACCTCGACGAGTACGTCTACGGCGCGCTGCGTGCCGGCGCCCGCGGATTCCTCCTCAAGGACACGGGACCAGACCTTCTGGCGCAGGCCGTACGGTCGGCGTCCGACGGTGAGGCGCTCATCGCGCCCAGCGTCACCGTCCGTCTGCTCCAGGCATTCGCGGACCTGCCCGCCGGCCGGCCCGTAGCCCAGCCGGTCTCCCCCGTCACCGCCCGCGAGGAGCAGGTGCTCCACGCCGTCGCCCGCGGGCTGACCAACACCGAGATCGCCGATGCACTGCACATCAGCCTCAGCACGGTGAAGACGCATCTGGCCAGCCTGATGGCCAAACTCGGCGCCCGCAACCGGGTCGAGATCGCGATGTGGGCCTACGAAACGCGCCGTATCCTCCCCGGAACCTGAGCCGGGTGCCGGGCCATGTCCCATGAGTCCCCGCCCGGACATCAGTGCACCGGTCGGCTCACGTCGGCTCCACGTGCCTCACCCGCCCCAGAGCGTGACGTACCAGGAGGCCGGAACTGGGACGGTGAGACACCCGATACGACAAGACTCCCGACAGCTACCTCGCCAGTCTCCACCTGCACGCCTCGATGACCTGGATCAAAGACCACTCTCTCGGACTGTTCCCCGCCAGGGAACTGGTCCGCGAATGGCTGACAGCGGGCGTGATCGACCGTGGTCGGTTCGCACCAACGGAGGAGGGAACTCCTCAAGGCAGTGTGATCAGTCCACTGCTGCCAAATGCTCTGCACGGACTGGAAAAGGCTGCTGGGTGCAGTATCAAGTGGTCCGAGCCGGGCGTGAGAAGCCGTATCTCAACCGATCACGGAGTGTGCGGTTCGAACAGGCACTCCCCCTACCTCAGTCCGCGTGTCGTGACTCATCGATGCCTGATCTCCACTGGGGGTGCCTTGTGGATCAGGTCGATAACCTCGGCTGCGTGCCTCGCCATTCGAACGCTGCTGGACTGGGTCAGTCTGTCAGTCGGGCGAGGGCCAGTGCGTGTGCGCGGTCGAGGGAGTCAGCAGCAGCGCAAGGGATGTCCGGCTGCACGCCGGTGCCCTCCCAGTTCGTGCTGGAGACCGGGTTGATGGCACGGCCAACGGGGACGGTGGCTTCCAGGTGTGGGTGCACGGTCCAGCCCTTGCACGGGTGTGCGCCGCCGCGGGTGCGCTCGCCGACGACTACGGCGCGGCCGAGCTGCTGGAGGTCGTACGCCAGCTCTTCAGCGGCAGAGAAGGTGCTGTCGCTGGACAGCACATACAACGGCTTGCTGCCGCCGAAGCGCGTGCCGGGAACGTGCGGCAGGCTCCAGGACTGCTCGCTGCGCTCGCCGCCGCGCCAGTGCATGGTGTTGAGGTGGGTGCGCTCGTCGAGCAGGTAGCTGCAGACGAAGGCGACCGTGTCCGGGTCGCCGCCCCGGTTGGTGCGAAGGTCAACGATCAGCGCCTGGGCGCGGGAGGCCAGGGTGAGTGCGGCGCTCAGCGGTTCGGCGGCCCACTCCAGCGGAAACAGCATCGGTGCCAGCTCCACCACGGCGACCCCTCCGTCGAGCAACTGCACCCGGGGCGCACCGCCCAGCGAGGTGTCGAAGTCCCGGCGCATGGCGTCCAGGGTGGCCGCCCCCTGCTTCGGGGGCACCGGGTCGGCGTGGTGCTTGAGTCTCAGGTGTCGGTCGCCGTTGACGGACTGCAGGTCCGCGGTGACCAGCCGGGCGAGCTCCTCGGCGTCGTCGACGTCGTAGGCGCCCTCGGCGAGGCGTCGTTGCAGCAGGCCGGCGAGCTGCTCGGCTATCTCGGGGAAAACGTAGTGCTCGATCAGGAGCCGGGTTGTCTCGTCGATGACAGGGGCCGGCGGAAGCTTCGTTGAAGTGGTCATGGCAGGGAGTAGAGCACTGCCCTTGCGAAAACGTCAAAGAGTTTAGACACTTTCGGCATGCGTGATCAGCCTCCCCATCTGCCACCCCCTGAGGATGTTCTGGAGATCGGTGCGCCTGAGCAGTTCGCGGCACTCGCCCACCCGTTGCGTCAGCGGTTGCTCTTCGCCCTGGGCCACCGGCCTGCCACCATCAGGCAGCTTGCGGCGCAGCTCGACGCGAAGAAGGGCAACGTGGCCCACCACCTCAAAGTGCTCCGCGAAGCCGGGCTGGTCCACATCGCCGAGACCCGCCAGGTCCGCGGCGGCACCGAGCAGTACCACCAGCGCACGGCCCGCCACATGGTCGTCGCCGAACCCCAAGCGGCAGGCACCGCCGCGATGCTCGCCGCGTTCGCCCAGGAGCTGGACCTCTCACCTGCCGAGACCCACCTGACACTGCGCCACCTGCGTCTCAGCCCTGCGAAGGCAAGAGAACTCGGCGAGGCCCTCGCCAAACTGGTCGATGAGGCCCAGGAGAATGCAGAAGACCAACCCGTGCATGGTGTGTTGGTGGCGCTCTATCAGCAGGCTCTGCCGACCAGCACCACCAGTTCCGCCTAGAGGCACCAACCCCACGAGACAGCACACCGCACCGCCTGTGCCATCTCATGACATTGGTTCCTCGCGGTCGGGCTCGGCGGCGTAGGACGTGAGGCGATCGGCGAGCGCGATGACGAGGCCGCGCAGTTCATCGGGGCGCTCGATGACGAACGGCCGGTCGAGTGAGGCGAGTACCGGGGGCAACCAGTCGAGCCGCTGCGCCCGCAGCTCGACGCGCAGCCAGCGCTCGGTCGCGCGGTCCTCGCCGGCCGCGGACTCGTGCTCCTCCAGGCTCGCGACGCTGGCCGGAAGGTGGGCGCGGATCTGCTCAACTGTCCCGTGGATCCGCAAGGTCACCTCATGCCGGTACGCGGCCGTGGCGAACCCTGACAACACGCGCTGTGCCGGCCCGGGACCCACTGGCGCTTCGAATGAGCCGGGCAGGGTCCGCGCGTCTGCGATGCGATCGAGCCGGAAGGTTCGGTCCTCGCCGATCTGGGTGTCCTTGCCCGTGACGTACCACCGGCCCGCATGGGCGACGATCCCGTACGCGTGCAGCGTGCGTTCGCTGCGCCGTCCGTCACGGTCGGTGTAGCGGATCGAGACCGGTCGGTGGTGGCGCACCGCATCGGCGATCGTGAGCAGGACCCCGGCGTCCGGGGTGTCGAACTCGCCGGGCTGATCCGTGAAGGCGAGAGCTTCCAGGAGTGTGTCGAGCCGACGGGCGATGCGCTTGGGCAGCACCCGCCGGATCTTCGCCGACGCCGTCTCGCTTGCCGTGCGCTCCGTCGTCGTCAACCCTGCTCGGCGGCCCGCGACCAGGCCGAGAAGCACGGCCAGCGCCTCGTCGTCGCTGAGCATGAGCGGAGGCAAGCGGTACCCGGGAGCCAGCCGGTACCCGCCGTAGCGGCCGCGCACCGATTCCACGGGCACGTCGAGGTCGATCAGCTGGTCCACATACCGGCGCACGGTGCGCCCTTCGACGCCGAGCCGGTCGGCGAGTTCGGCCACCGTCCGGGTGCCGCCCGACTGCAGCAGCTCCAGGAGTGTCAGCACGCGGCCGGTTGGTCGAGGCATGGTGGCAGCCTAACGCGAATACAGGACCGATTCTGTCCACTATTTCTCCTAGCCTGCGACGAGCACGCCTCCAGCACAGCCAAGGAGATTCCCATGGACTTCGTCTCGATCCGCATCATCACCAGCGACGTCGCACGCCTCGTCGACTTCTACGAGCGAGCAACAGGGACGCGGGCCACGTGGGCCACCGAGGACTTCGCCGAACTCCAGACCGCGGGCGCCACCCTCGCGATCGCCGGCACCCGCACGGTCCCGCTGTTCGCCCCGGGCTCTGCCCGGCCGGCGGACAACCACAGCGTGATCACCGAGTTCCTCGTCGACGACGTGGACCGCGTTCACCAGAACCTGACCGGCTTCGTCACCGACTTCGTCAACGAGCCCACCACGATGCCCTGGGGCAACCGGTCGCTGCTGTTCCGCGACCCCGACGGCAACCTCGTCAACTTCTTCACCCCCGCCACCCCTGCGGCCATCGAAAAGTTCGCACGCTGACGCCACGCACAGCCGCTCACGCGGGAGCCCTGAGATCCCAGGGCTCCTGGTGAACGCGGCCGCCGAGTCCAGGAGCGCCACCAGCAGGGGACATCGGAACGCACCGCTGACCCCCGAAGGACGTCTGCGCTTGTATCTGCGGGTGGACGCCGGACGTGCGATCGCGCACGTCTGCCGTCGGCCGAAAGAGTCAAGCCAATGGCCGTACGGACGGTACGACGGCCCGGCATCGGAGATGCGTCGATACCGGGCCCTCGGTCTGTCCGGCACCGCTCAGCAGCGCCAGGCGGCGGTAGTCGCTGGGCGGCATGCCGTACACGCGGCGGAAGGCCCGGCTGAAGTCCGCCGGGTGGCGAAAGCCCCAGCGCGCCGCGATCTCGCCGACCTTGGAGTGGCCGAGCCGCGGGTCGGCGAGGTCGGCCCGGCTGCGTTCGAGGCGGAGCCTGCGGATCGTGGCGGCGACGGTCTCCGGCTCCTCGCGGAACAGCGAATGGAGCAGCCGTACGGAGATGTGGTGGTGGGCGGCGATGGTGTCCGGGCCGAGCCGCAGGTCGGGCAGGTTGTGGTCGATGAAGGCCCGGATCCGGGCCAGCAGGACCTGGCGGCGGGTCTCGGCGGACAGCGCGCCGGGGCCGCCGGACTGCACCGCGAGGTAGGCGGCGCACAGATCGAGGCCGACGGAGGCGAGGCGGGACAGCTCGGTGGGGTCGGCGCGCTCGGCGTGGGTGCGCAGCCCGGTCAGGTACGAGGCGAGCAGGGCGCCCGAGACGGTGCCCGTGGCGAGCCGGGTGCCGAGGAGCCGGGTGGCCTGGTCCTGGGGCAGCGGCAGGGCGCTGCGGGGCACCCGCAGCAGAGAGACGCGGGAGAGCCGGCCCTCGTCGAGGAACTCGCAGCTCATCGGGTGCGAGGAGTCGAAGAGCGCCATGTCGCCGGCGCGGAGCAGGGCGTTGCTGCGGTTCTGCTCCAGGCCCACCGGGCTGCCGTGGACGAGGAAGAGGAAGTAGTTCTCCGGGTCCCCGCGCCGGATGTGCCCCGCGCCGCGCCGGGCGGACATCGGTGAGAAGGCAAACCCGGACAGGTCGGTATGGGTGAGGTCGAGCGCCGTCGCGGTGCCGCGGAAGCGCTCGACGTGCGGGCTGGTGATGGAGACGGGCATCACGAGGTCGCCGACCATGCCCGCCCACGACTCGAAACCGTCCCGCGCGCGGACGCTGACCGTCTGTGTACGTGGCTGTGTACCCGTCACGAAGCCCCCGCTCCACGGTGATGTGTACACGCCCATAGTTGGCGGTCGGCGGGCCGCCGGGATAGCGGGGTGTCGGCCAACTCCCGGTCATCCGCGGCCTGTCTGCGCTCAGTGCGCAACGTATCTGCGCGCCGTGCCATCGACGCCGGCCGACTCCTCCCCGCACAGTGGCGGTCGGCACCGTGCCGAAGTGTGAAGCAGAGAGGCAACGCAGTGACGAAGCAAGGAATCTTACGGTCCGACGGGCTGGGCAAGCTCCTCGCCGCCCTCGTTGTGGCCCTCCTGGTGCTCATGGCCGCACCGGGTGCCGCCGGAGCCGCCGACGGGGCGCGCGCGGACTTCGCGGCGCAGGCCACGAGCGCCGGCCTGAACGCCGCCCAGGCCAGGAGCCTGCAGAAGCGGGTCGACGGCTACCTGGCGAGCACCAAGGGCACCCAGATCGGCGCCAACAAGATCGCCCTGCCCGGTGGCGAGCTGCTGCTCGCGCTGCCCGGCGAGCAGAAGGCCCGCGACCTCGACGCGGCGGCGGTCCCGGGCGACACGGTGTACGGCTGCCGCTACTCGTACGTATGCGCCTACATGTACGAGAACTTCACGGGCGACCGGTTCGACATGTTCACCTGCAACCACCTGTTCCGCATCGCGTGGAACACGACCGGCTCGTGGATCAACAACCAGCGCGCGGACCTGTACGCGACGTTCTACTCCCGGGACCAGGTCCCCCGCTGGACCTCGGAGGGTGGTCTCAGCTGGGACGAGTCGGCCGACTGGCGCTGGGTCTGGTACGTCAGCCCCTGCTGACCCCCGGTCCACGCTCAGCCCTCCAGCAGCAACATCAGGGTACAAGGTCGTCGATCACGAGGACATCTGGTCCGATGCGACGGTCTGCCTCACCTACGACTCCGGCATCGGCAAGAACTGCGTGGTGACGGTCCGTCCGGCCGCCGGGGCCCGGGAGGACATGGACGCGTTCATCAAGCTGTCGTCCTCGAACGCTCCCTATTCTCCCACCCGGGGTACTACACCTGGTAGGCCAGGCCCGTGTACCTCTACGCGCCCGGGCAGTACATCGACTGGGGCGGCTCGTACCACGGCGGCACGGGCCAGTCGGACAGCCACTGCCGATAGCGGCGGCGGACCGCGCACTGCGGACAGCGGTCCCCGAGGATCCGAGTACCGTCACGCCGTGCTCCTCTTCCTGTTCCTGAGGCACGGCCCGGCGTGACGATCCAGCAGGTCCGCGAGACAACCAACAACGACCTGGGGAATTCATGAGATGAGGATCGAAGCGCTCCGCTCTGGTGGCGCTCATCGCGATGACCGCGCCATCGGGGGGACTGGTGGCGGCGGGCAAACCCGTGGCGCCTTCCGAGACGAAGCCGACGGGGGTCAGCGCCGCGGCGCTCAAGCGTCAGCACGCACTGGACGAACTGGCCTACAAGATCACGAACAACCTTCCGGAGGACGAGCGCCACCGCATTCCCGGATACGCCGGCCTGGTGGTCGACCCTGAGGGAGGCCGCCTCAGCCTGTACTGGAAGGGCGAGCTTCCCGCGAAGGTCCGGAACCTCGCGAACCGTTCCGGCAAGGGCCTCTCCGTCGTCACGAAACAGGCCTCCTGCTCGGCTGCGGAGGTAGTCGAGGCGAGGGAGAAGCTCGCCGCCGCCACCGATGCCGGCCGCCTGCCCATCGACGGCACCCACCGGTGGCACACCCTGTCCGTCGCACCCGACGGCTCGGGGCTCGAACTCGGCTTCGCCCTTGAGCCGGGGCTCGCCCCCGCACAGGCGACCGCCGCGATGTGCACGGTCTCGACGGAGGCGATGAAGATCACGGGCGGAGTGAAGGTCCTGGCCTCCCCCGCGCCCGCACCCGCGACGACCTCCCGCCAGGACGACTGGGCACCTTGGTGGGCGGTGCCGGGCTCAAGACGCCCCACAACTCCTACTGCTCCACGGGATTCAGCGTTTGGCGCGATGGTGAGCCACACATGCTGACGCGGCGCATTGCGGAATGTCCGGCGTCTACACGGACCGCCAAGGCGAGTGGATCGGGGATGTCGCGATGGCCCACCCCGAGAGCGACGTCACCGTCCTCAACATCTTCAGCGGTGGGATCAGCCCGCACTACTACGACGGAGACTGGACCACGAACTCCGGCAAGCACATCGCGCGGGCGAACATCAACAACAACGGCGACTACGTCTGCACATCCGGGGCCATGTCCGGGGTCCACTGCAACAACCAGGTATACAACGACAACACCTGGTACAAGCCAGACAGCCTCGACTACGTCATCAAGCCCGTCATCAAGGCCAAACGGACGAATCTCACCGAGCCGGCGTCCGTCTCCGGCGACAGCGGCGGCCCCGTCGTCACCACCGCGGACGGAACCTGCGGCCACGGCATGGAGGCCCGCGACACCATCAGCGGTGGTGGCGGCGACTACGTGGTCTGCGACCCCAACGGCGTCGCCGAACCGAACAACCCCAACATCAAGTGCCACACGGACGTCTTCTATTCGCCGATCATGCCGACCTTGACGGTCTTCGGCCTGGCGATTGCGATCTGATCCCCCATTTCACAGCTCCCACGGGACCGGATCGGCCGGCATCAGCGGCGCGATCCGGTCCCGCATCACGCCACGCGCACCGCTTTGCGCAACGGCCAACAGGCCATCGGCGGAACTCGTCAAAACGAGAGATGACTGCCCCCTTCCATCGGGCCGGGGAACGCAGCTCCGTATCGTTGACCCGCCAAGTTGGTTCAAATGTTCGGAGGCTTCGTGCAGGTCGAGGACCATGCCACGTGGGATCACACCTTTCCGGTCAGATACCTTCTGACCCGCCAGGATGCTGACCTTGATGTCGACTTCTGGGGGCGGTGCGCCGATGTCGAGGGACTGTTCGCCGACCCGGTGCCGCCGCCACGTGAACTCCTGACTCTGCGTGGGTGCACGCCAGCAGGCCCATGGCGGGATGTGCTCGCCTTTCCCGACGAGGCCACGCGGTCTTTGGGCAATCTGGACGTTGACATCTCGGATGAGGAGGGCCCCCAGTTCGCGTGGACCCTGGTGGACACGGTCGTTATCTCGCACTCGCCCAACGCGACCGATCCGGACCTCGTCGACGTCGTCGTCGGCACTGGCGTGATCGAACACAGCGAGGTCTGGCCCGGCGCCGGCCCCGGCACCATGCCTGCCGCTCCACGCTTCGCAATAACAGAAGAGGACTACAGGGGCGGGCCTGTCGGGGAATGTCTCGGCATCGACGGCCTCGTCGCCCCGCGCAAGGTCCGCCCGGACATCCCCTTGCAGCTGATTGGGTGCGAGCCCGGCGAGCGGCTGCTCGCTGCCTTGCGCAACCCGCAAGTCTGGGCCCAGGAGTGGGGGGTATTGGTGGCACTGGACCGGTTCGGGCGGGAGATGGGGTCCCACTGGGTCCGTCTGGAGATCGCCCATGTCGGTCCGTCCGTGCTGGGCGGGTCCCTGGTCGACATCACACTCGCAGACGGCGGGGACGACGATCGACCCTCGCTGGGTGCCCGACGGATCTGGGAGACCTGGTACCAGGGCTTCCCAACGACACCCAACCAGTGGGCCTCACTAGACACGCGGGGCCGAGCTGAGTGGCTCCACCTGATACGCCCTCATCCAGGCGGCGAGCCGGATCGCACCGGGGGAACTCATCACCTTGAGGGACGATTTATCACCGACAGGCCCGGCCTCTATTGCGCGCTGGGCGAAGCGCTCATCGGTCCCGGCCGCTGGTTCGGCCGAGGGCTCGACGATCTCAAATACTGCCTGGACGGCCAACGCGGCGTCATAGGGCCCTTCACCTTGATCTGGCACGACGCCGACATCGCTCGCCATGCATTGAACTTCACCCTCGACCACGGCGGAAAGCTCACCTACTTCGAGGAAGCCGTGCAACTCCTCGAGAGCCGCGGCGTCACCGTTATCCTCCGGTGAATCCACCGACCACGTGGCGAAGCCAACCCGAACCAACCTGATGGGGCCACTGAACCAGCCATACGAATACCGCGCGGTTTGAATGACGCTCCCCGCCGGCTGGGGCCAGCGCCTGGACCGCGAAGCGGCGTGAGGCGTACGCGAACGACCAGGACCAGCTGTCCTCGCTCGTGGCGGTGACCGCCCGCTCGAACCGCTCGAAGGCCGACCAGGATCCAGCCGAGTGGCTGCCGCCGGCGCCGGACGCCCTGTGCCGGTATGGCGCGGAGTGGACGGCGACCAAGCTCCGCTGGGGTCTGGCCGCGGACAGTGCGGAGCGCGAGCACCTGCTGGACATCGCGGCCGGCTACGGCGGCACGGAGGTGGAGTTCACCCCGGCCCCGTGACCGAGCGCCCTACGGCCTGAAGGGTCCTCACCTCGTTTCCGGGGTGGGGCCCTTCTGCTTTGGCCGTGACCGCAGGGAGTTGGAAAAGTCGGGTTCGTCGTGTGACGGGTGCCTCACTGAAGGGGCTTGCGGGGTTTGGAGGCTGTTGGTGTAGCAGGTGCGCGAGGCTCGCTCATATGGGTTCTGAACTGTCGTTTTAACGGCCTTGCGTGGCTTACCCCTTCGTGTTCGACAGTGCGGATCACGTCTCCGGTCGGAGGCGTGATCCGCGTTTCCGCACGAGGAGTGATCTGTCATGAGCGCGTCAGAACTGCATGAAGAGCCGGCGAACGAGGAGTCCGGGCGGGAGTCGGCCGGGTCTGCCGGGGAGTCGGCCCCGCGCCGACGGTCCGGCCGCCTGGTGGTGGGCCGGGTGGCCCAGGAGCTTGCCGTCGAGGCGGCGCGGGCGGTGGTGTCGGCCTGGGCGCCGGAGTGGGTGTGGGCGGTGTCGGCCGTGGCCGTGCTCGCGAAGGCCGCCGTACGGCTGCGCTGGGGCCGGGGCAGGCGCACGCGCGGCTAGCTGGGCGTCGGGGCCCTTCGGGGCCCCGACGAGGACAGGGGGCGCCTGTTGTTCCCGGCGGTCGCGGGTGGATGGAGCTGCCTGAGGGGCGCCGAGCAGCCGGTCACCGTGCGGACCTGGGCCGGTTACGTGGTGGCGGCGCGGGCGGAAGCTTCGTGCTTGATCTGCAAGAGAGCCTAGGTCATGAGGTTGCAGAGGGCGAAGACCCTCTTGGGGTCGTCTGATTCCTGCAGCGCGGTGAGCGCGGTGAGCGCGGTGAGCGCGGTGACGGCGGCGAGGTGGGTGGCGTCGAAGCTGCGGTTGGTGGCGGTGATGGCTGACTTGAGCAGTTGTTCCTCGGTGTCGCCGGTCAGGGTGTCGGCGTGATGCAGGAGGAAGTCGACCGCGACCCGGATCAGGGTGTTGTCGGTGATGATCTCGTCCCGCTCCTGGCGGTCGCGGGCGACCTGCCGGCGCAGGGCGGCCAGGGAGCGCAGCTGGTCCCGGCGCAGACGCGTTTCCTTGCGGTCCAGGGTTGCCCACCGCGGCTGTTGCTCGGGGATCTCTGCCGGGGCCGAGGCAGGGGCCGGTACGTCGGCAGCGGGCTCTGGCGCTTTGGTGGGGGCAGGCGTGCGCTTGGAGCTCGCTGCGCGGTGGAGCTGGTGTACGCGGCCGGAGTGGGGCATGGGGCCTCCCCGGAAGCGGGTGCCGGGTTCCCGGGGAGGAAGTCGGGGCCCGGCACCCGGGGAGCCGGGGGACGGCTCGGTGCATCGTCAACCCCAACGGTCGGGGTGCTGAAACGTCACGGCGCCAACATGATGCGGAGGTCATGAACCAGGACCGCGTTGCCCCCTCGACTTTGACCAGGTGGTGAGGCTCGGGTGGTTGGCCCTGGTCGCCTCCGTGGACGTCGGCTACGAGAGGCAGGGTGCCTCGCGGTCTGCCACCGTCGCAATCCGCGCCCGGCGGTACGTGTGGCTGCCACGTGTCGATGTCGTGTGGTTCGTGGGCGTGAGCGGGACGTCAGCGAAACGTGAGCGGTGGGCTGGAGGATGCGGGGGCGTAGGTGAGCGGGCCGGATGTGCTGACCGGGCCCAGTGCTCGCTCACACGCCTCACTTTCGCGAAGCGTCCACTCGGTGGATGAAGGACAAGGCTGTCCACTCGGCGTCAACGCAGGAAATCTTGAGCGGCATATTTATGGAGGGTTTGGGTTGAGGGCATTTAGATTGCTTCGCACACGGAGAGAGAGGAGGGGGCTTTCCCTGTGGGCGGCGCTCGCAGGGGTTCTCGCACTGCTCGTGGGGGTGCCGACCACTCCTGCACACGCCTTGGACATGCCGCCGGAAACCTTCAGTATGGCTACCTATAATTCCCAAGGAGCCAAATGGAGCGAAGTTGAGGTCCTGAGCCGGACGAACTTCATTGTCGCGGTCCAGGAGACCGGGGCCGATCCGGCCTTGCAAATGACCCATCAGGCAGATTATCGAGTCAACGGGTTCCGGGTCAGGCATTACCTCTGGCGAACCAGTCAGGGGCAACGTCATGTCTACTACTTGAATCCGTTCTCGGACCGCCAGATGAACCTGGCGATAGTCACGGTCCAGCCTGCGGACAGGGTCCTCGTCGCTCCAGGTCTTGGTCGGAACGAACCGGGCGAAAGCGCACGCCCGGCGCTGGGAGTACTCTTCGGCTCGCATGCCATCTTCAGCGTGCACGCCCTGTCCACCAGGACCGGCACGGGAGGCAGGGATGTTCCCGTCCTGCTGAACAGTATTCGGCAGGAGGCGGGTATCGTCCACGCAAACTGGTACGCAATGGGTGATTTCAACCGGGAACCGGAATCGCTGGACAGCGTCGCCAGGGACATGCATGCGTCCATCTACCGGTCGGGCAATCCCACACATCAGAGCGGGCACGAACTGGACTACATGGTCGCATCCCGCGATATTCGGAACTACCGCGCCGAAAGGCTGCCAGGCAGGGGCTCAGACCACTATCCGGTTCAGTTCCAGCTCCGGAACACCACCGACTCCTTCGCCCTGACCAGTCTCAGCAACGGCGGCCGGGTCGTGGACGTCGACGCCGGATCGGACGCCAACGGCGCGCACGTCATCACCTATGACGACTGGCACGGCAAGAATCAGTCATGGCGTACGAGGACCACAGGCGATACGTTCACCCTCCGCAACGCGAAGTCCGGCAAGTGCATCGACGCGTCCGGCGGTCCCGGAGCCGGAAGCGGGAACTATCTCAACCAATGGGACTGCCAGAATCAGCAGACCCAGGTCTGGCGGGCACAAATCGATCCTGTCGAGAAGGGTGTCGTCACCCTCGTGAACGTGTACACCGGCCTGTGCATGGACGTACTGGGCAACGGAACGGCCAACGGCAGCTGGCTCGGCCTGTTCAAGTGCACCGGGGCCCAGAACCAGAAGTTCCTGTTCAGTCCGCGGTGATCGCAGCGTCTCAACCCACTCAACCGGCGTAGCCGGTGATGCGCTACGTATGCCGGCTGTCCGAGCGGAGGATGCGTTGTCCGTGTTACTACGGGCCGGAACGCTCCCGGCCGGCAGTTGCGCCAACGGGTGAGCCCGTGCAGCGGTGGGCCGGACAGCCCGGCCCACCGCTGCACCTCCAGAGGCACCCGCCGCGATCGTGATCACGCACGTCCTCGCCGGCCGGCCGGACCCCCGAAGTCGTGCTCCCGCACCGGATACCCTGAGTCCTTTGCGCGGGAGGCATGGGGCAGATGGAATTCCGGTTGCTCGGAGCGGTGTCGGTCGTCACCGAGGCAGGTGTGCTGGCGCTCGGTCCCGTCAAACGGCGCAGTCTGCTGGCCGCCCTGCTGCTGCGCCCCAACTATCCGGTGCTGGTCGATCAGCTGACGGCCGCTCTGTGGGAGGACGAGCCGCCGCCGAGAGCCCGCGGCGTCATTCAGGGGCATGTGTCGCAGCTGCGGACCTTGCTGGCCAGTGCCGACGCCGGCGAGTACGGCGTTGAGTTGATCACCCAGGGCGCGGCGTACGTCCTGCGGATGCCGCGAGAGTGGCTCGACGCGCACCGCTTCGAGGAAATGGTGGCCCGGGCCCGCAGCCTGCGCAGCCCGGCCGAGGCCGTGGCGATGTACCGGGAGGCGCTGTCGCTGTGGCGGGGGCCCGCGCTGGCCGACGTCTGCCCGAGCCCACCGCTTCAGGCCGCCGCGCAGGCGTTGGAGGAGCTGCGGCTGACTTCGGTGGAGCAGCTGGCGGCGGGTTACGCGCAGTTGGGCGAGTATGCCCGGACCGCCGCTGTCCTGCGCGCCGAGGCGGTTGCCCATCCGCTGCGCGAGTCGCTGTCCGCCGCCCTCATAGGGGCGCTCCAGAGGGCGGGGCGTCGCTCGGAGGCGCTCGACTGGTTTCATCGCACCCGGCGGTTGCTCGCCGACGAGCTGGGCGTGGACCCGGGCCGGGAACTGGCGGACGCCTACACATCGGTCTTGCGCGGCGGGGAAGGGGATACGGCGGAGGCCACCGCAGGGGGCATGACGAAGGTCGCCGCCGCGGTTCCGGGTTCGTGCCCGGCCACCACGACGAACGCCTCGCTCCCTGCCCCCGTCCCGGGTGCTGTTCCCCGTACCGGCGCGCCCGATTTGCTGCCGCGCGCGCCGCGCGGCTTCCACGGGCGGGAGGCGGAACTCGGCGCCCTGTCCCGGGCCGCCGCGGGCGAGGCACCCGTCTGTCTGGTCACCGGGCCCGCCGGGGTAGGGAAGACGGCCCTCGTGCTGCAGTGGGCCCACCACGGCCGTGCCGGGTTCCCCGACGGGCTGCTCTACGCCGACCTGCGCGGCTTCGGCGACACGGGCGAGCCGGCCCTGATGGAGGTGCTGCGCGAGTTCCTGTCGGCGCTCGGCGTCGTACAGCGCCGGATACCGGAGTCGGCGAGTGGCGCGGCCGCGCTGTTCCGGTCGCTCGCCGCCGACCGTCAGCTGCTCGTGGTGCTGGACAACGCGCGGGACTCCGAGCAGATCAGACCGCTCCTGCCGGGCGGTCCCCGTTGCGTCACCGTCGTCACCAGCAGGCACCAGTTGCCGGGGCTGATCGTCACCGACGCCGCCCGGCCCATACCCGTGGACGTGCTCGGGCCGGAGGACGGAACGGCGCTCCTCGCCGAGGTGCTCGGCAGGGAACGGGTGCTCGCGGAGCCGGTGGCCGCGCGACGGCTGGCCGAGCTGTGCGGCGGGCTGCCGCTCGCGCTCCGAGTGGCCGCCGCCAGGCTGGCGCAACGGCCCGGTCGGTCGCTGGGCGCGATGGCCGCCGAGCTGTCCGACGAGACGCGTCGGCTGAGCCTGCTGGACGTGGAGGACACCGGGGTGCGGGCGGCTCTGCGCCTGACGCTGCAACAGCTCCCCGGGCATGTCTCCCGTCAGTTCGCCCATCTCGGCCGTCACCCGGGAACGCACGTCGACCGGTACGCGGCGGCGGCCCTGGCGGGCACGGACCCGGCGGCCGCCGAGACGGCCCTGGAGCGGCTGGCCGTCGCGCACCTGGTCACGGAGACGGCGCCCGGCCTCTGGACGTTGCACGATCTCGTACGGCTCTACGCGCGCGGCCTGGACTCCGGGCCCGATGCGCTCAAGCGCGTGCTCGACCACTACATCGCCACGGCCCTCGCGGCTGTGGCGGCGGCGGAGCCCGGCAACGAGGAGTGCTTCCCGATGCCGGCGGATTTCCTGCCGCCCGCCGCTGTACGGGAGTTCGGCGACCGATCCGTCGCCGTGGCCTGGTACGCGGCCGAGAGGGACGACCTCACGCTGGCGGTGGCCGCCGCGCGCGACGCCGGACTGCACGGCAGGACCTGGCGGATCGTCCTGACGCTGTGGCCGCTGATCGTGTGGCGCGTGCGGGACGGATGGGTCCCGCTCCTGGAGACCGGGCTCGAAGCGGCACGGGCCGACGCCGAGCAGCACGGCGAGTCGCGGCTGCTGAACGTGCTCGGCTGGGTACTGATCGAGGAAGGGCGCATCGCGGAGGCGCTCACTCGCCTCAAGGCCGCCTCCATGCTCGCCTCCCGGGCGGGCGACCTGAACGCCGAGGCGAACGCGCTGATCGTCCTGGCCGTGGCGCAAGCGGCGCTCGGCGACCTGGACCAGGCCGCGGAGGTCTGCGAGCGGGCGGTGGAGCTGGCGCGCGAGGCCGGCGACCGGACCATCGAGAGACTGGCCCTGCAGCACCTCGCCCGGCATCGGGTCGACGCCGGGGAATGGCGCTCGGCCCTCGACACCGCGACCGAGGCCCTCGCCTTCGACGACCGGGCGGGTACGGCCGACGTGCCCCGGATACTGCTGCTCATGGTGAGGGGAGAGGCGCTGCTGGGGCTCGGGGACAAGGCCGAGGGCATCCGGCAGCTCGACTTGGCGGCCCGGGAAGCGGAGTCGTCCGGCTACGACGATGGCGTGGTCCGGGCACTCGGTGCGCTGCTGCGGGTGTCGGCGGACGAGGGGTTCCGGGCGCGGTACGACGCGGCGCTGGAGAGGCTCACGGCCCGCCCGTGATCGTGCGTCGGCGCGACCGGCGGCTCGGGACCGGAGCGCCGTTGGACGTGAGCGGGGCATCAGCCGCATTTGAGCGGGACATAGCGGGCCCGGCAAGGCTAAGCACCTCGCGGGGAACGCACCGCGAGATCCGCACATTTCCCCAGGGAGCCCGGTCATGCGTACCTCTCGTATTCGCACCACCGCGGCGGCCGCCGCGGCCGCCACTGCCGCGCTGACTCTGGCATTGACCGCCGTCGGTGGTGCCATGGCCGCTACCGGCGGCGCCGGCGGCACGGACGGGACGGTGCCCCGCGCTATGGCCCACCAGGAGGGCTCCGTGACCGTCAAGCCCACCCCCATGCCCACCCCCAAGCCGAAACCCACCAGGTCGTACCCCGAGCAGCCCAGGGCGACCTCCGCCCCGTCGTACCCCGGCCACCCCGCTCACACCCCGGGGGCCGTCGCCGCCAAGGTCGCCGCCAAGCCGGCCGCCGACGTCCGCCAGTGCGACGGCACGGAGATGTCCTACTCCGTGCTGCACCGCTTTCCGGGGGAGCGGGGCGAGCACCTGCTCATCACCGCGAAGAACACCGACGCCAAGCCGTGCTGGGCCACGTCGTACCCGTCCATCATGCGGCCGCCTGGCCGCAGTTCCAGTTCCCTCGCCGGCGGTCTGGCCCCCTGCCCCCGACCGGGTGGGCGGTCACGGGCGTTCGCGGGGCGGGGGCGGAGGTCCGCACTCCGCAACAACGGGATCCCGGCCCGGTGACGAACCGCGTCCGGCCGTCGCCCCGGCTGGATCTGGGGGGTTACGGTGCGGCGACGCCGGAATCCGGGAGAGGGAGAAGACCATGAGAGCGGTTCGGAGACAGGCGGCCATGGCCGCCCTGGCGGTGTGCGGCGTGCTGGCGCTCACCGCCTGTCAGAACGACGACGACCTGGCCGCGCCGGACGCGAAGCCCACCGCGGCCGCACCGGCCCCGCCCACCGCCACGGCCCCGCCCACCGCCGGCGCCACGGTCGCCGTGCCGGCCCCCTCGAAGACCGGCGCGGCGCCCAAGCCCTCGGCGACCGCCACCCCGGCGGGGAAGAATCCACCCGCCCCGGCCCCGCCCCCCGCGCCGTCCTGCGGCGCCGACCACAGGATGCCGGTCTCGCCCGACACGATCGCCGTGCACCGCTACACGCCCGAAGGCGGTATGACCAGTCTCATCGTCCAGCACGGCACGTACGGTTGCCCCGGGCGCTTCGAACCGTCGGGCGCGTGGACGTACATCCCGATCTCGGAGACCGCCAAGATCACCGCGACGGCACCGATCCTCCCCTCGGAGGTGATGGGCAAGCCCATCTCCACCAGCGAGCTGACCGGGTGGCTGGACACCCACCCGGACAAGGGCCTGCCCTTCCGCTACCACCTGAACGCGGCGGGGGTCATCGACACCCTCGACGAGATCTACGTCAAGTAGCACGCCGAGCGCACCCGGGCTGCTACCAGATGGAGTCGACCCACTCCGGGTGGTCGATGAACGGGTTGCGGTTGTGCTCTCGACTTTCGCAGTTTTCGCAGGGTCGCTCGGGTGGGTGTGACTGCTGGCGTTCGGGTCCTGGGTGCTTGGCGTTGGCCGTAGGGTGCGGCTGTGGATGAGCTGCTTGTTGCGCGGGTGCGGTTCCTTGATCAGCAGGGTCGGTCGGCGAAGGCGATCGCCAGGGCGGTGGGAGTGAGCGCCTCAGACGTTGTCGGGGTGCTGAACGGCGCGGTCGCGGCCTCGGGGCCGGGTCGTGGCGAGCCTCGTTGCTGGGTGAACGCCGGCTGGAGTCGGAGTGTGGATCTTGAGGGTGCGCCGCAGTGGGCGGGCCTTGATCCCGGGGCCTTTGACGCGGAGGAGGTACGCGGCCTGATCGCGGTACTTGTCGCCGCGGACAGCACGCGTTCCACGAAGGCGCAGGTCGCGGGGTTCTTGCTGGATGTGTGGTGTCTGGGGGTGAAGAACGTGCTCGCCCCGGAGCCGATGGGTGAGAGTCGGCTGGTCGGGCACCGGGGGCTCTATTTCAGCGCCTTCGAGGGGCATGTGCAGGTTCCGGCCGACCTCGCCCGCGCTCTGGTGTTCGGGGCCGACGCCTACGCGCGCGGCTTCGGGTTCGAACCCGATTGCGAGCTCGCTGAGGAGTTCACGCAGGCTGCCGTGCTGCTGGGCGAACCTGCGGGCCCCAGCTCGATCGGCTTTGGCCGGGACGGCAAGCCCTTCTTCGTCAACGGCCCCTACGACGATCCCGAGGCGGTGTTGAGGATGCTGCGGGGCGCGGTCGGCGACGACGGCTTCCACTTCGAGGTTGCCTTCCCCGAGCAGCCGTCGCGGCGGCGTGGTTTGTTCGGACCGCGCTGGTAGCGGTCGGGGGCGCGGGAGGCGGACAGCAGCTCCCACCCGGGCGGGTGACGGGCCGGTTGTTCGCGCCCGTGGCGGGCCGGAGCGTCGGCAGCATCGGCGTTGTGGCGACCACGCCCGGGGAGGGGAAGCCGATGCCCGTGAGTGTGACGGTGCCGGCGTCGTTGCTGGCGGTGCTGGGGAAGCTGCGTGTGTTCACCACGCCGGGATTCACGACGTTCACCGCGATGGTGACGGGGCTGGTCGCGCAGACCGGGGCCGGCACGGTGACCGGGATGCTGACCGGGGCGGGCCTGGCCCGCGCCTGGCCGCACGACCGGGCCCATGCCTTCTTCTCCCGGACGCGCTGGAACGTCAACATCCTGGGGATCGTCTTGGCCCGTCTGATCGTCAGAACGCTGCTGGCGCACGGCGCGGCGATCACGGTCGCGGTCGACGACACTTTGTTCAAGCGGAGCGGGAAGAAGGTATTCGGTGCCGCGTGGCAGCACGACGGCGCCGCCAGGGGCCCGAAACCGGTCGGGCGCGGAACGTGCTTCGTGGTCGTCGGGATCATCGTGGAACTGCCGTTCCTCACCCGGCCGGTGTGCCTGCCGGTGATGGCCCGGCTGTGGCGGCCCAAGACCGGACCATCCAAGGTCGAACTGGCCGCGTCGATGGTGAAACTGCTGGCCGTGTGCCTGAACCAGCCCCTGCACGTGGTGGCCGACGCCGCCTACCACGGCAGGGCCCTGCGCCACCTGCCCGAGGCGATCACCCTCACCACCCGGCTGCCGGCCAGCGCCGTGCTCTTCGGCCTCGCACCAGCGCCGACCAGGAAGCGCGGCCGCCCCCGCCTCAAGGGCGCCAGGCTCGGCACGCCCGACGAACTCGCGGAGACCGCCACCTTCACGACCACGCGCGTCGCCCGGTACGGCCGCACCGACCAAGTCCACATCGCCGAGGTCCCCTGCCTTTGGTACGGCTCCTTCCACACCCAGACCGGGTGTGCTGGTAGGTGTCGAATATGACCTGGTTGCGGCGCTGCTCGAAGGCATCCGGCGGGTCCATCTGGTTCCACTGCTTCAGCAGGCTGATCCGGCCGAAGAGGGGGGCGGTGCCGTTGGTGACCTTGTCGTTCATCTCCAGGCCCGGGAAGCCGTCGCCGCCGTCGTAGCGCACGGCCATGTAGAGCAGCATGCGCGCGACGTCGCCCTTGACCGCGTCGCACGGCTCGAAGGAGTCGGAGTCGGTGAAGCTTCCGGGGGCCTCGGCGACCGGGCTGCCGCCCATGCCGAAGTCCTTGTTGCCGCGGGTGCTGTTGACCGTGACGTCCTCGGGGCGCAGGTGGTGCAGGTCCGTGCCCGGGCCGGTGGCCGTGCCGAAGTCGCCGTGGCTCTTGGCCCAGACGTGCTCGCGGTTCCAGTCGTTGGCGCCGCCGCCGTTGGTGTTCTTGGACTGGGAGCGGCCCGAGTAGACCAGGATGACGTTGTTCGGGTTGGCGGGGTCCTGGTCGCCGCTACATCCTCACGGTCCCGCCCCGCCACCAACGCGGCCACCACCCGCAACCGAAGGGCCTCCTACGCCGACGGCGACAGATGCCGCGCGTCACCTACCAGATCACTCACACCCTACCAACGACCCAGAACCCGAACTATTTCGGATCAATAGAACTTGCTGGCCAGCTTCTGATCTACAGCTGATGCTGCACACGTGATCGAGCGAGAGACCGCAGTCCGTATCGTCGAGGAAGAGCTGGTCCGAGAGAACCAGAAGTGGGCGGCTCTGGGCGTGGAGCCACTGCGCACAACAGTGCTGGAGGTAAGGGAACACGAGCTGGTGTGGAAGGTCTACTGGCAGTCCGAGGAGTACGCGCGCACCCGGAACCCCGGCTCCATGTTGATCGGTCACGGCCCTTACCTGGTCGACCGCATCGACGGAGGGCTGCACCAAATTGGGGCTGTCTCCGAGAGAGTCGGAGGCTGGGAGGCTGACTACCGTGTTCGCATCCGCGGGCTGGCCATCCGCACTCCTGTGGACGATCTACACGATGAGATACGCGAAGCCGCCGCCGTATTGGGGCGCATTCGTGCGGTGCCCATCCTGCGCCAGAGGCTGCCGTTGCTCTCTCCATCGCAGGCCCTTGAGTACGTGAGTGCGTTGCTGCACGGGGATGCCCCAGCGCGCCTCGTGGATGTCGCCGTTGAACAACTCATCGAACCCATGAACTCTGTACTCGCCGTGCGGACCATCCGTCAGGGAAAGCTCGACTAGCGGATCTGTCGATCACTCTTCCTCGCCATGAAGCCGTGGCCGTATGACTGCATCGTCAGCGGGGTCGGGGACCACAGGCCACTTCCCCGGCCGGGGAGCGCGCATGCGGCTGGTGTCGCCCTGGGTGGTTATCTGCATGCCTGAGTGCGGGCCCGCCGCTGAATCTGAATTCGTCATGTCGGTGCGGGTGGGCGGAGTATTCGGCTGGCGGGGCCAGCCATACGCGGCGGACTCAGGCTCGTGGGGGTGCCAGCCATCGTTCTGCACGGTTCTTTTTGTCGGGGTCTCCGGAGTGGCGGGCGTGTGCGAGTAGGCGGGCGCGCAGTGGTTCGGGCAGGCGGGCGACGTCCCGTTTCTGGCGGGGGCGGGTCTTCCAGCCCACCAGATGCCGCACGGTCCCGGCGTCGTGTCGCTCTCCAGCCCGCGGGTCGGCCAGGGCGGCGAGCAGGTCGGCGATCGGTACCCTGCCGAGCAGCTCGCCGGGCACGCCCTCGTGGAGGGGGTAGCCGGAGCAGCGCCCGCTGCCGGATCCGTACCAGTCGAGCAGGGCAAGCACCCGCTCCACCGGGTCGGGGAGCGCCAGCTGCAGCCGGTTCGTGAGTTCCGCGAGCAGTTCAGGGGAGGCCGCGCCGCCGGTCCGGGAGAGGCCGAGGATCCGGCCTGCGGTCCCCTCCAGTCCGGTGGGCATCGCGGCCAGCCAGTTGCGCTGCTCTGCGGCTTGCTCCTGCGCCCGTAGCCGGTCGGCTTCGAACTGCTGCAGTGGACCTGGCATTCCGTGCCCGTCGAGCCAGTCCAGCAGCAGGCGGCCGTCAGCGAGGACCGCGTCACCGTCCCACTGCCCCCACCTCAATGTCGCCCCGTGGTGCAGCACGACGACTGCGAGCCGCCCACCGTCCCGGTCGAACAACTCGAAGCGGACATCCCCGAGGCACATGCAGTGGATCCCGGGCAGCGAATCCACGGCCATCGCCGTCCTGAGCTGCGCCGACTCCGCCGGATCGCAGAGATCCACCTGGATCTCCCCATCCATCCCGAGCTCGCCGACCGAGCCCACCCGGACCACGTGCGCCTGCTGCAGCACACTGTCCAGTGCGGTCCTCGCGTCCATGAACCGATCCTCCGTCCGGGCCCCAGTCCTCCGCCGCGCAGCCCGCCCCGATTCCACCGCAGCTCCCGATCGCCCCGCAACCCGGCTCCCCGTGCCCATCATCGTGCCGAGGTCGGCGGGCGCGGCGAGTTGGGCGTGGTCGGAGGTCTCGCTCCTGCCCCGGTACCGCGTCTCTGGCGGTGACCGAACCTCGTTCAGGAGAGCATGATCGGGCCCCAGATGGACCCGAGGCTGGGCCGGCTACCCGGCGGCAGGACCCAGATTGAGATCATGGAATTCGATGACCGATCCCGGCTGATACCAGTCGGCAAGCCCACGGAGATCCTCCGAGTGACAGAAGGAGATTCCGGCGTAGTGGTCACCTGGGCCCCGGGCGATACCACGGTCCGGTGGAGTGGCCCGGCGGGGTGCGCCGAGAAGTCGTACGACCGTCCGCCGCAGGATGTCATGGCGTGGCGGGAGTACGATGAGACGCTGGTCGTGGTGGTGGAAGCCATCAACACTGCACCGTTCACCCCGTCGGATAATGCGGTGGTCTTCTGGGCGGACGGCTCGGAGCGGTTCCGGCTGAATCCGCCGCGCGGCCTGGTGTGCACGCCGAGCGATGTGCACGGCTTCTACCTCGCTGTGCCGCAGGACGGCCGACCGCTCTTGATCATGGTCACGCGGAATGCGGGTGATTTCCAGGGCCGCATCGACCTGGAGACCGGCGAGATCGTGGACACCAACACCTGGCGGTGAGCTGCACTGGTGCCGCTTGCCTGGAACCATGCGGCAGTGACCATCGCTATAGCCTTCTTCATCGCACCCGACGATGCCACGGCCGCCGCAACGCGAAACCGCGGTCCCGGACATGTACTGCCATCAGTGGTCTGCAAGGACTTCTACCCAGATGACGCCGTGGTCGAATGGGAGATGTACTTCGAGGCTCCCTCCCCTGACCTCCCGTCCCAGGAAGAACTCAACCGGCGTTCTTGGCCCCACTACGTCGCGGATGTCGTCAACGACGGCTCGGGGGTCTTTGCCGTCTCCGAACAGTTGACCTATGCCCTCGCCGAAGCGACACTCAGCCAGCTGCGCGGGCTCTCGGCCCGCTGGACTGCAAGGCTCTGGGTTGAGGACGGCGACGAGATGACCGACGACAACCCCCTGGCCGTCCTCACCGGTGTAGCCGGCTTGGCGCAAGAAGCTGTTGGCAGCGGTGGCGGCCTCAGGCTCTACTGCCGGCACTGCTGACCGCGTCGGGGGTACGGAACGCCTTCGCACACACCACCACCACCGCCATGTCCGCCCTCCCGCCCGAGAAGCGCACCTGAGCCTGCTCATGCTCCTCAATAAGATCAAGGCCTGACCCCGGGCCCGTAGGTACCCCAGAGTGGCTTTGTTTACTTCTAGGGGTTCTGGCTCAGGTTCTGTGATCTGGCCACGGTGAGTAACGGCGGAGACAGTGACAGGTGTTGGCGAGGTCGCCCGAAAATGGCTGTCCGTCCGGGTGGTTGGGCTGACAGTTCGGAGCCGTGGATGACCTTGCAGTTCGGTTGAAGGATCTGCTGTTCCCCGTCGGTGGCGGACGTGGTGGTGCTGTCGGTGGACGTGAACATCGCGATAGTGCGCGTTGACGTCCAGGGCTCGGCGGTAGGCGCGTCGTGGCGGTGTGTTCAGTGCGTGGCGGTGTTGCGGAGTGTGAGGGCGAGTTGCGCGGCGTCGGGGAGGGTGGTCGGGTGCACGATCCGGACCGCGGCGAAGGTGGTGGCGTCGCTCCAGGCGCACATGGCCTGGTCGCCGTCAGGGCCCTGGGCAAGGCCGCAGCTGAGGCCTCCGCCGTACGGGCCCGGCTCGAAGCGGGTTACGTCGTGGGCTTTCGCGCCGGCGAAGAAGTCGCGGAACTCCTGCGTGATCGACTTGGTGGCCTTCTCGTTGACGATCTTGGGGTCCCACTCCGCGCTGCGGACGGAGACGAGCAGGTCGAAATCGTCGTCCCCGTCCTTGTCGTAGAAGCCGGTCTTCCAACCCTCAGGCAGCTTGCGGCCCGCCAGCATCGCGGCCTCGGTCCGAGCGGCGGCCTCACCGGTCATCAGCTGGAAGTCCGCGAAGCTGTCCGGCAGGACGACGGAACGCGGCGTGCCCGCCGGCGCACCCTGGCCCTCGGGAACGGGCCCGGTCGCTACCGACTCGGAGGCCCGGGGCTCGGGGTTGTATGAGGCCGCGGCCTTCACCCCCGCGCCTCCCGCGATCAGCACTGTCACACCGACGATGAGCAGGCGCCGCTTCCTCTCCTCGCGCAGGGTCCCGGCGGGATCGCCGCCTGCCGGGGTCGACGGTGTGCGCCAGGAGCGGGTGAGGCGCCAGAGCAGCACGATGGCGACAATGGCGACGGACAGGACTCCGACCACCTGACCGATGGCGTAACTCTGTGAGGTGGTGTCCACGGATGCGGTGATCATGTCGGCATCGTATGTGTGATCGAAATCCTCGTGGATCACGATTCGGCACCCCCGGCTGATCTCAGTCGGACCCTTCTAGGAGAGCGTCAAGTGGCAGCAGAGGATCTCGACGTCGTAGTCACGGCGCGCCGTCGCCCGCCTCCAGGACACGACTCCCTCACTGGCGATCGGCACGGTCCGTGCGGCCCGCGAGGCGATGGTGTCCTGGGATGCGATCGGTACGGCCCTGGGCTGCACACGCCAGTCGGCCCACGAACGCTACGCCCGCCACATGTCGGACTGACCACCCCACGCTCGGCGATGCCCGTGACGATCTGGGGCTGCAGAGGACGGCCATGAAGCTGCTCGCGGTTAAGACGTCATCTCATTTGGGTGACTGGGTAGGCTGTCGGTCGTGACGGGGATCGTTGAGCGGCTGGTGCCGGATGAGTTGTGGGTGCTGTTCCAGCGGGTGGTGCCGGAGGCGCCATCGCGGCCTCAGGGTGGTGGTCGGCGCCGGCACGGTGACCGGGAAGTGCTCGCCGCGATCGTGTTCGTGGCCACGTCGGGCTGCACTTGGCAACAGCTGCCTACGGCTTCGTTCGGGCCATCGGGGGCGACCGCTCACCGGCGCTTTTCCGAGTGGAGCAAGGCCAGGGTGTGGGCCAAGCTCCACCGTCTGGTGCTCGACGAGCTCGGTGCTCGAGGTGAGCTGGACTGGTCGCGCTGTGCGATCGACTCGGTGAACATGCGGGCCCTGAAAAGGGGGAGCTGACGGGTCCGAATCCTGTCGATCGGGGCAAGTTCGGTTCGAAGATCCACTTGATTACGGAGCGGACCGGTCTGCCCCTGTCCGTCGGAATCTCGGGCGCGAACCTGCACGACAGCCAGGCCCTCGAGCCTCTCGTCCGCGGCATACCGCCCATCCGCTCCCGCCGCGGGCGCCGACGTCGCAAGCCCGGCAAGCTCCACGCGGGCAAGGGCTACGACTATGCCCACCTGCGCAAATGGTTACGCGAACGGGGTATCAAGCACCGCATAGCCCGCAGGGGCATCGAGTCTTCGCAGCGGCTCGGCCGTCACCGATGGGTCGTCGAACGCACCATGGCCTGGCTCGCCGGCTGCCGCCGCCTCCACCGCCGCTACGAACGCAAAGCCGAACACTTCCTCGCCTTCACCAGCATCGCCTGCACCCTCATCTGCTACCGCAGACTCACCAAATGAGATGACCTCTAAGAAGTGGTCCTCCGGGATTGAAAGGGAGCGGGGGAGCGTCGGTTGTCGCGGCAGCTGTACGGCGCCCGGCCAGGAGGTCTTGGCCGGGCGCCGTCATGGGCGTTGCTGTTGGCTTTGTGGGAGTTAACCGATGGCGAGGAAGGTGTTCCAGCCGTCCTCGTCGCGGCCGGCCGCTGCTCCGAGCGCGGAGGCTCCGCCCCAGAAGAGCCACTGGTTTCCGAGTGTGTCCACGGACCAGACATCCGGGATGCCGTCTCCGTTGGTGTCCGGCGATCCGAGGAGCATGGGAACTTCGGCGCGGCTCCAGCCGGTCGTGGCGTACGTGCTGTCCGCGCCGCCTTCGGACTTGGCCGCGGACTCGAGCGAGGTGAGGTCCACGCCGCCGTTCGTCCCCGCCTTGCCCTTGCGCAGGACGAGTCCGCGGTCGTGGTTGGCGTCATCTCGGAAGAGGAGGTCGGGGATCTTGTCGCCGTTGACGTCGCGTACGCCGACGATGTCGCGGGGCGCCCAGTTGGCGGCCATCTTCTTGTACGAGACGAAGCTCGATCCCGTGTAGCCGGAGAAGGCCCAGAAGCCGCCGGCCGTGTCGATGGCGAAGAAGTCCGGGAGACCGTCTCCGGTCACGTCTTCGGTGGCGACGATCTGGCGGAACGTCGCGGGGTCGGGTGCGCTCGCGGGGAGGAGGACCTCCATGCGGCGGCTGATGTCGAACTGGCCTGTGCCGATCCCTGGGTAGACGTACAGCTTGCCGTCGGGCATCCGGGCCACGAGGTCGGTGAGACCGTCACCCGGGTACCAGTCGGTGGAGTGGGCGATGAGGGCCGACTTGCCGGTCACCGGGTCCTTCCAGTAGCCCGCGGGGGCAGGCCCGCCGTTGTCGACGGCACCGGGGAGGTAGGCGTCGGTGTCGCCCTTCTCGTCGCCGGCGTAGGTGCGCAGGTTGCCGTCCTTGTCGATGGCGAGGATGTCGGGGTGCCGGTCGCCGCTGACGTCGCCGGGGCCGTCCTGGCCTGCCTTGGGCTTGACGTAGAAGAGGTACGCGGTGTGTGGGGAGATGTTCCCCGCCTTGCTGACGGTTCGGATGTAGAGGGTGTTGGGGCCGGTGGTGTCGACCTGGAGCTTGAGGGTGGCCAGGTCACCGCTGGTCGGTGTGGCCTTCTGGTCGAACAGGGGTCGGTTCAGGCTCCACTGGTACTCGCGGATTTCCTCGGCCTTGGCGCCGCTGCCACGAACGTCGACCGCTTGGTCCTTCGTCCCGGCGTACTCGACGCTCCATTCGGGGGGCGGCGGGAACTGGACGGAGCTGACGGTAGGAGCGGGCGGGGCGACGTGGTCGACGGTGAACGTGCACCAGCCGCTGCTGCCGGAGTCCAGGGGACCACTGCCGGTTGATCCCAAGTTGTCTTTGTCAACTGTGCGGGAGAGCCAGTAGTACTTGCGACCCGAGGTGAACTTGTCCCAGGGGACTTCCGCGGTGACCACGCCGTCACTGTTGGGCGTGGGCGTTTGGTTGTAGATCTGCTGTCCGCTGGCGGCGTCCCACACCTCGATCTGGACGGTCTTGAGGGTTTCGACGCCGTCGCGGTCATTGGCCTTGACCTGGAAGGTCACGTTGGTCTTGCCGATGCTGGTTCCGGCCCCGCTGGTCAGGCACGGGCCGCCGGGGAAGGTCTGCATGTTCGCGGCGATCGGGATGTCCGGCGGGTGGTTGTAGACGATGTCGACGTACGGGGCGGTCTCGCCGTTGGCGATGAACTTCTTCCAGTAGTACGAGTCCGACTCGTTCGGGGCGGCGAAGCCCAGCGACAGCGCGCCCCAACCGCTGTTCGCGGCGTCGGTGACCAGTCCCTTGATGTCGGGGGCGATCCAGTTGTCAGGGCAGGAGCTGTTGTAGCCATAGCCCGCCATCTCTGTGGCGACCTTCCGGTTCCAGTAGGCGCCGGTGTTGGTGTTGTTCCACGTACTCGACGAGGTGATGTACGGGGTCGAGTAGATGTCCATCGCCTTGCGGTCACAGGACCACGAGTACGTTTGTAGGGCGTAGACGGCGGCCGACTCGATGGCAGCACCGTACAGCTCGCCGCCGAAGTCAAAATTGAAAATAGACCGGGATGTGCCGCCTGTCGTGGACTCGTATCCCACACGGGCTTCGTTGGTGCCGCTCGCGTTGTAGTTCTGCCCGTTGTAGAAGCTGGAGTTTCCCTCCGTCTTGTACAGCAGTGTCCAAGCGTGCTTGTGTCCCTTGAAGGAG
The DNA here is from genome assembly GCF_040302565.1 of Streptomyces sp. NPDC097981. Taxonomy (NCBI): domain Bacteria; kingdom Bacillati; phylum Actinomycetota; class Actinomycetes; order Kitasatosporales; family Streptomycetaceae; genus Streptomyces; species Streptomyces sp. NPDC097981. Next base: position 42,571 of record NZ_JBEORW010000053.1, read on the forward strand.
GGGTCAACGAAGACCGGGTAGACGGTTTCCGGTGCGTTGAGCAGTGAGCCGTCTGGTGTCAGGGAAAGTACTCCGTCGGCCAGCGCGGCCTTTGCGACCTTTACGCGGGCGCCCTCCGCGCCCGCCAGCCCGGGCAGGCCCAGGGCGGGGTGCTGCTTGGAGAGCTCGGTCGCCTTCCAGGCCGGCTCGTTGTCGGTGGTAGTGACCTTGCCGGAGGAGTCCCACATCAGTGGGGACGGGGAGCCCGCTATCTCCTCGCCAGTGTCGTTGCGTGCGCTGACCGCGCCCGACTCGGAATCCAGCTGAAACGTCAGGTCGGGCGAAGCCAGCCGGTACTTCAGCTCACCCAGCAGGGGGTCGGCTGCAGCCTGCTTGTCCTTGATCACCAGGACGTGGGAGTAGCCGCCGTCCTGAGCCGTCAGCAGCAGGTCTATGCCGGGACGGACGTTCTCATACAGCGCCCGGGATCCGTCGATGACCGGCTCGGGCAGGGCTCCGGGCCAGCTCACCACGAGATCGTGGCCGTCCGTGTTCATGCGCACGAGGTCGGTCCAGGCCGTACCGGGCGTGTCCTGCGTCAACGACGCCCGCGTCAGAGACGCCCGCGTCAGAGACGCCCGCGTCACCCCTCGCGAAGCACGCTTGGTGCCGGCGCTGAAGACGGTTCGGCCGTTGACCGCCTTGGCAGCGAAACCGCCCTCCACCCGCTCCAGGCGGGTGTCGATCGGCTTCCACTGCCCGTCCACCTTCGCCCGGATGGCGGCGGAGTACACCTTCTTCCGGAACGAGCCTCCCGGCTGGGCCCAGGTGGTGGTGTTTGCGCTGCGCTCGGCCGTGACCTCGACTTCCTTGCCGCTCTCGTCAGCCAGCCTCCGGGCCTGCGGTGCGGCGATGTTCGCCTCGTCGCGGGTCCCCTGCGTCGTGGGCCGTCCCGCCCCGAGGTGCACGCCAACTGGTACCGCGACGGCGACCGCGAGCAGTGCGGCCAGGCCGCTCAGGCTCCGGCGGCGCCGGAACCAAGGGCGCGGAGGCACAACAACTGCATCACTTTCAGCGGCTGTTGGTGGACTCGGGTCCACGGATTCGCTGACAGACATGACTGTACTTCTCCCCCCTCAGGGCGCGGATTTCCGCGACCCTCGGCACTCACGCGTCATTGTTGGCTGCTCGCCCGAAAGATGAACGGCGAGCTCCCCGCCCGCCTTTCACGCACAGGATGCGCGAGCCGAGCATGAACCATCCCTCCGACATCGTCACTCCGGAACCACGTCGCTGGATTGGCATTTAGGGCAGGTTTGCACCGGTTATCAGGCGATATGAGGCGCGTAGGGTGACAAAGCCCACATCGGATCTGGGAACCATGGCTTTTCGCCTTCATTGGCCACAGAATCAGCTGGCTCATTGTCAGTTTCCTGCCGCCCGTGTGCCATAGCCGCGGCGGCAGCTCGTGGGGGGGTCCACATGTCGCCGTTCTCGGCGCATAATTTCCGCCTGCCCGGAAATAGAAAGGCGCGCGCAACACGCGCGCGCCTTGCCGGGCGGACAGGCATCGCACTGTCCGTGCTTCTCGTCTCGTCCCTGCTGCCCACTCAGGCATGGGCCGTGCCGCCGGGTAACCGCAGCGGCGTCCAGCTCCCTGATCTGCAGCCGGATCTCAAGGCCAAGCTGGACAAAGTCGCCGCGGCCAAGCTCGAAGGCTGGGACGGCGTGGCGGCGCCGCCGCCTCCCGGCTACGAACCGTCCAAGGTCACTCCGCCAAGCGCCGGGTCCGCCCCCGTCGCCCTGACCGCGGACTCAGGCAATCAGCTGGTCCAGGCCGGCACACTGCCCGTCAGTATCGGCAAGGCATCTCCCACGCAGACCAACCCGACACCACCTGCCCCGTCGGGCACGTGGTCGGTGGCGGTCGAAGCGCGCACGGCGACGGAAGCCGCGGATGTCGACGGCGCGATCATCACGGTAACGCCGCCCTCTGGCGGTTCCACCCCGGTCGACGTCCAACTGGACTACAAGCAGTTCAAGGACCTCTACGGAACCGAGTGGTCGACCCGGCTGGCTCTGAAGCAGCTTCCGCAGTGCTTCCTCACAACGCCGACCCTCCCCGAATGCTCCGTGGCCAAGGACATTCCGAACACCAATGACACCGCCGGCGGAACGGTCCGTGCCACGGTCGATCCGGCGACAGCGCCGAGCCAGGGGCTGCGGACCATGGCGGTCGGCGGGGGAGGCCCAGTGGTTCTGGCCGCCTCCGACAGCGGTTCGGGAGCCGGCGGCAACTACAAGGCGACCCCTCTGTCACCTTCCGGTTCCTGGACGGCAGGTGGCAGCGGCGGCGGCTTCTCATGGTCCTACCCGCTGAACATCCCGGCGCCTCCCGCGGGCCCGGCACCGCAGATCGCGTTCTCGTATTCCTCCCAGGCGGTCGACGGCAAGACGTCCGCAACCAACGGCCAGGCATCCTGGATCGGCGACGGCTGGGACTACAACCCCGGTTTCATCGAGCGCCGCTACCGCTCCTGCGCCGATGACCGCGAAGCCAAGCCGAGCGCACCGAACAACGACAACACCAGCGACAAGAAGAAGTCCGACCTGTGCTGGGCCGGCGACAGCGTGGTCATGTCACTCGGCGGAACGACGACCGAACTCGTCCACGACGACACCACCGGGCAGTGGATCCCAGCCTCCGACGACGGCTCCAAGGTGGAGCGCAAAACCGGCGCCACCAACGGCGCGCAGGACGGCGAGTACTGGGTCGTCACAGCCCGCGACGGCAGCCGATACCACTTCGGCCGCCAGTCGATCGGTGCTCACGGCGAAGACGCGCGGACCAGCACAGAGTCTGTCTTCACCGTTCCGGTCTTCGGCAACCACACCGGGGAGCCCTGCCACAAAGACGCCTTCGCGGACTCCGCCTGCCAGCAGGCGTGGCGCTGGAACCTCGACTACGTCGAGGACGTCCACGGCAACGCCATGATCATCGACTGGGCGAAGGAAGCGAACCGCTACGCCAGGAACGAGGCGTACAAGGAGAAGGACCCAGCCAAGGTCGGCTACACCCGCGGCGGCTACCCGGTCCGCATCCTCTACGGCCTGCGCTCCGACAACCTCGCGGGCGCCCCGGCCGGACGCGTCGACTTCACCGTCGCGGAGCGCTGCAAGGAGGAAGGCAGCGTCAAGTGCGGTGACACCCAGTTCGAGTCCAAGAACTACGGCGACAAGCAGGCATGGTGGGACACCCCGTCCACCCTGAACTGCAAGGCGGACGCCGAAAACTGCTACATCGGCTCGCCCACCTTCTGGTCCCGCAAGCGACTCACCGGCGTCACCACCTACGCGCAGCGCACCCCCGGCTCCACGGCACTGTCCAAGGTCGACCAGTGGTCGCTGGCCCAGTCCCTCCCCAAGCAGCGCACCGACACGCACCCTCCGCTGTGGCTGGAGTCCATCACCCGGACCGGCTACGGCGCAAACGGCAACCCCAGCGATCCGCTTCCGCCCGTGTCCTTCATCGCCAACGCCGTGGACATGCCCAACCGGGTAGCCACGAGCTCCACGGACAAGACCCCGGGCTTCGACCGGCTGCGGGTGGAGACCATCCGCAGCGAGACCGGCGGCGAGACCAAGGTCGACTACTCGGCGCCCTGCCCCGTCGGCGGAGCCCACCCCGCGCCGGACAAGAACACCACCCGCTGCTTCCCCGCCCACTGGTCCCCCGACGGTGACCTGGACAACCCTCCGCTGGAGTGGTTCAACAAGTACGTCGTCGACAAGGTCACCGAAAAGGACCGCGTCGGCCGCCAGCCCGACGTCACCACCGCCTACGAGTACAAGGGCGACGCCGCCTGGGCCAAGGACGACGACGAGTTCACCAAGCCCGAGCTGCGCACCTACAACCAGTGGCGCGGCTACGCCGAGGTGGTGACCACCCGGGGCGTGCAGTCCGACCCGGGCGGCCCTCAGGCGACGGAGCAGTCGCAGAGCCTGACCCGCTACTTCCGCGGCATGTCCGGCGACGCCGGCCGCGCCGAGATCACGGTCAAGGACTCCACCGGCACCCGGGACTTCGGCAAGGACCTGCGCCAGTACCAGGGACAGGCCTTCGAGACCATCACGTACGAGAAGGCGGGCGGCAGCGTCGTCTCCCGCGTGCTCACCGAGCCGTGGAGCCAGAAGACCGCGACGCGTAAGCGATCGGGCACCACAGACCTGGAGGCGTACCGCTCCGGCACCGCGCGCACGGACACGATCGAAACGATCAGCGGCAGCGCAACACGGACGAAACGCACCTTCTACGAGCACGAGGACGTCTACGGCCTCGTCAAGACGGCCCAGACCGAAGCGGTCGAGCCCGACGGGAAGATCGTCGGGCAGACCTGCACGGCCACCTCCTACGTCCACAACCCCACCAACAACCTGATCGGCCTGCCCAGCGACCTCAAAACCACCGCCGGCGACTGCGCCCACAAGGACACCGGCGCGCTGGTCTCCGCCTCCCGCACCTCCTACGACGCGCTCGACGCCTTTGGCACCGCGCCCACCAAGGGACTCGCCCGGCAGGTCGAGACGAACGACGCGGCCGGTACCAGCTGGATCACCACCACACGCACCGACTACGACGACCTCGGCCGCCCCGTCAAGGTGCTCGACGCCGCCGGCAACCCGCTCACCACCGCCTACACCCCGGCCACCGGCCCCGCGTTCTCCGTGACCAGCACCAACGCGCTCGGCCACACCACCACGACCAAGATCGAACCTGGTCGCGGCACGCCCGTGGAGACCACGGACGCCAACGGCCGCAAGGTCACCACCGAGTACGACGCACTGGGCCGCACCACCGCCGTATACACGCCGTCGCAGAAGCCGGGCACGGACAAGGCAGCCTTCACCTTCAGCTACCAGATCAAGGAAGACGCCCCTCCGATCGTCACCAGCGGCACGCTGCAGGACGACGGCACCTACACCAAAACGAACACGATCTACGACGGCCTGCTCCGCCCGCGCCAGACCCAGAGCCAGGCACTCGGCGGAGGCCGCCTGATCACGGACACCTTCTACAACGCGAACGGCACCGTCCGCCAGACCGACAACGGCTACCACGCCGACGGCGCGCCGAACGAGAAGATCTTCGTACCGGATTCCGTGACGGATATCCCGAACTCCACGCAGACCGCCTACGACGGTCGCGGTCGAGCCCTCAGTAGCACCACGCTGCACCAGGGCGTCGCCCAGTACTCCTCCACCACTCAGTACGCAGGCGACTGGACCCTCACCCGCTCCTCCATGGACGCGGCCGGAAAAATCCCCCTCCCGGGCAGCCGCACCACACGGACCTCGACCGACGCACTGGGCCGTACCAAGGCCATCGAGTACGCGACGTCCACCGACATCGGCAGCACCACCTGGAACAAGACCGAGTACGCCTACGACAACCGCAACAAGCTGACCTCGGTCAAGGATTCGGCCGCCAACCAGTGGACGTACGCCTACGACGCCCGCGGCCGCACCATCTCCACCACCGACCCGGACACCGGGACGTCGACCTTCGGCTTCGACAAGCTCGACCAGCAGATCTGGGCCAAGGACTCCAGCGGCCGCGCCCAGTACACCGTGTACGACGCGCTCGGCCGCGCCACCGAACTCCGCGACGACTCCGCCACCGGGACCCTCATCGCCTCATGGAGCTTCGACACCCTGACGGGCGCCAAGGGCAAGCCGGTCGCCTCCGTCCGCTACGTCGACGGCGTCCAGTTCAAATCCGAGGTCACCGGCTACGACACCGAGTACCGGCCCACGGGTTCGCGCATCACGATCCCGGATACGTCCACGGCCACGGGCGCGACCAAGGACATCACGAAGGGCCTCGCCGGCAGCTACGCGTACAGCACCACCTACACGCCCACGGGCAAGGTCCAGTCGGCAACCCTCCCCGCCACTCCCGGAGGCCTGGCGGCAGAGAAGCTGATCAGCCGCTATGACCGTGACGGCATGCCCCAAAGCCTGTCGGGCCTGAACTGGTACACCGCGGAAACCGTCTACAGCCCCTTCGGGCAGCTCCTGCGGGCCACCACTGGCAGTGCGCCGAACCGCGTGTGGACCACCAACAGATACAACCCGAGCACCGGACAGCTCACCCAGTCGACCAGCGACCGGGAAACGGGTGGCCCCAATCGGATTAGTGACGTCTCCTACAAGTACGACGTCGGGGGCAACATCACCTCCGTCGTGGACACCCGCGGCGACGGCACCACCGACCGCGAGTGCTACGCGTACAACCCGATGGGCCAGCTCACCAACGCCTGGACCGGAAAGACGTGCGCCGCCCCGAGCCTCGCCGATGTCGCGCCCGGCCCTGATGGTGACGGCTTCTGGCAGGAGTACGGGTTCGACTCGATCGGCAACCGCACCAAGCTCATCGACCACGACCTAACCGACAAGGCCAACGACGACGAGACCACGTACCGCTACGAGGGATCCCAGCCGCATGCCCTGACCAAGGTAGAGAAGACGGCCCGCAAGCCCGGCTCCACGGTCAACTCACTGTCCACCTACACCTACGACGCCTCCGGCAACACGACGACCCGTCGCATCGACGGTGACACCCAGACCCTGAATTGGGACCGTCGCAACAAGCTCACTTCCGCGGGCAGCCCCGGCATCGGTGCGGTGGCCGTGACCGGTCTGTCCGGCAAGTGCCTCGACGTCGAGAACGGCAACCCCGCGGATGGTACCCCCGTCCAGCTGATGTCCTGCAAGGAGACGAAGGCCCAGCAGTGGCGCATGACCGACGGCACCGTACGGGCCCTCGGCAAGTGCCTGACCGCCGAAGGCGGCAAGGCAGTCCTGCGGGCGTGCGACAGCACGAACGAGTACCAGAAGTTCACTTCGCGCCCCGACAAGTCCCTGTACAACGCGAAGACCGGCAACTGCCTCGACGTCCCAGGTCTCAACGACGCCGACGGCACCGACTTGATCATCTACACCTGCAGCACCGACAACGCGCTGAACCAGCAGTGGAACTTTCCCGACACCGCGACCAAGTACGTCTACGACGCCGGCGGCAACCGGCTGATCGAGGAGAAGGGCACCTCCCGGACCCTCTACCTCGGCGAAGCCGAGATCACCGTCAACAAGGCCGGCCAGGCCATGGACGCGGCCCGCTACTACAGCAGCCCCGGCTCACCCACCACTGTCCGCCGCACCAACGGCAAGACTACGGGCCACAGCCTGTCGACCCTGCTCGCCGACCACCACAACACCGCCACCACCTCTGTGGACATGGCGGCCGGCCAGGCGGTGACCCGCCGCAAGTCTGACCCGTACGGCAACCCCCGCGGAGCCGAGCCCGGCAACTGGCCCGGCAGCCACACCTTCCTCGGCACGGGCATCGACGACACCAACACGGCCCTGACACACATCGGCGCCCGGGAGTACGAATCCACCACGGGCCGCTTCATCTCGGTCGACCCGATCATCGACATCAACGACCCGATGCAGATGAACGGCTACACCTACGCCAACGGCAACCCGATCTCGCAAATGGACCCGACCGGGCTCGAAAGCTGCTTCGGATACGGGTACTGCGGTGGTGGCGGTGAAACCAACGGCCAGCCTGTGGACAAAAAGCCCATCTCCAGCGACAAGGGGTGTGGAATCTACTGCGGCAAAAGCGGATCCACGGGAACCTACGTTAACGCCAAGGGGAACGGGCCATACACAGGACACAAAAAGACCACATGTAATCGAGCAAAGTGCACCAGTGAATGGGTTTCTCAGCCACTCGGAAATGATCGAGACTATGCCGCGGGAATTTCAATCGGAATAGTTGATACGGTCACTTTCGCCTGCCGAGGATTCAAGCTTTTCGGCGAGGTTGAATGTGCCGGAGATGCAATGAGGAAGGAGGCCGCAGAGAACCACGGCGTAAACCTGAGCAGTGCCGCCTTCGACCAGGGGACGGGGCAAGGGGCAGCGCTCGCTTCGCTCCCCTTGGGGCCCCTCGCCCCCGAAGCGGCTGCGGCCGGTCGATTCTCAACGATCGCCGCCAAGGGCGTAGCTGCAGAAGCAAGCGAAACGGCGTACCTTCTTCGAGGGCTCGTTAAGGAGCCCGGCGGAACCGGAATGCCCGTATCGGGGCGCGTCTCGCCCGCAGAGATGGCTGCGCTGACAAATGCGACTAATCGTGAGTGGGGACTCGTCTACCAGCTCGGACCCGGGAGGAACGGGGGCGGCGGGCAGTACTACCTGTACTCAGGTGGAGAACACTCCGTATACATGGGCACCGGTGCTGACAGGATGTGGATCTACCACACTCATCCCACATTCCCATACGCGAGCAAAGCGGATCGGGCAAATATACTTCTGCAGACATCTCTGGGCTCACCGCAGCGATCAGCGCAGATAGTATTGCGAGACGGGTCTACGTTCAGATATGGTGGACCATACGGCCGTGGTCCGAATTAAAGGATCTCAATAATGTCCAGCATGGCAGAATTCGAGCATCTATGGAATGCCCCTCCTGGGCGATTCATCCTCCGGAAGTTTTTGATTGACGGCGAAGAGACTTTCCTGATCTCCGACGTGCAGGAATCCACAACGCTGATCATCGAGGATGATCGTCTGCTGGCGCAAGTCGCTCGGCGTATGATGGATTCGGGTGTCGAAGTAGTGGATCAGACAGGTGTGGCAGAGTAGGTGCCATATTTCTGAATTGCGCCACGCCGCATGCCTGATTGTATGGGCTGTGAGATTGGGCCGGGCGGAATCTATCCGCCCGGCCCCTGCCTGTATTTGTTGTCTACGCATTTACGGGACTTGGAGGGACCCGGACCTCTGTGATCCAGGCGCTGGGTACGAGCCTCGGCTGACGATCGGCGACTTGGCGCTGCCCGCGGTCTGACCCAGTCGCTGGGGCCGTGCTCGGCGGCGCCCCCGACCGCGCAGCAGTGCGGGCCGCCAATTGGTGAGGGTGGCGGCCCGCCTGCTGCTGATCTCACTGTTGGTCGGGGCCGGGGCTCCATACCGCTGGTCCGCCGCCGCGCCACTCGATGAGCGGGTCGTCGAGGCAGACGTCGTCGGGGTCAAGGCCAGCCCTGCGCAGGAATTCGAGGAGGTCGCCGGGGCCGAGGGCCTGGCCGAGAACCTCGCTCTACCTGCACAAGCTGGACGAGTTCGTCGAGGGAGTTCTGATCCCGGAATACACCCGATGGTGGGGGTTGCCTTTTCTCCGGTGTGTCGTTGGGTTTGTCGGTGGCGGTGTGGTTGTTCAGGTGCTGCCTTACTGACAGTGAGAATGTGACTGGTGGTTCTGCTGGTGCGTCTGACTCACTGAGCCCTTTCCAACCTCAGGTTGAGGCGTGGTGAAGGACGACGACGGCCTTCACGATGTCGGTGATCCGGTTGGTGCTGCAGCGGAGCTTGCGTAGCAGGCGCCAGCCCTTCAGGACGGCCATGGCCTGCTCTCCGAGGCACCGGATTTTGGCGTGG
>NZ_JBEORW010000054.1:0-47932 GCF_040302565.1 Streptomyces sp. NPDC097981
TCGGCCTGGAGGCCGCCAACGCGCTGCGGCTGCTCGGCATGGAGCCGCACGTGGTGGAACTCGCCCCGCGGCTGATGCCGTTGCAGGCCCGCGCGGGGGAGGCCACATCGCTCCGGCGGGCGGAAGGGGCGTTACTCGGAGCCGGTGAGGACCTCGTCCTGGCGGGCCAGGATCGCCTGCCAGGCCGTCTCGTGGTTGTCGCGGGCGGCCTCGTCGTAGAACCCGGCGTGGGTCAGCCGCAGCCGGGTGCCGATCGGGTGGGGGCTGAGCTCGACGGTGACCACCGTCTCGGCGCCCGCCGTGCCGTCCCGGCCCGTCACCCAGGTCAGCTCCACCAGCCGGTCGGGCACCAGCCGCAGGAAGCGCCCGTAGTGCGGATGCCTGGTCGCCGGAGCGCCGCGCTCCTGGGCGGACTCCGTCTCGAAGAAGAACGGCGCGCCGGGCTCGGCCGTCATCACGACCGACCCGGGCGCGGCGAACCAGCGGTCGAACTCCTCGGTCCACGCCGCGTACAGGGTGTGTTCGAGGGCGAGCATCGCGCGCTCGACGGTCAGCCGGTGGGGGCGGTCCGCCAGGTCGGGGACGCGGATCTGATCGGTGCTCATGGGTGCTCCCGGCTCGGCGGCCCGGCAGGCGACGGGCGACGGGCGCGCGTGCGGTGTGCGTGCGAGCAGCGCGCGTGCCCGTCACCCTAGTGACAGGGAGTCCCCGCGTACGGGTGCGACGCGTGGCGAGGGGCGGCCGCGCTCAGTACGACTGGAGCTCCCACAGGTTGCCCTCGGGGTCGCGGACCTGGGCGCTGCGCAGCGTCGGGCCCCATTCCGGGCGGTCGGCCGGCGGGCCCGCGGGGGCGGCGCCGCGGGCCAGGCAGGCGGCGTACGCGGCGTCCACGTCCGGGACGCGGCTGACCAGCATGGTGCGGTCGTCGGGACCGGAGGTGCCAAAGGCGCCGCCGGCGCCGGGCGGGGTCACCGCGGCGGCCATCGCCGCGCGGTCGAGCAGTGCCAGCACGCCCTGGCCGTCCACGTCCCAGGAGGCGTACGGGCCTTCGGCGCCGCCGCGCGTGCGGACGGCGCCGAGCAGGCCGGGCAGCAGGGCGTCGTAGAAGCGGAAGGTCTCGCCGAAGCGGGCGACGAGCAGACGGGGGTGCAGGGCGTCCATACGGGCTCCGATCACGCGCAATCAGTAGGGTGATACCAATGATTGGTATCACCCTACAATGTGGGCATGATTGCGCGCTCGACGCCCCGACTGACCTCCCTCACCCCCTACTTGCTCTCCACGGTGGGCAAGGCGGCCCGCACCCTCGTCGGCGACCGGCTCGCCGCGCACGGTCTGCGGCTGTGGGACATGGCCGTGCTCGCGGCCCTCGCCGATCACGGACCGCAGCCGCAGCGCGATCTCGCCGAACGGCTCGACGTGCACCCGAGCGACGTGGTCAAGGTCCTCGACGGCCTGGCCCGGCTCGGATACGTCGACCGGGAGCGCGACACGGCCGACCGGCGCCGCGTCCTGGCGAGCATCAGCGAGCCGGGGCGGCGGCTCCTGGACGAGCTGGCCGCGGAGACCGCGGCCGTCCGCGACCAGCTGCTGGCCCCCCTCGACGAAGCCGAACGGGCCACCCTGCACGAACTCCTGCTCCGCGTCCACGCGCACGCGGCGGGCCGGTGACTCAGCGCTTGGACAGGGCCCGGAGCACGGCCAGTTCCTGGTCGTGCCGCCGCAGGGCCAGGGTCAGGGTGCCCGAGGCGTACTGCAGGCCGCCGGCGGCCGCCGGCAGCAGCGAGACGACGAGCAGGCCGAGCATGTCGGCGGGGTCCCGGGCGACGGCGCAGCGCTCGCCCTCGGCTTCGGCGTAACTGCGCCTCCCGGACTGACCTTCGTCGTAGAAGACGCGGGAGGCGCACGTCGCGGTGTTGCTCGCGCCGTAGTGGAGGGTGAAAGGGGCGAACAGCTGATAGGCGAGCCACAGCCAGATCCCGCCCGTCGCGATGAGCAGCAACACCCCCAGGGACCGCTTGCGTTCCGCTCGCTGGCGGAACGATTCTTCGTACTCCTCGGCAGTCATGGGCGCCGAATCTAGCAGTGTGATCCACTCCGGCCGGGGTCCGGATCAGGGTCCTGGTCCCCTTGGTCGGGCTCCTCCGCGGACGCGGCTCCCGACGCGGGCGAGGACGCCGCCATGGCGGCCGTCATGGTCAGCGTCAGGGCCGAGGCCAGGGTCATGGCGGCCGATGCGGCCGTCATCCGTATGTTCATCGTGTGCTCTGTTCCCCCAGAACGATCATGGTCAACGGGCAGTTTCACACGCGCCCCGGTCGTTCGCGGTATCGATCGCCACGAATGGAGTGCAAGAAGGCAAGGGCGGTCAAACCGGGAGCCATTGGGACCTTTCCGGCACCGATTCGGGCCCTCTGTCCGTTCGGTCGTGAGGACCCGGTGAAGCCGAGACGAATGGTGTGTCACATCTCCCGGGGCGACGGCGAGTCGCTTCGGAATAACTGATAGACAGTGGATATTCACGGCTCGACCCGCCGTATACCCTGCCGGCCGCCTTGGGGGGATCGCCGCACTGTGAAGCCGCTTCACCGTCACCTCGTCAACACCTCGCGCAAGGTCCTGTGCACGGCCGCGCTCGCGGCCAGCCTGACGACCGCCGCCGTGGTGACCAACACGTCCACCGCCGACGCAGGCGAGTCCGAGCCCACCCCGGACAGCCCCCAGGCCGCCGACCGCGGCGACGCCCGCCTCGACCTGCCCGACCCGCTCGCCGACCCGGCCGTACCGCCGACCGCGGGCGCGGGTACGGGCGAAGGGGCCAGCGGGATACCGGCGACGGCCCTCGACGCCTACAAGCGTGCCGAAACCGCGGTGGCCGCCGCGCTCCCGAGCTGCAAGCTGCCCTGGGCGCTGCTCGCGGGCATCGGGCGGGTCGAGTCCGTCCACGCGTCCGGGTACGGGCTCAAGGCCGACGGTTCCACCGAGAAGCCGATCCGCGGCCCGCAGCTGAACGGCAAGGGCTTCGCCGAGGTCCGCGACACCGACAAGGGCCAGTGGGACGGCGACACGGTGTACGACCTGGCCATCGGCCCGCTGCAGTTCATCCCCTCCACCTGGGCCAAGTGGGGCGCCGACGGCAACGGCGACGGCAACCGCGACCCGAACAACATCTACGACGCGGCGCTGGGCGCGGGCCTCTACCTGTGCGCCGGCGACCGGAACCTCTCGGACCCGGCGCAGCTCGACAAGGCGATCCTCAGCTACAACAACTCCCGCGAGTACGTGAACACCGTGCTCGGGTACATGCACCAGTACGAGAGCGGCGTCTCCGGGGTGCCGAACCCGCCCGTCGGGAACTACCCGACGCCGCCCACGACGACGCTGCCCACGCCGAGGGTGCCGTCGCAGACCAAACCCGGCACGACGACGCCGTCGCAGACGAAGCCGACGCCGACCCCCACCCCGACGCCCAAGCCCACGCCCACGCCCACGCCGGAGAAGCCCACGCCGGCCCCGACCCTGGCCAAGCTGGAGCTGCTCGGCAGCCCGGAGCTCAAGGCCGAGGCCGGGTCCGCGTTCACGGTGGTCCCGCGGATCAAGGCGGTGCTCAGCGACGGCAAGCCGGCCGCCGCGAAGCCCGTCATCTTCGAGATCAAGGACGACAGCACGGGCAGCAGCATCGGTGCGGAGGGCAAGAACTTCCTGGTGGTCGACACCGACACCGAGGGCATCGCGGCCCTGCCCGGCCTGAAGGCCGGCGCCAAGGCGGGCGGGTTCACCCTCCGGGTCGCGGCCTACAACACCGAGGCCCGGCTCACGGTGAACTTCACCGGCACGGTCACGGCGAAGCCGGCCCCGGTCGCGGACAAGCTGACCCGCACCGACACCGACGCGGCGAAGCCGCTGGAGGTCGTGGCGGGGACGAGCTTCAAGGGCGTGGAGGTGACGGCCACGGCCCAGGACAAGGCGGTGGAGGGGGCGCAGGTCACCGCCGGCCTGGTCGAGCAGAACGAGACGGGCGCGTGGGTGCCGGTGGACCCGGCGAAGGCCAAGGGCCCGTGGTTCAAGGACAAGGACGGGAAGAAGGCGACCAGCCTGCTCCTGGCCCCGACCGGGGCCGACGGCAAGATCGCGCTGCCGGAGCTGTTCACCACGGACGTCGCCCCGGGCACGTACCGCCTCCGTCTGATCACGAAGGAAAACGTCGTCCTGATCCTGGACCTGAAGGTGACCGCCAGGACGGAGACGCAGCCGCCCACGGCTCCGACGACGCCGGCGGCCGTCAAGCCGTAGCGGACCGCGGACACGAAGCCGCCCGGTCACCGTGCCCACGGTGACCGGGCGGCTTGCCGTGTGCCCGGTCCCCCGTCCACCGGGGGGCCGGGCAAAGGCAGGAGCCCCGCGACCTCCGCTTGCACGGAGGAGGACAGGGCTCCTTGGGTACTGCTTATCCAACCGCGAGAGTTGGCCCAGGCGACTAGGCCGGGGTGACGTTCTCCGCCTGCGGGCCCTTCGGACCCTGCGTGACGTCGAAGTTCACCGTCTGGTTCTCCTCCAGGGAGCGGAAGCCAGAGGCGTTGATCGCGGAGTAGTGGACGAAGACATCCGGGCCGCCGCCGTCCTGGGCGATGAAGCCGAAGCCCTTTTCAGCGTTGAACCACTTCACGGTTCCGGTAGCCATGAGCCCTCCTATGGGCCAAAGGGTCGCCCTGCTCCAGAACCTGCTAAGAAGTCTGAAAACTACAAAAGCCTGCGGGTCACATTCTCCGCAGGCCTCGTACTGCAAGGGAAACCAAACTGCAACTTGCGTCGAGCCTAGCACGCAGAGTGCGGGGGAGACCAGAGGGAAAGATCACGTCACCCGGACGTTTGAGGCCCGCCCGAAGGCTGACGAAGGCCCGGGGCTAGTCTCGCGATGTGGACGTCTATCGCAGCCGGCCCCGTGTCGGCCACATTCAGTTCCTGAACTGTCTTCCCCTCTACTGGGGACTGGCCAGAACCGGCACGCTGCTGGACCTGGAGCTGACCAAGGACACCCCCGAGAAGCTCAGTGAGCGCCTCGTCCAGGGGGGCCTCGACATGGGTCCGATCACCCTCGTGGAGTTCCTCCGCAACTCCGACCAGCTCGTCGCCTTCCCCGATCTCGCGGTCGGCTGCGACGGCCCGGTCATGTCCTGCGTGATCGTCTCGCAGGTGCCGCTGGACCGGCTGGACGGAGCCCGGGTCGCCCTCGGCTCGACCTCCCGTACGTCCGTACGCCTCGCCCAGCTGCTGCTTTCCGAGCGGTACGGGGTCCGGCCGGACTACTACACCTGCCCCCCTGACCTGGGCCTGATGATGCAGGAGGCCGACGCGGCCGTGCTGATCGGGGACGCCGCGCTGCGCGCCTCGCTGCACGACGCGCCCCGGCTCGGCCTCGACGTGCACGACCTGGGGCTGATGTGGAAGGAGTGGACCGGACTGCCGTTCGTCTTCGCCGTCTGGGCTGCCCGCAAGGACTACCTCGCCCGTGAGCCGGTCGTCGTGCGCAAGGTCCACGAGGCCTTCCTCGACTCCCGCGACCTCTCCCTGGAGGAGGTCGCCAAGGTCGCCGAGCAGGCGGCCCGTTGGGAGGCCTTCGACGCGGATCTGCTGCAGCGGTACTTCACGACGCTCGACTTCCGCTTCGGGCCCGAACAGTTGGCCGGTGTAAGGGAATTCGCGCGGCGAACGGGACCGACCACGGGCTATCCCGCGGATGTCGCCGTGGAGCTGCTGAACGGCGACGGCGCGCGCTGCTGATCACTTCCGATGATCGGTTTACCAGGCGGTAGACCGGGTTCCGGTCGTGGTGGGATCGCGGGGGGATATGCCGTTTCCCGGGAATTCCCCCTCTTTTCACTTTTCTGTCGTCGCACAGGAATGCGCGGGTCCGATTCACCGGGCCCGAGCGCAGCCCGGCGCACGTGCGAGGGGGCACCGCCGGGGACACCATGGGCAGGGAGGGGCAGCACGCCCTCGGCGGCCGCGACCGTTCTCATGCCAGGGGGCCATGGGAGTGCCGCCATGACCAATCGCAAGGTCTCCCCGGACATCACGGTCCTCGGAGACAGCATCGAAGTGCCCGGCCTGGGATTCCTTCCGGTCAACGCGTTCGTCCTGCACGCACGGGAGCCCGTCGTCGTCGACACAGGGCTCGGCCTGCCGGACCGGGATTTCATCGACGCTCTGGGCTCGGCCCTCGACCCCGTCGACGTGCGGTGGATCTGGCTGAGCCACCCCGACCGGGACCACACGGGCGGGCTCTTCGCCCTGCTGGACGCCGCCCCGAAGGCCAAGGTCGTGACGACCTTCATCGGTGCCGGGATCATGTCCTGCGAGCGGCCCCTGCCCATGGACCGGATCTTCCTGCTCAACCCCGGCCAGTCCCTGGACGTCGGCGACCGCTCGCTCGCCGCCTTCCGGCCGCCCCTCTTCGACAACCCGGCGACCGTCGGCTTCTACGACGACCGTTCGCGGGCCTGTTTCAGCTCCGACTGCTTCGGCGCGCCCATGCCGAGCGCCGAGAGCGCCGGCAGCGGCGACGCCGCGGCCGTCGCAGCCGAGGACCTGCGGGCCGCGCAGCTCCTGTGGGCCTCGGTGGACAGCCCGTGGGTGCACATCGTGGACCGCGACCGGTACCTCGCCTCGGTGCAGCCGCTGCGGGAGATGGACCCGGAGATCGTCGTCTCCACGCACCTGCCGCCCGCGGCCGGGATCACCGCACGGATGGTCGAGACGGTGGGCCTCGCGGCGGGCATGGACCCGTTCACCGGCCCCGACCAGCAGGCCCTTGAGCAGATGCTCGCCGGGTTCGAGCCTGCAGGATCCGCCCCGGCGGGCCGCTGACCGCTCTAAGGTGCTCTTGGCGATCAGGGACCCAACGGGGAGGGGGCGCGATGCAGCCGCTCGAAGCCGGCGAACCGCGGACCATCGGCGCGTACCGGCTGCTGGGCCGGCTCGGCTCGGGTGGCATGGGACGCGTCTACCTGGGCCGCAGCGCTGGCGGCCGGACGGTGGCCGTCAAGATCGTGCACCCGCACTTCGCCTCCGACGAGGAGTTCCGCGCCCGGTTCCGCCGCGAGGTCGAGGCCGCGCGGCGGGTCGGCGGCGAGTGGACCGCGCCCGTACTGGACGCCGACCCGGAGGCGCCGGTGCCGTGGGTGGCCACCGGATACGTCGCGGGACCCTCCCTGGGCGCCGCTGTGGCCGCGCACGGGCCCCTTCCGGAGACCTCCGTACGGGCCGTCGGCGAAGGCCTGGCCCGCGCCCTGGCGGCCGTCCACGGGCTGGGCCTGGTCCACCGGGACGTGAAGCCGTCGAACGTGATGCTGACCCTCGACGGACCCCGGCTGATCGACTTCGGGATCGCCCGTGCCACGGACGGGACCGCCTCGCTGACCTCCGCCGGCGTCTCCATAGGCTCACCCGGCTACATGTCCCCCGAGCAGATCCTCGGCAAGGGCGTCACCGGGGCGGCCGACGTCTTCTCCCTC
The DNA here is from genome assembly GCF_040302565.1 of Streptomyces sp. NPDC097981. NCBI lineage: Bacteria > Bacillati > Actinomycetota > Actinomycetes > Kitasatosporales > Streptomycetaceae > Streptomyces > Streptomyces sp. NPDC097981. The sequence goes on from NZ_JBEORW010000054.1 coordinate 7,515, forward strand.
GGCTCCGTGCTGGCCTTCGCGGCGACCGGGCGGCCGCCGTTCACCGGGGACAACTCGGCGACCCTCCTCTACAAGGTGGTCCACGAACCGCCGGACCTCGACGCGGTCCCGGCCGGCGGGCTGCGCGAGCTGATCGCGTCCTGCCTGGCCAAGGCACCCGCCGACCGGCCCGCTCCGGACGCGGTGGCGCGGGCGCTCGCCGGCGCCCTGCACGCCCCCGGCTGGCTTCCCGCACCCCTGGTGGAGGAGGCCAGCCGCGCGGCGGTGGCCCTGCTGGACCTGGAGGCCGCACCGGCCGGTCCCGCCGAGGGCGCCGCGGAGGCCCTGTCGGGCCCCGCGCCCTTCGCGACCCCGTCGTACGGGGGCGGGACGGCGGGCGGCTTCGGCCCGGCGGGCCCCGGCCGAGGGAGCACCGACACGCCGTACCCGCCGACGGGCTCACCGGCCGGCGGGTCCTACGGGTCCTACGGGGCGTACGGATCGTCCGCCGGCCCGCAGGGCGGCGCCGGCTTCCCGACCCCGGGCGCCGACGCCTTCGCCGCCGCCAAGGGGCAGAGCCCGTACGGCCCCTACGGGCCGCCGCCCGCCGTCCACGGGAGCCCCACCGCGACCGCCGGCGGTCGTGTGCCGCAACCGCGGACCGCCCCCGACCAGGCCCGTCAGATCACCCTCAGCGCGGCCGGGCGGCGCTTCAGCTGCTCGCTGGTCCTCGCGGCGGCGGCCGTACTGGCCGTGCTGTCCGGCGGCCTGTACGGCCTGGACCTGCTGCCCGGCGGCGGCACCAGCGGCAAAGAGACGGGCAGCACCCCGAAGTCCCCGGCGGCCACCTCCCCGGCGACCTCGCCGACCCCGGGTGACGGGGCCGCCCCGGCCCCGCCGCAGGGCACGCGGGGCGACGTCCCCAAGGAGCTCACCGGCACCTGGAAGGGCACGGTCACCACCGCCCGCACGGGGGTCGCGAGCAAGTTCGAGATCACCATCAAGGGCGGCAAGGTCGGCGAGGTCGTCGCCCGGGACAAGTCGGTCCTCCCGATCGTCGGAACCGACTGCAGCGGCAACTGGAAGCTCACCTCCGCCACCGACCGCTCCCTCGTCCTCGACACGGAGGGCAACCCCAACCCGGCCCCCGGCATCTGCTCCAACGGCTCCGCCGACGAGCGGTTCACCCTCAACTCCAACGGGACACTCCACTACAAGTCGGGCGACGTCCCGGCCGGAAACCCCGAAGGCGACCTGACCCGCAGCCCCTGAATTCCGCGGACCGGCCCTGGCGTAGGCTGGATCGGCCCGTACCTCTTGACACACCGCCGAAAGGTGACGCACCGGTGACCGACCAGGCCGCTCTCCAGTCTGTCCTCGACCGCGCCGCCGCAGGGGGCCGGATCACCAGGGAAGAGGCGCTCGACCTCTACCGGCACGCCCCGCTGCACGCGCTCGGCCAGGCGGCCGACGCGGTGCGCCGCCGCCGCTACGCCGGCACCGAGCACATCGCGACGTACATCATCGAGCGCAACATCAACTACACCAACGTGTGTGTCACGGCGTGCAAGTTCTGCGCCTTCTACGCGGCCCCGAAGGACACCAAGAAGGGCTGGTCCCGCGACCTCGACGACATCCTGCGCCGCTGCGCGGAGACCGTGGAGCTCGGCGGCACGCAGATCATGTTCCAGGGCGGACACCACCCGGACTACGGCGTGGAGTACTACGAGGAGCACTTCTCCGCCATCAAGAAGGCGTTCCCGCAGCTGGTCATCCACTCCCTCGGCGCGTCCGAGGTCGACCACATGGCCCGCATCTCCGGCGTCTCCGCGGAAGAGGCCATCCGCCGCATCCACGCGGCCGGCCTCGACTCGTTCGCGGGCGCCGGCGCCGAACTCCTGCCGGAGCGGCCGCGCAAGGCGATCGCCCCGCTGAAGGAGTCCGGCGAGCGCTGGCTGGAGATCATGGAGATCGCCCATACGCTGGGCGTCGAGTCCACCTCCACCATGCTGATGGGCACCGGCGAGACCAACGCCGAGCGCATCGAGCACATCGCGATGATCCGCGACACGCAGGACCGCACGGGCGGCTTCCGCGCCTTCATCCCGTACACGTACCAGCCCGAGAACAACCACCTCAAGGGCCGGACCCAGGCGACGGTCTTCGAGTACCTGCGCATGATCGCGATCGCGCGGCTCTTCCTCGACAACATCGCCCACATCCAGGGTTCCTGGCTCACCGTGGGCAAGGAGGCCGGCCAGCTCTCGCTGCACTACGGCGCCGACGACCTCGGTTCGATCATGCTGGAGGAGAACGTCGTCTCCTCCGCCGGTGCCAGGCACCGCTCCAACCGCCAGGAGATCATCGACCTGATCCGCAAGGCGGGCCGCACGCCGGCGCAGCGCGCGACGACGTACGAGCACCTCGTCGTGCACGACGACCCGGCGAACGACCCGGTGGACGACCGCGTGGTCTCGCACATCTCCTCCACCGCGATCGAGGGCGGCACGGCGCACCCCGAGCTGAAGCTCATCTCGACGAACTGACGCGCCGGTGCTGACGCTTCACACTGCCGACCTCCTCGTCCCGGGGCCGGGCCGTGCGCCGCTGCCCGGCGGGGCGGTCCTCGTCGAGGGCGACCGGATCACCCGGCTGGGCCCGTACGCGGACCTCGGCGCGGAGTTCCCGCATGCGCGGGTCCGGCGCTGGCCCGGGGTGCTGACCCCGGGATTGCTGGTGCACGGGGCGGACGTGCTGCTGGAGCGCACGTACTACCCGGACGACCCGTACGAGACCGCCGAGCTCGGGGCGGAGCCGATCGGCGGGGCCGAAGCGCTGGCCGACCTGAAGATGACCGAGTCCCGCTGGGGCAACAGCGCCCGCCGGGCCACACAGAAGCTGCTGGCCCGCGGGGTGGTGGCGGTGACCGGGCGGCTCACGGTCCCGGCGGTGCGGACGGCGGTGGTCCGCTCGGGGCTGACCCTCCTCCCGCCCGCGGCCGCCACGCCTGCGGACCCGCCGTCCCTGGACCCGTTCGCCGGGCGGGACGCGGCCGAAGAGGCCTTCTTCGGCATCCTGGAACCGGGCGTCCCGGCCCGCTTCGCGGTGTTCGCGGTGCCCGGCGCCGAGGCGCTGCTGCCGCAGGGCGCGACCAGCTGCGTGGCCACGGTCATCGGAGGCCGGCTCCTGCACCGCCGCCGGTAGGCGCCAGGGCTGTGACGCGGCTCACCGGAAAAGGGTGACACAGTGTTGTCGCGGACGGCTGCGATGGTCGACTCATGAAGATCACTGATGAGGACTGCCTCGCCGAGACCCTGGCGTTCAACGACCAATTCGAGGCCGCCGCCGCGAGCGGCCCGACCCGCGGCCAGGCGCCGGACGCAGCCCTGCTGGCCCTCCTGCGCCGCAACCGGCTCGGCGGTGACACGCCACCCGTGAGACTGCCGCACGGCCAGGACCGCGTCGTCGCGGGCGGCGTGCGGGTCAGGGCGTTCGTGCCGGACCGCGTCGACGGCGTGTACCTGCACATACACGGGGGTGGCTGGGCGTTCGGCTCCGCGGACGGCCAGGACGAGAGGCTGTGGCAGCTCGCCGTGCAGGCGCGGCTGGCCGTCGTGAGCGTGGAGTACCGCCTGGCGCCGGAACACCCCTTCCCCGCCGGACCCGATGACTGCGAAGCAGCCGCCCGGTGGCTGGTGGACCACGCCGAAGCCGAGTTCGGCACCCGGCGGCTGCTGATCGGCGGCGAATCGGCAGGCGCCCACCTGAGCGTCCTGACCCTGCTGCGCCTTCGCGACCGGTACGGCATCACCGGCGCGTTCCGGGCGGCCAACCTGCTCTTCGGTCCGTACGACCTGTCGATGACACCGAGCCAGCGGTCGTTCGGCTCCCGGCGGCTGCTGAGCAACACCGACTCGCTCCGGGGCAGCTACGAGCTGTTCACACCCGGTACGGGCGCGGAGCAGCGCCGCGACCCGGAGCTCTCGCCGCTGTTCGCCGACCTGACCGGCCTGCCGCCCGCCCGGATCGTCGTCGGTACCGAGGATCCGCTGCTCGACGACTCGCTGTTCCTGTCCGAGCGGTGGCAGGCGGCGGGCGCGCCCGTGGAGCTCGGCGTCGTCGCCGGCGCGATGCACGGCTTCACCCTGTTCCCGCTGACCGTCACCGAGCGGGAACAGGGGCGCGCGAGCGAGTTCCTGGCTGCCGCGGGCCGGTAGCGTCGGCCTCATGAACCGCACAACCCGGCTCTATGCGCTGGTGGAAGAGCTGCGCGCGGCGGCGCCGCGGCCGCTCACGGTCGCGACGCTCGCCGCACGGTTCGAGGTCGGCAGGCGCACGGCGCAGCGCGACCTCCAGGCGCTGATGGAGTCCGGTGTCCCGGTACGCACCACGGCGGGGCGCGGCGGGGGCTGGACGATCGACCCGGCGATGACCCTGCCCCCGATCCACTTCACGGCCGACGAGGCCTCGGCGCTGGCCGCCGCACTCGCCGCGGCCGGCGCCGGCGCCCCCTACGCTGGCGCGGCCCGCACCGCGTACCAGAAGATCGCAGCCTCGATGACCGGTCCCGCCTCGGCAGCGGCCCGGGAGCGGTCCGCACGGATCGTCGCGCTGCCGGCGCAGACCCACGACGCGGTCCACTCCGCGATCCGCACCGCGGTGGAACAAGCCCTCGCCGGCAACACGGTGCTGCGGCTGTCCTACGTCGACGCGGCAGGACGCGAAAGCGATCGCGTGGTGGAACCGGCAGGTCTGCTCGCCGCCGGCGGCTGCTGGTACCTCGTCGCCTGGTGCCGCACCCGGCGGGCCGGCCGGGGTTTCCGGCTGGACCGGATCGCGGCAGCGGCTCCGACCGGCGAGCAGGCGCCGCCCCATGACCTGGCCGAACTGCTGCGTGACTCGGCCGCCGCCGGTGCGGTGCAGCCCACTGCGACGGCTTCACCTCCGCGGTGACGGAACCGGGCCGTTCCCCTGCCCCGCGCGCAAGCGGACAGCACTGGACAGTCACCGCCCCCGTGCGGTCTGGAAAGTGGACACCACCCGCGAGGAGCCTGTCCTCCATGAACACCCGCTGACCGTCCGGCACCACCGACGTCAAGGAGAAGTTCCATGGAACGACTGCTGTTTCCCGGCGACGCGCAATTCTGGTACGAGACCCTGCGCTCGTTCGGTCACATCGCCTACGGCGGAGCCGACTTCGGCGAGGTGGTCGCCACCAGCCGGCGCATCGCCGAAGGAGACTACGGCAGTTGGCACGACGAGTGGCTGGCCACCGCCGACCGGGTGGCCGGCGAGGCCGCACGGGCCCTGGACGCCGGCCACCCGGTCAGTGCCCGGGACGGCTTCCTGCGGGCCTCGAACTACTACCGGTCGGCCGAGTTCTTCCTGCACGGCCGGCCCTGCGACCCCCGGCACGAGCACGCGTACGAGCGCTCCGTGGAGTGCTTCCGCTCGGCGGCAGCCCTCTTCAGCCCCCGGATAGAGCCGGTCGAGATCCCGTACGAGGGCACCACGCTGCCCGGATACCTCTACCGGGCCGACACCTCGGGGGAGCCCCGCCCCACCGTCGTCATGCACAACGGCTTCGACGGCACCGCCGAGGAGATGCACTTCTTCGGAGCGATGGCCGGCATCGAGCGCGGTTACACCGTGCTCGTCTTCGACGGTCCCGGTCAGCCGGGACCGCTGCACCGCGAGGGTCTGGTCTTCCGCCCCGACTGGGAGAACGTGGTGGCTCCGGTGCTGGACTTCGCCGTGAAGCTGCCCGAGGTCGACAGCCGCCGGATCGCCCTGCTCGGCAACAGCATGGGCGGCCTCCTCGCCCCCAGGGCAGCGGCTTTCGACCACCGTCCGGCGGCGGTGGCCGCCCTCGACGGCGTCTACGACCTGGGCCCCGCGGTCACCGGCCTGCTGCCCGGCGAGCGCAGCGAGAGCGAGCGCCGGCTGCGGGCCGACTCCGACCCGGAACTCGATGCCCTGCTCGACCGGATGACCACCGAGAACCCCGTGCTGCGCTGGGCGATCAACCACGGCATGTACGTCATGGGCGCGGCCACCCCCCGGGAGTTCGGCGCCGCCTACCTCGACTACCACCTCCGCGACGGCATCGCTTCGCAGATCCGCTGCCCGGCCCTGATCTGCGAGGCCGCCGAGGACCTGTTCTTCGCCGGGCAGGCCAAGCAGCTCTACGACGACCTCACCTGCCCCAGGACCCTCCTGGAGTTCACGGCGGAGGAGGGTGCCGACGCCCACTGCCAGGCCGGGGCGCAGCGGCTGGCCATGGCCCGGATATACGACTGGCTGGACGACACGCTCGGAGCCGTGCCGGACACTGCGCACGCACGGGCCGCCTGAGGCGGAAACGCACGCGGTCCGCCGGAGACGGCGCCGGCCGGCGGAAAGGCCTGGCCGGGTGCCGGGGGCGCCCGCCAGCGGGGCCCGGGACGGGCGGTGGGCCGGGCCTGAGAGGATGGGTCCGTTGACCGCTGATCCGCATCGCACACCAAGGGGCGAACGCCAGTGACAAGGGCTTCCCTGGACAAGCAGCCGCACGAAGTCGCCTCCATGTTCGACGGTGTGGCGGCGAACTACGACCTCACCAACGACGTCATCTCCCTCGGGCAGGCCCGCCTGTGGCGCAAGGAGGTCGCCAAGGCCGTCGGCGCGCGCCCCGGGCACACCGTGCTCGACCTGGCCGCCGGCACCGCGACCTCCTCGCTGCCGTTCGCCGCGACCGGCGCGTACGTCGTCCCCTGCGACTTCTCGCTCGGCATGCTCCGCGAGGGCAAGAAGCGCCACGCCTGGCTGCCGCTGACCGCGGGCGACGCGACGAAGCTGCCCTTCAAGGACGGCGTCTTCGACACCGTGACGATCTCCTTCGGCCTGCGCAACGTGCAGGACACCGAGACCGCGCTGCGCGAGCTGTACCGGGTGACCAAGCCGGGCGGCCAGGTCGTCATCTGCGAGTTCTCGCAGCCCGTCTGGGGCCCGTTCCGCACGGTCTACATGGAGTACCTGATGCGCGCCCTGCCGCCGGTGGCCCGCGCCGTGTCCTCCAACCCCGACGCGTACGTGTACCTCGCCGAGTCGATCCGTGAGTGGCCGGACCAGCCGGAGCTGGCCGCGCTGCTGCAGAAGGCCGGCTGGTCCAAGGTCGCCTGGCGCAACCTGAGCGGCGGCATCGTCGCGCTGCACCGCGGCTTCAAGGCCTAGGAAGCACCGGAAGCAGTGGACTACCAGAAGCTGCTGGAGCAGATCGCGGCGGACACCGCCCCCCTGGTGGGCAGCGGCACGCCCGCCGAGTACATCCCGGCCCTCGCGTCCGTGGATCCCGGGCAGTTCGGGATGGCCGTCGCCGATCTCGACGGCAACGTCTTCGGGGTGGGGGACTGGCAGGTCCCGTTCTCCGTCCAGTCCATCACCAAGGTCTTCGCCCTGGCCCTGGCGCTGGCCGAGGGCGGCGACAGCCTGTGGGAGCGGGTCGGCCGGGAGCCCTCGGGCAACCCGTTCAACTCCCTCGTGCAGCTGGAGTACGAGAACGGCATCCCGCGCAACCCGTTCATCAACGCGGGCGCCCTCGTGGTCACCGACCGGCTCCAGACGCTGACCGGCGACGCGAGCAGCGAGCTGCTGGAGTTCCTGCGGCAGGAGAGCGGGAACCCGGACCTGGGCTTCGACGCCGAGGTGGCGGCCTCCGAGCACGAGCACGGCGACCGCAATGCCGCGCTGGCCCATTTCATGGCCTCGTACGGGAACATCGACAACCCCGTGCCCGCCCTGCTCGACCACTACTTCTGGCAGTGCTCCATCGAGATGAGCTGCGCCGACCTGGCCCGCGCCGCCCGCTTCCTGGCCCGGCACGGGCTGCGCGCGGACGGCTCGCGGCTGCTGACGCGGAGCGAGGCCAAGCAGATCAACGCGGTGATGCTGACCTGCGGGACGTACGACGCGGCAGGCGAGTTCGCCTACCGCGTCGGCCTCCCCGGCAAGAGCGGCGTGGGCGGCGGCATCGTGGCGGTCGTCCCGGGCCGCTGCACGCTGGCCGTCTGGAGCCCGGGCCTCGACCTCCACGGCAACTCCGTCGCGGCGGTGGCGGCCCTCGACCGCTTCACGACCCTGACGGGCCTGTCCGTTTTCTGACGCGGACTCCGTCCGGCGGCCCGGGGGCGGGAGTTCCGGGCCGCGGGCGGCGGGGCTACTCGGGTCCGAGACCGAGGCTGTAGCGGCGGCACGGGTTGCCGCCGGGGGTGCGGAACTCCTCCGACAGGACCATGCCCAGCCGCTCCGCCACCGCCACCGAGCGCGCGTTCCGGGCGTGGATCATCGCCACCACCCGCGGAACCCCCGCCTCCCGGAGCCGGTCGAGGGTGGCCAGCGCGGCGGCGTACGCGTAGCCCCGGCCCCATGCCGGGCGGGCGAGCCGCCACCCGATCTCGATCTCCCCGACCGGCCCCCACTCCTTCTGCGGCCACGGCTGCGCACCGGTGAACCCGATCACCGCACCCTCCTCGTCCAGCAGCGTCCACAGGCAGTAGCCGAGCTGTGCATCGTGCATCCGCTGCCGCGCGGTGAACTCCTCGTACAGGGACAGTTCGGCGGGACCGCCGAGGAACTCCATGACATCCGGGTCGTCGAAGACCCCGTGCCAGGCCCGCGCGTCCTCGTCGGTGGGCACGCGCAGCCGTACGGCCGGGAGCGGCCGGGCCGGCGAGTCCGGCGAGGCGGGCGAGGTGGGCGTGGTCGTCATCGGGGCAGCCCTTCGATTCGTGATCTCTCTTGCTGCATAGACTGCACATGTCCTGTGCCGCCCGGCACCCTTTATCGAGCCTTCGGGAGACCCCGCAGTGACCGAGCCCCTCTCCGAACACTCCGCGGATGTGATCGTCGTCGGGGCCGGGCCCGCCGGCTCGACCACCGCCTACTACCTCGCCAAGGCCGGACTCGACGTCCTGCTGCTGGAGAAGACGGCGTTCCCGCGTGAGAAGGTCTGCGGCGACGGTCTGACCCCCCGCGCCACCAAGCAGCTGGTGGCGATGGGCATCGACATCTCCGAAGAGGCCGGCTGGCTCCGCAACAAGGGCCTGCGCATCATCGGCGGCGGCCAGCGGCTCCAGCTGGACTGGCCGGAACTCGCCTCCTTCCCGGACTACGGACTCGTCCGCAAGCGCGACGACTTCGACGAGACCCTGGCCCGCCAGGCCCAGAAGGCCGGCGCCCGCCTGTACGAGCGCTGCAACGTCGGCGAGCCCGTCCGCGACCCCCGCACCGGCCACATCACCGGCGTGCAGGCGAAGCTGGGCGAGGAGAAGACCCCGGTCACCTTCAGCGCCCCGCTCGTCGTGGCCGCCGACGGCAACTCCTCCCGCCTCTCCCTGGCGATGGGCCTGCACCGGCGCGAGGACCGCCCGATGGGCGTCGCCGTCCGTACGTACTTCACCTCGCCCCGGCACGACGACGACTACCTGGAGTCCTGGCTGGAGCTGTGGGACCGGCGCGGCCCGCAGGACCGGCTGCTGCCCGGCTACGGCTGGATCTTCGGCATGGGCGACGGCACGTCCAACGTCGGCCTCGGCATCCTCAACTCCTCCTCCGCCTTCAAGGAGCTGGACTGGCGCGAGGTCCTCAAGGCCTGGTGCGCGTCCATGCCGGAGGACTGGGGCTACACCCCCGAGAACATGACGCAGCCGATCCGCGGCGCGGCCCTGCCGATGGCCTTCAACCGGCAGCCGCACTACACCAAGGGCCTGCTGCTGGTCGGCGATGCGGGCGGGCTCGTCAACCCGTTCAACGGCGAGGGCATCGCCTACGCGATGGAGTCGGGCAAGATCGCGGCCGACGTCGTCGTGCAGGCGCACTCCCGCGCCACCCCCGCGCTGCGCGAACTGACGCTGCACAGCTACCCGAAGGTGCTCAAGGAGACCTACGGCGGCTACTACACGCTCGGCCGCGCCTTCGTGAAGCTGATCGGCAACCCGAAGGTGATGAAGGTCGCCACCCAGCGCGGCCTGACGCACCCGGTGCTGATGAGGTTCACGCTGAAGATGCTGGCCAACCTGACCGACCCGGCGGGCGGCGACGCGATGGACCGCATCATCAACGGCCTCTCGAAGGTGGCCCCGAGGGCCTGACCGCAGGGTCTGACCGCAGGGCCTAGGAAGCGGGCCGGGCCGGGTTCTCCCCGCCCCGGCCCGCTTCGCCGTTCTCGTACGGGGCGTGCGGCGAACCGTGGACGGTCCGTACGCAGCGGACCAGCAGCACCAGCCCCCACAGCAGCAGCGCGAGGGCAACGGTCCAGCTGAGCCCCAGGATGGCGGGATGTCCGGGTTTTTGCCACGGGCGGGCGGTGTTCAGCAGCCAGCCGCCGACGGAGAACAGGAAGAGCCCGGTGGCGGCCGGAACGGCGGTGGGGTCAGCGGGGCCATGGCTGCCGTGGTCCTCGTACGACGTGCCGATCACGGTCCACCACCTCCCGGGCTGCATTCGTTCGCAGCACCCCCGTCATCTTCTCAAGTCCTCGGCGGGTTCGGCACGGGCGCCCGACAGGCGGGACGAAGACCTGCCGGCAGCCCGTGGACAACCCGGCTTCCGCGTCCGCGGGTCCGCGGGTCCGCGCCGGCACGGCGAAGGGCCGGCACTCCGCCCCGGAGCGGGGGAGTGCCGGCCCTCGGCCGCGCTGAGAGGGGCTCTGGGGCCCCCGGGGACCTCAGAGGATGCGGACGGCGCCCGTCGGCCTGTCGTAGCTCAGGGGGCGCTCGACGATGCCCGTGCTGGTGTTCTGGGCGCCCACGAAGTTGCCGCCGCCGACGTAGATGGCGACGTGGTAGGCGTTGCCGCGGGAGCCCCAGTACAGGACGTCGCCCGGCTGCAGGGCGCTCAGGGAGACCGAGGTGCCCTCCGCGGACTGGTCCTGGGACACGCGCGGCAGGGAGATGCCGGCGTGGCGGTACGCAGCCTGGACGAGGCCGGAGCAGTCGAACGAGGACGGGCCGGTGCCGCCGCTGATGTACGCCTTGCCGACCTGCGCGCGGGCGAAGTTCACGATGGCGGCCGCGGAGCCGGTCGCCGGGGCGGTGACGGTGCCCTGGCCCAGCTCGTCGGACGCGGCCGCGGAGGTGCTCTGCAACGAGGTGCGCGAGGAGCTGCGGGTGGCGCGCTCGGCGGCAGCCTTGCGGTCCGCCTCCTCCTTCGCCTTCTTCTCGGCGTCGGCCTTCTCGGCGTCTTCCTTGGCCTTCTTCGCCTCGGCGGCAGCGCCCGTACGGGCCTGCTCCTCCTGCGTGCGCAGTTCGCCGGTGACGGCTGCGGCGGCCGTGTTCTCTGCGGCGGTGGTGACGGCGGAGGAGACCTCGGCGGCCAGGTCCAGGTTCAGGACCGGCATTTCGAGCGTCGTCTCGGTCACGGGGTCGGACGGGGACGCGCTCGCCGTGCCGGCCATCGCCAGGGTGCTGAGGACGCCACCGGCAACTCCGGCGCGGACCGCGAGCTTCGAGGCGCTGCGACGGGGCTTCCGGTGGCTGGGTATGTGAGCGGTGTGGGACATGAGGACAACCGCTATCAGGGCGTCCGGGTTCCCTTCAAGAAACGTGGTCTGCGCCACAGTTGCGCGGGAAGTGCGCCAATCGGGCGCGTCGCGGGTCTTATTGACGCCGTAACGGGCGAATCGGACATGCCTTCACAAGCCTGTGATCAAGGGGTTTCCACAATAAGTCCGATTGATCCTCCGCCTACCATCCCTGCGCACAGATGGCCAAGCCCTCTTTCGGAGGCGAGAATTCTGAGTGGCGCAGGTCACAGAAACGTCTCGCCGTGAGGGCGCTGTGGCCCGCCCGTGACCCTGCCGTGAACTTGCCGTGTCGCGGGGTCCGGCGTTCGTGAACGCGTGCACGCGTCCATTCCCGTCCCCGGGGGCTCCCCCGACCGGGCGACGGCGATTCCCTTTACCCCGTAAGGCTTGATCCTGCAAATTTGCCTGCACTGGACATCGTTTGATAGGGCCGATCGCCCTCTACCTGCGGTAACAGGGTCGGATGTCACCTTTGGTGATCATGTGGATGCTTTGCGTATGAAGATCGTGGCTCATCGGACTTCATGATCGTTCGTCAGGTGGTGGAGATCACAAACTCGTTGTTGTTACCCGTGTCGCAGATCACAGACCGGCGGGCATAAGATGCGCAGCAGTCCGGCTTGTGAACTGCCTCACATGTGAACTCGTCGAGTTGGGCGATCTTCGCGGGGCGGCTCGCCCGTCGCCGGGCACAGCGGTCCAACGGTCAAGGACGACTGGAAGGAGCGAGGAGCGTGAATGCGTACGCACCCATCCTCGTGCTCGGCGCCCTCGGCGCAGGGTTTGCGATCTTCTCCGTGGTCATGGCCACGCTGATCGGCCCAAAACGGTACAACCGGGCGAAGCTAGAGGCGTACGAGTGCGGCATCGAGCCGACGCCCACGCCGGCCGGCGGCGGTCGCTTCCCCATCAAGTACTACCTGACGGCGATGCTCTTCATCGTCTTCGACATCGAAGTTGTCTTCCTCTACCCCTGGGCCGTCACCTTCGACTCCCTGGGGATCTTCGGGCTCGTCGAGATGCTGCTCTTCGTGCTCACCGTCTTCGTCGCCTACGCGTACGTGTGGCGCCGCGGCGGCCTGGAATGGGACTGAGGGGCTGAATTTCCCATGGGACTGGAAGAGAAGCTGCCGAGCGGCTTTCTGCTGACCACCGTCGAACAGGCCGCGGGCTGGGTGCGCAAGTCATCCGTGTTCCCCGCGACCTTCGGCCTGGCCTGCTGCGCCATCGAGATGATGACCACCGGAGCGGGCCGGTACGACCTGGCCCGCTTCGGCATGGAGGTCTTCCGCGGCTCCCCGCGCCAGGCCGATCTGATGATCGTGGCCGGCCGGGTCAGCCAGAAGATGGCGCCGGTGCTGCGGCAGGTGTACGACCAGATGCCCGCTCCCAAATGGGTCATCTCCATGGGGGTTTGTGCATCTTCAGGTGGAATGTTCAACAACTACGCGATCGTCCAGGGCGTCGACCACATCGTCCCGGTGGACATCTACCTCCCCGGCTGCCCGCCCCGCCCCGAGATGCTGATGGACGCGATCCTCAAGCTCCACCAGAAGATCCAGGGCGGAAAGCTCGGCGTGAACCGGGAAGAGGCGGCCCGCGAGGCGGAGGCGGCGGCCCTCAAGGCCCTCCCCACCATCGAGATGAAGGGGCTGCTCCGTTGAGCGACACCGACGAGACCACCCCGGACAACGGGAACAACGTTCCTGCCCCGCGGGGCACCCGCGGCGGCCCCGAGGTGATCGGCATCCGCAAAGGCATGTTCGGATCCCGCAGCGGCGGCGACACCAGCGGCTACGGCGGCCTCGTCCGCACCGTGGCCATGCCCGGCGCGAGCCACCGCCCCTACGGCTCCTACTTCGACGAGGTCGTGGACGAGCTCGAAGGAGCCCTGGAGGAGCAGGACCTGCTCCCGGACAACGCGATCGAGAAGGTCGTGGTCGACCGGGGCGAGCTGACGCTCCACATCGCCCGCGAACACCTGCTCCGGGTGGCCTCCACCCTGCGCGACGACCCGGCCCTGCGCTTCGAGCTCTGCACCGGCGTCAGCGGGGTCCACTTCCCCGACGACAAGAGCCGCGAGCTGCACGCCGTCTACCACCTGCGCTCGATCACCCACGGCCGGTTGCTGCGCCTTGAGGTGTCCGTCCCGGACGGCGACCCGCACCTCCCGTCGCTCGTCTCCGTCTACCCGACGAACGACTGGCACGAGCGCGAGACGTACGACTTCTTCGGCCTGGTCTTCGACGGGCACCCGGCGCTCACCCGAATCATGATGCCGGACGACTGGCAGGGCTTCCCGCAGCGCAAGGACTACCCGCTCGGCGGCATCCCCGTCGAGTACAAGGGCGCCCAGATCCCGGCTCCCGACCAGCGGAGGTCGTACAGCTGATGTCCAACACCTCGAACCACTCGGCCTCCCGGGAGACCACCGAGGGCACCGTCTACACCGTCACCGGCGGCGACTGGGACGAGATCGTCCAGTCGGCGGCCAAGGCCGACGACGAGCGGATCGTCGTCAACATGGGCCCGCAGCACCCGTCCACCCACGGCGTGCTCCGCCTGATCCTGGAGATCGACGGCGAGACGGTCACCGAGGCCCGCTGCGGCATCGGCTACCTGCACACCGGCATCGAGAAGAACCTCGAATTCCGGAACTGGACGCAGGGCACCACCTTCGTGACGCGCATGGACTACCTGACGCCGTTCTTCAACGAGACGGCGTACTGCCTCGGCGTCGAGAAGCTGCTCGGCATCACCGACCAGATCCCGGACCGCGCCACCGTCCTCCGTGTCCTGCTGATGGAGCTCAACCGGCTCTCCTCCCACCTGGTGTGCATCGCCACCGGCGGCATGGAGCTGGGCGCGACCACGATCATGATCTACGGCTTCCGGGACCGCGAGCTGATCCTCGACATCTTCGAGCTGATCACCGGCCTGCGCATGAACCACGCGTTCGTCCGCCCCGGCGGCCTCGCCCAGGACCTGCCCCCGGGCGCCGTGGACCAGCTGCGCCACTTCCTCAAGACCATGAAGAAGAACCTGCCGGAGTACGACAAGCTCGCCACCGGCAACCCCATCTTCAAGGCCCGCATGCAGGACGTCGGCCACCTCGACCTCACCGGCTGCATGGCACTGGGCGCCACCGGCCCGATCCTGCGCTCCGCCGGCCTGCCGCACGACCTGCGCAAGGCGGACCCGTACTGCGGCTACGAGACCTACGAGTTCGACGTGCCGACCACGGAGACCTGCGACTCGTACGGGCGGTTCCTGATCCGCCTGGAGGAGATGCGCCAGTCCCTGCGGATCGTCGAACAGTGCCTGGAACGGCTGGAGCCGGGCCCGGTCATGGTCGCCGACAAGAAGATCGCCTGGCCTGCGCAGCTCGCGATGGGCCCGGACGGCCTCGGCAACTCGCTCGACCACATCAAGAACATCATGGGCACCTCCATGGAGGCCCTCATCCACCACTTCAAGCTGGTGACCGAGGGCTTCCGGGTACCGGCCGGACAGGCGTACGCGGCCGTCGAGTCCCCCAAGGGCGAGCTCGGCGTCCACATCGTCTCCGACGGCGGCACCCGCCCCTACCGGGTCCACTTCCGCGACCCGTCCTTCACCAACCTGCAGGCCATGGCCGCGATGTGCGAGGGCGGCCAGGTCGCCGACGTCATCGTCGCCGTCGCCTCCATCGACCCCGTGATGGGAGGCGTCGACCGATGACCACCGTGTCTTCTGGAGGGGGCACCCCCCAGACCCCCCTGAGTCTGGGCATGCCCCAGCTTCCGGCCCCCGACTTCCCGGCCGACGTACGCGCCCGGCTCGAAGCGGACGCGAAGGAGGTCATCGCCCGTTACCCCGACAGCCGCTCCGCGCTGCTGCCGCTGCTGCACCTGACCCAGGCCGAGGAGGGTCACGTCTCGCGCACCGGCATCCGGTTCTGCGCCGAGGTCCTGGGCCTGACCACCGCCGAGGTCACCGCCGTGGCCACCTTCTACACGATGTACCGGCGCGGGCCCTCCGGCGACTACCAGGTCGGCGTCTGCACCAACACCCTGTGCGCGGTCATGGGCGGCGACGCGATCTTCGAGGAGCTCAAGCGGCACCTCGGCGTCGGCAACAACGAGACCACCCCCGACGGCAAGGTCACGCTGGAACACATCGAGTGCAACGCGGCCTGCGACTACGCCCCCGTGGTGATGGTCAACTGGGAGTTCTTCGACAACCAGACCCCCGAGTCCGCCAAGGCCATGGTCGACGACCTGATCGCCGGCCGTCCCGTCGCGCCGACCCGGGGCGCGCCGCTGTGTACGTACAAGGAGACCGCCCGGATCCTGGCCGGTTTCCCGGACGAGCGCGAGGGCGCGGTCGAGGCGAGCGGCGGCGCCGGCCCCGCCTCCCTGATCGGCCTGCGCATCGCGCGCGGCGAGCCCCCGCAGCACGGCAAGGTCGTGCACCCGCGTGGCGAGGCCGCGGCCGACACCGAGGAGGGGGAGTGATGACCGTGACCGCCGAAATGCACGACAACGGGGCACCGCAGAAGCTGCTGGCACCCGTGCTGTCGGCCTTCTGGGACGAGCCGCAGTCGTGGACGCTGGAGACCTACCGGCGCCACGACGGGTACGAGGGCCTGCGCAAGGCACTCGCGATGACTCCGGACGACCTCATCGCGTACGTGAAGGACTCCGGTCTGCGCGGGCGCGGCGGCGCGGGCTTCCCCACCGGAATGAAGTGGCAGTTCATCCCGCAGGGCGACGGAAAGCCGCACTACCTCGTCGTGAACGCGGACGAATCGGAGCCGGGAACCTGCAAGGACATCCCCCTCCTCTTCGCCAATCCGCACTCCCTCATCGAGGGAATGATCATTGCCTGCTACGCGATCCGGTCGGAGCACGCCTTCATCTACCTGCGCGGCGAGGTCGTGCCGGTACTGCGACGCCTGCACGAGGCGGTGCGCGAGGCGTACGAGGCCGGGTACCTCGGGGAGGACATCCTCGGGAGCGGACTGAAGCTCGACATCACGGTGCACGCGGGCGCGGGCGCGTACATCTGCGGTGAGGAGACGGCGCTCCTCGACTCCCTCGAAGGCCGGCGCGGCCAGCCCCGGCTGCGTCCCCCCTTCCCCGCCGTCGAGGGGCTCTACGCGTGCCCCACTGTCGTCAACAACGTCGAATCCATCGCCTCGGTTCCCGCGATCCTGAACAGGGGCAAGGACTGGTTCAAGGCGATGGGGACCGAGAAGTCCCCCGGCTTCACCCTGTACTCGCTCTCCGGGCACGTCGCCGGCCCCGGCCAGTACGAGGCCCCGCTCGGCATCACCCTGCGCCAGCTCCTCGACATGAGCGGCGGGATGCGCCCCGGGCACCGGCTGAAGTTCTGGACCCCGGGCGGCTCCTCCACCCCGATGTTCACGGCCGAGCACCTCGACGTGCCGCTGGACTACGAGGGCGTCGGCGCGGCCGGCTCCATGCTCGGCACCAAGGCGCTCCAGTGCTTCGACGAGACGACCTGCGTGGTGCGGGCCGTCACCCGCTGGACCGAGTTCTACGCCCACGAGTCCTGCGGCAAGTGCACACCCTGCCGCGAAGGAACGTACTGGCTGGTGCAGTTGCTGCGCGACATCGAGGCGGGCAAGGGCGTCATGTCCGACCTCGACAAGCTGAACGACATCGCCGACAACATCAACGGCAAGTCGTTCTGCGCGCTCGGCGACGGCGCCGCCAGCCCGATCTTCTCCTCGCTCAAGTACTTCCGCGCCGAGTACGAGCAGCACATCACGGGCAAGGGCTGCCCCTTCGACCCCAGGAAGTCGACCCTCTGGGCTGACACGGAGGTGAACGCATGACCGTCACCACCAACGCCCCCGCCGGTGGCGGCGAGGCAGCGGGGCGGCCGAAGGCCGCCGAAGATTCGGTCTCCCTGACCATCGACGGCATCGAACTGTCGGTGCCCAAGGGAACCCTGGTCATCCGGGCCGCCGAGCAGATCGGCATCGAGATCCCCCGGTTCTGCGACCACCCCCTCCTCGACCCGGTCGGCGCCTGCCGCCAGTGCATCGTCGAGGTCGAGGGCCAGCGCAAGCCGATGGCCTCCTGCACCATCACCTGCACCGACGGCATGGTCGTCAAGACGCAGCTGACCTCCGAGGTCGCCGAGAAGTCCCAGCGCGGGGTGATGGAGCTGCTGCTCATCAACCACCCGCTGGACTGCCCGGTCTGCGACAAGGGCGGCGAGTGCCCCCTGCAGAACCAGGCGATGTCCCACGGACAGAGCGACTCGCGTTTCGAGGGCAGGAAGCGCACGTACGAGAAGCCGGTCCCGATCTCCACACAGGTGCTGCTGGACCGCGAGCGCTGCGTGCTGTGCGCGCGCTGCACCCGGTTCTCCAACCAGGTGGCGGGCGACCCGATGATCGAGCTCCTGGAACGCGGCGCGCTCCAGCAGGTCGGCATCGGAGAGGGCGACCCCTTCGAGTCGTACTTCTCCGGCAACACCATCCAGATCTGCCCCGTCGGCGCCCTCACCTCGGCCGCGTACCGGTTCCGCTCCCGCCCGTTCGACCTCGTCTCCTCCCCGAGCGTGTGCGAGCACTGTGCGGGCGGCTGCGCGACCCGGACCGACCACCGCCGCGGCAAGGTGCTGCGCCGGATGGCCGCCGAGGACCCCGAGGTCAATGAGGAGTGGATCTGCGACAAGGGCCGCTTCGGGTTCCGCTACGCGCAGCGCCCGGACCGGCTCACCACTCCGCTGGTCCGCGGCAGCGACGGGGTCCTCGCCCCGGCGAGCTGGCCCGAGGCCCTGGAGGCCGCGGCCGCCGGGCTCGCCGCCGCGCGCGGCCGGGCCGGCGTCCTGACCGGCGGGCGGCTCACCGTCGAGGACGCGTACGCGTACGCCAAGTTCGCGCGGGTGGTCCTCGGCACCAACGACATCGACTTCCGGGCGCGGATCCACAGTGCGGAGGAGGCCGAGTTCCTGGCCGCCACCGTCGCCGGCACCGGCAAGGACCTCGACGGGCGCGGGGTGACGTACTCCTCGCTGGAGGCGGCGCCCGCCGTGCTGCTCGCCGGGATCGAGTCCGAGGAGGAGGCCCCCGGCGTCTTCCTGCGGCTGCGCAAGGCCCACCGCAAGCGCAAGCAGCGGACCTTCGCCCTCGCCCCGTTCGCCACCCGCGGCCTGGAGAAGGCGGGCGGCACCCTGCTGGCCGCCGCCCCCGGCACCGAGCCCGAGTGGCTCAACGCACTGGCCTCCCGGACCGGCCTGGAGGCCGACGGCCACGAGGCCGCCGACGCGCTGCGCCGGAGCGGCGCCGTCATCGTCGTCGGGGAGCGCCTGGCCGGCGTGCCCGGCGCGCTGACCGCCGCCGTACGGGCCGCCGCCGCCACCGGGGCGCAGCTGGTGTGGATCCCGCGCCGGGCCGGGGAGCGGGCCGCCGTCGAGGCGGGCGCGCTGCCGTCCCTGCTGCCGGGGGCCCGTCCGGCCACCGACCCGCGGGCCCGCGCCGAGGTCGCCACCGCCTGGGGGCTGGACGACCTCCCGCACCGCTACGGCCGCGACACCGGGCAGATCGTCGAGGCCGCCGCAGGCGGCGAGCTGGCCGCCCTGCTGGTCGCGGGCGTCGAGGTCGCCGACCTGCCCGACCCGGCCCGCGCTCTGGTCGCCCTCCAGGAGGCCTTCGTGGTCTCGCTGGAACTGCGGCCCGGCCAGGTCACCGACCACGCGGACGTG
This sequence comes from Streptomyces sp. NPDC097981, assembly GCF_040302565.1. NCBI lineage: Bacteria > Bacillati > Actinomycetota > Actinomycetes > Kitasatosporales > Streptomycetaceae > Streptomyces > Streptomyces sp. NPDC097981. The sequence continues at coordinate 26,776 of NZ_JBEORW010000054.1, forward strand.
GTCTTCCCGGTCGCCGCCGTCGCCGAGAAGGCGGGCGCGTTCATCAACTGGGAGGGCAGGGTCCGGCCGTTCGAGGCCGCGCTCAAGCCCGACCAGATGACCCGCCCGACCGCCCCCGCCGACGCCCGCGTGCTGCACATGCTGGCCGACGCGGCCGACCGGCCGATCGCGCTGCCCGACGTACACGCCGTACGCCGCGAACTGGACCGGCTCGGCCCGTGGGAGGGCGGACTCCCCGCCGAGGTCTCCGTCGCCGCCGTGCAGGTGCCCCGCCCCCGCGCGGGCGAGGCGGTCCTCGCGGGCCACCGGCTCCTCCTCGACCAGGGCCGGCTCCAGGAGGGCGACGACGCCCTCGCCGGCACCCGGCACGAGGCGAGCGCCCGGCTGTCGGCCGCCACGGCCGCCGAGACCGGCGTCAAGGACGGCGACGTCCTCGCGGTCACCGGCCCGGCCGGCTCCGTGGAGCTGCCGCTGCGGATCACCGAGATGCCCGACCGGGTGGTCTGGCTCCCGCTGAACTCCACCGGGCACGGCGTCCTCGCCGACACCGGTGCCCACCCGGGCACCCTCGTACGGATCGGCCCGGCGACCCCGGCCGACAGCAGCGGCACCGATGCGGAGGTGGGCGCGTGAACGCGGTACAGCTCGCGGCCGAGGACCTCTCCCTGTTCGGCAGGGACGTCTGGTGGCTCGTCGTCGTCAAGGCGGTGTTCTGCTTCGCCTTCCTGATGGTGACCGTGCTCTTCTCCATCGTGTGGGAGCGCAAGGTCGTCGCCTGGATGCAGCTGCGCATCGGCCCCAACCGGCACGGCCCCTGGGGCATGCTCCAGTCGCTCGCCGACGGCGTGAAGCTCATGCTCAAGGAAGACATCATCGTCAAGCGGGCCGACAAGGTGGTGTACGTCCTCGCCCCGGTCATCGCGGCGGTCCCGGCCTTCATGGCCATCGCGGTGATCCCGTTCGGCCCGGCCGACGACGAGGTCTCCATCTTCGGCCAGCGCACCACGATGCAGCTCACCGACCTCCCGATCGCGATGCTCTACGTCCTCGCGGTCGCCTCGGTCGGCATCTACGGCATCGTCCTCGCCGGCTGGTCCTCGGGCTCGACGTACCCGCTGCTCGGCGGCCTGCGCTCCTGCGCCCAGATGATCTCGTACGAGATCGCGATGGGCGCGGCCTTCGCCTCCGTCTTCCTCTACTCCGGGTCGATGTCGACCTCGGCGATCGTGGAGGCGCAGGCGGACCGCTGGTACATCGTGCTGCTGCCGGTGTCGTTCATCATCTACGTCGTCACCATGGTCGGCGAGACGAACCGCGCCCCGTTCGACATGCCGGAGTCCGAGGGCGACCTCGTCGGCGGCTTCAACACCGAGTACTCCTCCATCAAGTTCGCGCTGTTCATGCTGGCCGAGTACGTCAACATGGTCACCGTCTCGGCGGTCTCGGTCACCCTCTTCCTCGGCGGCTGGCGCGCCCCCGCGCCGATCTCCACGTACTGGGAGGGCGCGAACCACGGCTGGTGGCCGATGCTCTGGTTCGTCATCAAGGTCCAGCTGCTGCTGTTCTTCTTCATCTGGCTGCGCGGCACGCTGCCCCGCGTCCGCTACGACCAGCTGATGAAGCTCGGCTGGAAGGTCCTGATCCCGGTCTCCGTGCTCTGGCTGATGCTGGTGGCGACCGTCCGGGCGCTGCGCAACGAGCGCTACGACTTCTCGGAGATCGTCCTGTACGTCGGCGGCGCGGTCGTCGCGATCCTGCTGCTGTCCTTCGTCGCGGACCTGTTCCGCGACCGGAAGGAGAAGGCGGCCGCCGGACAGGCCGGCGAGGCCGCGGCGGCCGAGCCCTTCGACCCGCTGGCGGGCGGATTCCCCGTACCGCCCAAGCCCGGCCAGCACCTGGCACCCGTACCGCGCAGGCGGCCCCGCAGCGAGCGGGAGCTGATTGCCAGTGGCGGGGCGAATGCTGACAGTGACCGAGAGGAGGGTGCTGAGAATGTCTGACGCGGACCAGAACGAGAAGTGGCAGAACCCGGTGGCCGGCTTCGGCGTGACCTTCAAGGCCATGTTCAAGAAGCGCCTCACCGAGCAGTACCCGGAGCAGCAGAAGACCACCGCTCCGCGCTTCCACGGGCGGCACCAGCTGAACCGGCACCCGGACGGTCTGGAGAAGTGCATCGGGTGCGAGCTGTGCGCCTGGGCCTGCCCCGCCGACGCCATCTACGTGGAAGGCGCGGACAACACCGAGGAGGAGCGCTACTCCCCGGGCGAGCGGTACGGCCGGGTCTACCAGATCAACTACGCCCGCTGCATCCTGTGCGGGCTGTGCATCGAGGCCTGCCCGACGCGGGCGCTGACGATGACGAACGAGTTCGAACTGGCCGACTCCAGCCGCGAATCGCTCATCTACACCAAGGAGCAGCTGCTCGCCGGCCTGACCGAGGGCATGGTGGAGACGCCGCACGCGATCTTCCCGGGCATGGACGAGCAGGACTACTACCGCGGGCTGGTCACCGGGGCGGCCCCCGGTACCGAGCGGCAGGCGGCCGTCTCCAAGGGCGAGCAGGCGGCGCCCTCCGAGGGCCAGGGGGTGGGGGCGTGAGCGCGTTCACCACGGCCGCCGCCACGGTCACCTCCACCGGCGAGGCCGTGCAGTTCTGGGTCCTCGCCACCGTCGCCGTCGTCGGCGCGCTGTCCACGATCCTGATGAAGAAGGCCGTGCACAGCGCCCTCAGCCTGGCCGGGACGATGATCGTCCTGGCGGTCTTCTACCTCGCCAACGGGGCGTACTTCCTGGGCGTGGTCCAGGTGATCGTCTACACCGGCGCGATCATGATGCTCTTCCTCTTCGTGGTCATGCTCGTCGGCGTCACCGCAGCCGACTCGCTGAAGGAGACCCTCAAGGGGCAGCGCTGGATGGCCGCCCTCTGCGGGCTCGGCTTCGGCGTCCTGCTGATCGCCGGCATCGCCAACGCCGGGCTGGGCCACTTCAACGGACTCGGCCGGATCAACTCCGCCGGGCACGTGGAGGGGCTGGCCACGCTGATCTTCACCAAGTACGTGTTCGCCTTCGAGATCACCGGCGCGCTGCTGATCACCGCCGCCGTCGGCGCGATGGTGCTCACCCACCGCGAGCGCACCGAGCGGGCCGCCACGCAGCGCGAGCTCGCCGAGCGGCGCGTCCGCGAGGGCGTACAGGTTCCGCCGCTGCCCGCGCCCGGCGTCTACGCCCGGCACAACGCAGTGGACGTCGCCGGCCTGCTGCCGGACGGCACCCCGTCCGAGCTGACCGTCAGCAAGACGCTGCGGGCCCGCGGCCAGATCCGGGACGTCTCGAACGAGGCCCTGGAGGACCTGAAGGCGCTGGAGCAGCGGTCGACCGAGCGCCTCGGCCGTGAGGAGGCCTCGAAGTGAACCCGGTCAACTACCTGTACCTGTCGGCGCTGCTGTTCACCATCGGCGCCGCCGGAGTACTGATCCGGAAGAACGCGATCGTGCTGTTCATGTGCATCGAGCTGATGCTCAACGCCTGCAACCTCGCCTTCGTCACCTTCTCCCGGATGCACGGCAACCTCGACGGCCAGATCATCGCCTTCTTCACGATGGTCGTCGCCGCCGCGGAGGTCGTGGTGGGACTCGCGATCATCGTGTCGCTGTTCCGTACCCGCCACTCGGCCTCGGTCGACGACGCCAGCCTGATGAAGCTGTAAGGGGCGCTCACAGTGGAGAATCTGATTGGGCTGCTGATCGCGGCGCCCCTGCTCGGAGCGGCGGTGCTGCTGTGCGGCGGCCGGCGCCTCGACAAGGCCGGCCACTGGCTCGGCACCCTGCTCGCCGCCGCCTCCTTCGGCATCGGCGCGGCCCTGTTCGCCGACATGCTGGGACGCAGCGCCGACGACCGGACCCTGTACCAGAAGCTGTACACCTGGATCCCCGTCGAGGGCTTCCAGGCGGACGTCGCCTTCCAGCTCGACCAGCTGTCGATGACGTTCGTCCTGCTGATCACCGGAGTGGGCACGCTCATCCACGTGTACTCGATCGGGTACATGGAGCACGACGAGCGCCGCCGCCGCTTCTTCGGCTACCTGAACCTGTTCCTCGCGGCGATGCTGCTGCTGGTCCTCGCCGACAACTACCTCCTGCTGTACGTCGGGTGGGAGGGCGTCGGCCTCGCCTCGTACCTGCTCATCGGCTTCTGGCAGCACAAGCCGAGCGCGGCGACCGCCGCGAAGAAGGCCTTCCTGGTCAACCGGGTCGGCGACATGGGCCTGTCCATCGCGATCATGGTGATGTTCACCACCTTCGGAACCTTCGCCTTCGGGCCGGTGTTCGCCTCGGTGGGGAACGCGACCGAGGGCAAGCTGACGGCGATCGCCCTGCTGCTGCTGCTCGCCGCGTGCGGCAAGTCGGCCCAGGTGCCGCTCCAGTCCTGGCTCGGTGACGCGATGGAGGGCCCGACCCCGGTCTCGGCCCTGATCCACGCGGCGACCATGGTCACCGCCGGCGTGTACCTCATCACCCGGTCCGGGGCGGTCTTCAACGCCGCGCCGGACGCGCAGACCGCGGTCGTCGTGGTCGGCGGGGTCACGCTCCTCTTCGGTGCGATCGTCGGTTGCGCGAAGGACGACATCAAGAAGGCCCTCGCCGGATCGACGATGTCGCAGATCGGGTACATGATCCTGGCTGCGGGCCTCGGCCCCATCGGCTACGCCTTCGCGATCATGCACCTGGTGACGCACGGCTTCTTCAAGGCCGGCCTCTTCCTCGGCGCGGGTTCCGTGATGCACGGGATGAACGACGAGGTGGACATGCGGCGCTACGGCGGCCTGCGGAAGTACATGCCGGTCACCTTCGTCACCTTCGGCCTCGGCTACCTCGCCATCATCGGTTTCCCGGGCCTGTCCGGCTTCTGGTCCAAGGACAAGATCATCGAGGCGGCCTTCGCGAAGGGCGGCACCGAGGGCTGGATCCTCGGCGCGGTCACCCTGCTGGGCGCGGCCATCACCGCGTTCTACATGACCCGCGTGATGCTCCTGACCTTCTTCGGCGAGAAGCGCTGGCAGCCGGACGAGCACGGACACGAGCCGCACCCGCACGAGTCCCCGAAGTCCATGACCCTGCCGATGGTCGTGCTGGCCTTCGGCTCGGTCTTCGCCGGAGCCCTCTTCAGCCTCAACGAGTCCTTCGTGAAGTGGCTGGAGCCCGTCACCTCCTTCGAGCACGGGCACCCGCCGATCGGCGCCGGGGCGATCACCGCCGCCACGGTCGTGGTCCTGCTCATCGGCGTCGGCCTCGCCTGGGCCCAGTACGGCAGGAAGCCCGTCCCGGTGGACGCCCCGCGCGGCAGCCTGCTCACCCGGGCGGCCCGCCGGGACCTGTACCAGGACGACTTCAACCACGTCGTGCTGGTGCGCGGCGGGGAGCACCTGACCCGCTCGCTCGTGTACGTCGACCACAGCCTGGTCGACGGGGTCGTCAACGGGACGGCCGCCTCGGTCGGCGGTCTGTCGGGCCGGCTGCGCAAGCTGCAGAACGGCTACGCCCGCAGCTACGCGGTCTCGATGTTCGGGGGCACGGCGATCCTCATCGCCGCGACCCTGCTGATGAGGGCGGTGTGAGATGAGTTTCCCGCTTCTGACGGTGACGGCCGTGGTCCCCGCGGCCGGCGCCGTCCTGACAGCGGCCGTCCCGGCCGCCCGCAGGACCGCCGCCAAGTGGCTGGCGCTGCTCTTCTCGCTGGCGACGCTGGCCCTGGCCGTGCTCGTCGCGGTCCGCTTCGAGCCCGGCGGCGCCCGCTACCAGCTCACCGAATCGCACGCCTGGATCCCCGACTTCGGCGTCCGCTACCAACTGGGCGTCGACGGCATCGGGGTGGTCCTGATCGGGCTCACCGCGCTGCTGATCCCCTTCGTGATCGGGGCCGGCTGGCACGACGCCGACCCCCTTGAGACGCAATCGTCCCGCTGGCGCCCGACGCAGGGCTTCTTCGCCCTGATCCTGCTGGTCGAGGCGATGGTGGTCATGTCCTTCGAGGCCACCGACGTCTTCCTCTTCTACATCTTCTTCGAAGCCATGCTCATCCCGATGTACTTCCTCATCGGCGGCTTCGGGGACCGGGCCCACGCCGGCACGGACGAGAACGCGGCCGCGCAGCGCTCGTACGCGGCGGTCAAGTTCCTCCTCTACAACCTGGTCGGCGGCCTCATCATGCTGGCTGCGGTCATCGGCCTCTACGTGGTCGCCGGGAACTTCTCGCTCCAGGAGATCACCGCCGCCCGCGCCGCGGGCACGCTCGACATGTCGGCCAACACCGAGCGGCTGCTGTTCCTCGGCTTCTTCTTCGCCTTCGCGGTGAAGGCCCCGCTGTGGCCGCTGCACACCTGGCTGCCGAACGCGATGGGCGAGGCCACGGCCCCGGTCGCCGTCCTGATCACCGCGGTCGTCGACAAGGTCGGCACCTTCGCGATGCTCCGCTTCTGCCTCGGGCTGTTCCCGGACGCCAGCAAGTGGGCCACGCCGGTGATCCTCGTCCTCGCCCTGATCAGCATCGTCTACGGCGCGCTGGTCGCGGTCGGGCAGCGGGACATGAAGCGGCTGGTCGCGTACGCCTCGATCTCCCACTTCGGGTTCATCATCATGGGCATCTTCGCCATGACCTCCCAGGGCCAGTCGGGCGCGACGCTGTACATGGTCAACCACGGGCTCTCCACGGCCGCGCTGATGCTGGTGGCCGGCTTCCTGATCTCGCGCCGCGGCTCCCGGCTCATCGCCGACTACGGCGGTGTGCAGAAGGTGGCCCCGGTGCTGGCCGGCACCTTCCTGATCGGCGGCCTCGCCACCCTGTCGCTGCCGGGCCTGGCGCCCTTCGTCAGTGAATTCCTGGTCCTGGTCGGCACGTTCTCCCGGTATCCCGTCATCGGCATCATCGCCACCATCGGGATCGTGCTGGCCGCGCTCTACACCCTGGTGCTCTACCAGCGCACGATGACCGGCCCCGTGAAGGAGGAGGTCCGCCCGATGCAGGACCTGCGCCTGCGCGAGGTGCTGGTGGTCGCCCCGCTGATCGTGCTGCTGATCGCGCTGGGCGTGTACCCGAAGCCGCTCACCGAGATCGTCAACCCGGCGGTGGAGCACACCATGTCCGACGTACACGAGAAGGACCCGAAGCCACAGGTGGCTGTCGAGGCCAAGAACGGGGAGGCGGCGAAGTGAGCACCATGGCTGCTGCCCAAGGGCTGCTGACGCTGGCGGCCGGGGAGCCGGTCGACCGGATCCCGGCCCCGCACATCGAGTACGCGCAGCTCGCGCCCACGCTGATCGTGGTGGGCGCGGCGGTGGTCGGAGTCCTCGTCGAGGCCTTCGTACCGCGCACGTCCCGCTACTACGTCCAGGTGTTCCTCACCGTCGCCGCGCTGGCCTCGGCCTTCGCGGCGGTCGTCGGCCTCGCCGCCGGCGGGTACGGCAGCGACAAGGCGCACATCGCGGCGATGGGCGCCGTGGCCGTGGACGGCCCGGCGCTGTTCCTCCAGGGGACCATCCTGCTGGCCTCGATCGTCGCGGTCTTCACGTTCGCCGAGCGGCGCCTGGACCCGGCCGCGCACGGCAACCGGGTGGACTCCTTCGCCGCGCAGGCGGCGTCCGTACCGGGCAGCGAGAGCGAGAAGGCCGCCGTCAAGGCGGGCTTCACCACCACCGAGGTCTTCCCGCTGGTGCTGTTCGCGATCTCCGGCATGCTGATCTTCCCGGCGGCCGACGACCTGCTGACCCTGTTCGTGGCGCTGGAGGTCTTCTCCCTCCCGCTGTACCTGCTCTGCGCCGTCGCCCGCCGCCAGCGGCTGATGTCGCAGGAGGCGGCGGTCAAGTACTTCCTGCTCGGCGCCTTCTCCTCGGCCTTCTTCCTCTTCGGCATCGCGCTGGTCTACGGGTACGCGGGCTCGGTCTCGTACGCGGCGATCGCCGACGTGGTGGACGGCACGGTCACGAAGATCGACCCGGCGCTGGCCGACACCATGGGCAACGACGCGCTGCTGCTGATCGGCGGGGCGATGATCCTGATGGGCCTGCTCTTCAAGGTCGGCGCGGTCCCGTTCCACATGTGGACCCCGGACGTCTACCAGGGCGCCCCGACCCCGGTCACGGGCTTCATGGCGGCGGCGACGAAGGTGGCCGCGTTCGGCGCGCTCCTGCGCCTGCTGTACGTCGTCCTCCCGGGCCTGCGGTGGGACTGGCGGCCGGTGATGTGGGGCGTGGCGATCGTGACGATGCTGGCCGGTGCGGTGATCGCGGTGACCCAGACCGACGTCAAGCGGCTCTTGGCCTACTCCTCGATCGCGCACGCGGGCTTCATCCTGGCCGGTGTGATCGCGACGTCGGCGCAGGGCGTCCAGTCCGTCCTCTTCTACCTGGGCGCGTACTCCTTCGTGACGATCGGGGCCTTCGCCGTGGTCACGCTGGTGCGCGACGCGGGCGGCGAGGCGACGCACCTGTCCAAGTGGGCGGGGCTGGGCCGCCGTTCCCCGCTGACGGCGGCGGTCTTCGCGGTCTTCCTGCTGGCCTTCGCAGGCATCCCGCTGACGTCGGGCTTCTCCGGCAAGTTCGCCGTGTTCAAGGCGGCGGCGGAGGGCGGCGCGGGCGTGCTGGTCGTGGTCGGTGTCATCTCGTCCGCGATCGCCGCGTTCTTCTACATCCGGGTGATCGTCCTGATGTTCTTCAGCGAGCCGAAGGCGGACGGCCCGACGGTGGCCGTCCCGTCGCCGCTGACGATGACCACCATCGCGGTGGGCGTGGCCGTGACCCTGGTCCTGGGCCTGGCCCCGCAGTACTTCCTGGACCTGGCGGGGCAGGCGAGCACGTTCGTCCGCTGACGGATGGTCCGGTGGACGTGCCGGGGCCAGGCTCTCTTCGAGGGAGCCTGGCCCCGTTGCGTGTGCGGGTCACTCCGGCCGCAGCCGCCTCGGCACGATCTCGGTGAGGTCCAGGTCGATGGGGAAGGGGGGCGGAAACCTTCCGGGGTGGCGGAAGGGCCCGCCACCCCGGTGATGCTCTCCGCCCCGAGGGGCGGCTAGCGGGATCCCGCAACGCGGCCGGTGACCTCGCCGAGGCCGACCCGGGTGCCCTCGGGGCCCGGTGCCCAGGCGGTGAGGGTGACGGTGTCGCCGTCTTCCAGGAAGGTGCGCTTGCCGTCGGCGAGCTCGATGGCGTCGCGGCCGTTCCACGTCAGCTCCAGCAGCGAGCCGCGCTGTCCGACCTCGGGGCCGCTGACCGTGCCCGAGCCGTAGACGTCCCCGGTGCGCAGGGAGGCGCCGTTGACCGTCATGTGCGCGAGCTGCTGGGCGGCGGTCCAGTACATCGTCGCGAACGGCGGCTGCGCGACCTCCTGCCCGTTGATGGAGACGGTGATGTGCAGGTCGAAGCCGCCGGGCCGGTCCGCGTCGGCGTCGTCGAGGTACGGCAGCAGCGGGAAGTCGCGGGCCGGCGGGGCGACCCGGGCCGCCTCCAGGGCCTCCAACGGGGTCACCCAGGCGGAGACGGAGGTGGCGAAGGACTTGCCGAGGAAGGGGCCCAGCGGCACGTACTCCCAGGCCTGGATGTCGCGCGCCGACCAGTCGTTGAGCAGGAACAGCCCGAAGACGTGGTCCTCGAACTCGGCCAGCGGCACCGGGCGGCCCAGCTCGGACGGGGTGCCGACGACGAAGCCGACCTCCGCCTCGATGTCGAGCTTGACGGACGGGCCGAAGACGGGCGCCGGGTCGGTGGGCGCCTTGCGCTGCCCGGACGGGCGGACGACGTCGGTGCCGGAGACGACGATCGTGCCGGAGCGGCCGTGGTAACCGATCGGCAGGTGCTTCCAGTTGGGGGTGAGGGCGTCACCGTCCGGGCGGAACATCTTCCCGACGTTGGTGGCGTGGTGCTCGCTCGCGTAGAAGTCGACGTAGTCGGCGACCTCGTACGGCAGATGCAGGGTGACGGCGTCCAGCGGGAGGAGGTGCGGCTCGACCGTCTCGCGGTGGCCGGGGTCGGTCACCCAGGCGGTCAGCGCGCGGCGCACGTCGCGCCAGGCGGTGCGGCCTGCGGCCAGCAGCGGGTTGAGCGAGGACTGCCCGAGCAGCGCCGCGTACGGGGAGCCGAGCGCGGCCGCGGCCGCCCCCGCGTCGAGCACGTGTCCGCTGATGCGCACACCGATGCGGCGGCGCGGTTCCCCGGCGGTGGAGAAGACGCCGTACGGGAGGTTGTGCGGCCCGAACGGGTCGCCCTCGGGGACATCGAGGGGGCTCTGCTGGGGCATGGGGTACTGCCTCGCTTTCGATGCGGTCCGGGGGTGTCCCGGTGGGCTGGTTGATACGTTACGTGGCGGGTGAGGCCTGCGGGAGGCCGGATTGAGGCTCTATTTGTAGGACTTGTCCAATGGGGTCCGTATCCTTGCGCAGTGACTTCCGCTCCGCTTTCGGTTCTCCCCTTCGCCTTGATCGCCACTGACCTGGACGGGACCCTGCTGCGCGCCGGAGACACCGTCTCCGCCCGCTCGTGCGCGGCGCTCGCGACGGCGCGCGCCGCCGGCGCCCAGCACATCATCGTCACCGGACGCCCCGTCCCGCAGGTCCGACATGTCCTGGATGACCTCGGTTACACAGGGCTCGCGGTGTGCGGGCAGGGCGCGCAGGTGTACGACACGGCGCGCGCACGCCTGTTGCACTCCATTTCGTTGGACCGGGATCTGGCGGACGTGGCGCTCGGGAAGATCGAGGCGGAGATCGGCGAGGTGTACGCGGCGGTCAACCAGGAGGGGGTGGACGCCGAGATGCTGATAGGGCCGGGCTATCGGATGTGGCATCCGCACCTGCCGACGGTCCGGGTGCGCAGACGCGCCGACCTGTGGGCCGCGCCGATCAACAAGGTGCTGCTCCAGCACCCGGAGCTGGACGACGACGAGCTGACGCGGGTCGCCCGTTCGGTGGTCGGGGACCTGGTGAACGTGACGATGGCGGGGGAGCACACGGTGGAGCTCCAGCCGCCCGGCGTCAGCAAGGCGAGCGGACTGGCCCTGGCGGCGGATGTCCTGGGCGTCGGCGCGTCGTCGACGGTCGCCTTCGGCGACATGCCGAACGACATCCCGATGTTCGCGTGGGCGGCCCACGGGGTGGCGATGGCCAACGCCCACCGCGAGCTGGTCGCCGTGGCCGACGAACTCACGCTCTCCAACGAGGAGGACGGCATCGCGGTGGTCCTGGAACGCCTCTTCCCGCCCCCGGGCACATCCGGCCCAGCCGGCGTCTGAGGACCGGGATCCGGGGCCGGGTCCGGGACGAAGCCCCTGAGAGCACCTCCCGGCGGCGGCCGGGGGAGGAACGGAGGAAGGGGGGCGGGGGACAGGCCCCGCAGGGTCAGCCCGCCGCTCGCGGGAGGCGGCGTTCCCACGTGCGGTGGAACACGACTTCCTCACCCTCCCGGCACACCAGCTCGTTCGACGTCACGAAGCCGCCCTCATCGCACGAGACCTCCGAGCGGGTCTCCACCCGTACGTCCCACGCCAGCTCGGGCCGGTGCAGCCGGATCCGCCAGTCCGAGCGGGTCCGGGCCGACAGCGGGTCCGCCGAGTCGATCTCGTACACCTCCAGCACGTCCTCGCCGCACTCCAGGCCGTCGGGGTACACCCGCGTACCCCCGTACCGCGGGTCCACCTCCAGCCGCCAGGTTCCGCGCGCGACGTCCCGTACGACCAGCCGCTGCGGTCGCGGCTCGTCCAGCGTGGCCGGCGACACCACCCCGAGCGGTTCCGATTGCTCCGGCGCCTCGAAGGTGATCTCCGGGCCGGGCGCGGGGGACTCGGACCGGACCGGCAGGACCAGGGCGCTGCCCGCCGGGTCCAGGGTCCAGCCCGCCTCCGAGCCGGCCCGCGGCCAGATCCACGGCCAGTAGGCGGAGGACAGCGCGAGCCGGATCCGGTGGCCCGCCGCGAAGCGGTGGCCGATGCCGTTCAGCTCGAAGACCACGTCCTCGTACGCGCCCACCGGCCAGGGCGCCGCCTTGTCCCGGCCCAGGCGTGCGGAGAGGTTCAGGGCGCCCCGGGTGATCAGCGTCGAGGAGCCGTCGGGCGCCACGTCGCACAGCCGGGCCACCACCTGGCCGTACGGGACGTCCATCCGCAGCCGGGCCGTCACCTGGGCGCGGCCCAGGATCTCCACCGGCTCGCGCCCCACCGGGAACTCGAAGCAGGCCGACTTCGCGTCCTCCTCCCGCTGGTCCGGCGGCAGGTCCGCCTCGTTGCCGGCCGGGAGGAACCGCCCCGCGTCCAGCCCCGTGTGCTGCGGGGACGCCACGGCCACCGGCGTGCCCTGGAGCGCGTACGTGACGGGGGTGACGGCCGCGGACGGCCACTCCCGCTCCCCGGCCCAGCGGCCGGGCAGCACCTCGTAGGAGGTCGCGGGAGGATGGGATTCCGAGATCCAGGAGCGCAGCAGGGGCTCGTCCATCACCCCGTTGGGCGTGTCCTTCAGCCAGTGGTCCCACCACCGCAGCGTCTCCTGGAGGAACCCGATCGCCGCACCGGGCGGCACCGCGCGGTCCGGGTACTGGTGCGACCACGGGCCGATCAGCCCCCGTACCCGGTCGGCGGGGATGCGGGAGACCAGCCGCAGCACCGTGTCCCGGTACGGGTCGTGCCAGCCGCCCACCGCCAGCACGGCCGCGCCGATCGCCGCGTAGTCCTCGCAGACGCTGCCGTGGCGCCAGTAGTCGTCCCTGGTCTGGTGCGCCAGCCAGGTGTGGACCAGGGGTTCGACGGACTCCAGCCGCGCCAGCCACTGCTCCCGCCAGCCGTCGCCGGCGAACAGCGGGTCCGGCGGGCGGGCCGCCCAGGCCAGCATGGTCGCCGCCCACGCGTGCATGTCCACGGCCAGCACCGACCCGCCCATGTAGTGGACGTCGTTGTCGTACCGGTCGTCCGTCGAGCAGACCGTGACGACCGCTTTGAGGGCCTCGGGCGCCAGCGCGGCGATCTGGAGGGAGTTGCAGCCGCCCCACGAGATCCCGAACATTCCCACCGACCCCGTGCACCACGGCTGCGCCGCCAGCCACTCCACCACCGCGACCCCGTCGGCCAGTTCCCGCGCGTCGTACTCGTCGCCCGGGTTCCCGCCGCTGCATCCGTGGCCCCGTACGTCCACCCGGACCGAGGCGTAGCCGTGCCCCGCGTACCAGGGGTGGCGCTGCCGGTCGCGCGGCGCGGTCCAGTCGGTCAGCCGGTACGGCAGGTACTCCAGCAGGGCCGGGACCGGCTCGTCCGTCAGCGGGCGCCAGATCCGGGCGTACAGCTGCACGCCGTCGGCCATCGGGATCCGGACGTCCTCGTGCGTGGTCCCGTACGGGAACTCGGTACGGATGGTCATGCGGAGGCCGCCGCCGTCCGCCTCGGCGGACGGATTGCCCCGCGCGGCGCGGCCGTCGTCAGCCGGCCGGTGCCCGCCGGAAGAGTGGCGGGCCCGCCCGGGGCGAGGAGCCCCGCGACGCTCCACTGCGCGGCGCGGCGCATCGCGCCGGGCGCGACCGGCTCCGCGGGTTCCCCGATTTCGGTGGTAGTTCTGGACAAAACGTATTCTCCAGTTGTTTCGGGTCATCACGAACATACCTGTGTGTATGGGGCAGTGCGCGGGTGGCGACATGACAGGCGCTCGCGGTGATCGAAAACAGACCGGATACGCTGGCTTGAGTGATGGCAGCGACACATCGACAATCCAGGTGATCGTCAGCGTGATCGTCAGCAGACAGGAGTACCCCTCGTGACCGTCGTCGGGCCGTTCGGACTGAGCGTGCGGGACCAGGCTCTTGAGACCGATGTCCAGGCCGGACTGGCCGCAGTCGAGGCGGGTCTGCTGGAGGCCACCAAGAGCGAAGTCCCCTTCATCACCGAGGCCGCACAGCACCTGGTCCGGGCCGGCGGCAAGCGGTTCCGGCCGCTGCTGGTGATGCTCGCCTCGCGGTTCGGGGACCCCTACGCGCCCGGGATCGTTCCCTCCGCGGTGGTCGTCGAGCTCACCCATCTGGCGACGCTCTACCACGACGACGTCATGGACGAGGCGGACGTGCGCCGCGGCGTGGCCAGCGCCAACGCCCGCTGGGGCAACTCGGTGGCGGTCCTGACGGGTGACTTCCTGTTCGCCCGCGCCTCGCACATCCTGGCGGATCTCGGGCCGGAGGCCGTACGCATCCAGGCCGAGGCCTTCGAGCGGCTGGTGACGGGCCAGATCCTGGAGACCGCCGGCCCGCGCGACGGCCGCGACCCGGTCGCCCACTACCTCGACGTCATCGCCGGCAAGACCGGCTCGCTGATCGCGGTCTCCGGCCGGTTCGGCGCGCTGATGTCCGGCGCCGACGAGTCGGTCGTCGACATCCTGACCCAGTACGGCGAGCGCCTCGGCACCGCCTTCCAGCTCGCCGACGACGTCCTCGACATCGCCTCCGACTCCCACGAGTCCGGCAAGACCCCGGGCACGGACCTGCGCGAGGGGATCCCCACGCTGCCCGTGCTGCGGCTGCGCGAGATGGCGGCCCAGGGCGGCGACCCCGCCGACCTGGAGCTCGTCACCCTCCTGGACGGCGACCTGACCGATGACGCCCGGCACGCGGACGTGCTCGCCCGACTGCGGGTGCACCCCGCGCTGGAGCAGGCCCGGCGCGACACCATCCGGTACGCGGAGGACGCGCGGGCCATGCTCGCGCCGCTGCCGGAGTGCTTCGCGAAGTCGGCGCTGGAAGAACTGTGCGACGCGGTGGTGCACCGCGCCGGTTAGGGCGCGTCCGGGCGCGTCCGGGTGCATCCGGACGCATGCCGGGTACGCCCGGATACGCCCCGAGGCAGAGGCGAGGGCCCTGTGTCCCCTACGGGTGGGGGACACAGGGCCCTCGTCGTGTCATCCCTGGGGTGTACGCGGAGTTGAGCCCGGGGAGTGACGCCCGGACCCCCTGCCTCTTGGTCAGATGGAGACACACCAGAACGGGTGACAAAGAGGTAGGGCAGACATGGCAACGAACGCAAAGACCCGCAAGGCCGCCCGGTACGCCGTACCGGTCGCGGTGGCGGGTGTCGCCGCCGCGACCGTGGCGATGGTCCCGGCCTTCGCGAACTCCGGCGGCCCCGACCTGCCGAATGTGACGGCGCAGCAGCTCATCGAGAAGGTCGCGGCCTCCGACGTGCAGCAGCTCTCCGGCAGCGCGAAGGTCACCACCGACCTCGGTCTGCCGACCCTGGCGAGCGGCCTGCTCGGCGGCGGGGGCGTCGCGGGAGGCACGGCCAACCCCGAGGACAAGCTCGCGCAGCTGGCGAACGGCACGCACACCCTGCGCGTCGCGGCCGACGGACCGGACCACCAGAAGCTCACGTTCGTGGACGGCAAGGACGAGTACAGCATCATCCACAACGGCGCCGACGTGTGGGGGTACGACACCAAGGCCAACGAGGTCTGGCACGAGAAGGACCCCGAAGGCGCTGCGGCCGGCAAGGACCACAAGAAGACGGCCGACCGGCTGGGCGGCGCTTCGCCCCAGCAGCTGGCCCAGGACATCCTGAAGGCCGCCGGCCCGACCACGGACGTCAGCGTGGGCGAGACCGCGCAGGTGGCCGGCCGGAACGCCTACCAGCTGGTGCTGAAGCCCAAGCACAGCGGATCCACGATCGGCTCGGTCAAGATCGCGGTGGACGCCCAGAACGGCGTGCCGCTGCGGGTGCAGCTGCTGGCCGCCGAGGGCGGCAAGCCCATCGTCGACGCCGGGTTCACCAAGGTGGACTTCGCCAAGCCGTCCGCCGACACCTTCGCCTTCACCGCGCCCAAGGGCGCCAAGGTGACCGAGGGCGCCGGCGAGGCGGCCAAGGGCGGGGCCGGCCACGGCAAGGGCTTCAAGGGCCTGGACTCCATTCCCGGCCTCGACGCCCTGACCGGCGGCATGGGCGGCAAGGGAGGCCACGGCGACACCAAGGTGCTCGGCGAGGGCTGGTCGACGATCGCACGGATCGACACCGGCGCCGGCAAGGGGCTCCAGGACGTCGAGAAGGCGGCGGGCGACAAGAACGCGCCCAAGGAGGCCAAGCAGTTCCTCGACTCCCTCGGGGGCAAGGTCACCGGCAAGTTCGGCTCGGGCCGGGTCTTCAAGACCCGCGTGGTCAACGCCCTGATCACGGACGACGGCAAGGTCTACGTCGGCGCGGTCACCAAGGACGCGCTGATCCAGGCGGCCGACGCCAACAAGTAACGCCGGCAGGACGGCTGCGCCTGTCCGAAGGGTGGGCGGGGACTGTGTCCCTGCCCACCCTTCCGCCGTTCCGGCCCTGCGTACAGCAGGCTCGCTGTACCGTGAAAAGCATGTCGAGACACGTCACCATCCGCCTGAACGAAGAGTTCCACGAGCGCCTCAAAGCACGCGCGGCGGCACTGGGCACGACGGTCACCGCGCTGATCACCGAAGTGACGGAACGCGAGCTGGACGAAGACCGGAAGAACTTCCTTTCCGGCATCGAGGAGTTCGCCGACCACTGGAGCTACTTCCAGGAGCGGTTCGGCAATTGAAGATCACCATGGAGTGGGCCTGGACCGCTCTGGCCCACCATCTCCCGTCAGATCCCGCCGTGTGGGATCCCTCCGGTGTGGCCGCCGCGGTCGCCCGGCACCAGAACGACCTCGTCCTCGTGCCCGAACAGCCCGCCCCGGACACCGCGTGGCGGGCCGCCGCGTTTCTGCACACCCTCGCGGTGTGCCCGGCGTTGGAGTCGCCGATGAACGAGTTCTACGCGGCCGCCGCCACGCGCTCGTACCTGCGCGTGGCGGGGGCCAAGCAGTTGCCCTCCCCGGAGGACCTCGGCGACCTGGTGGAGGCGGCGAAGCTGGGCCGCGCGGACATCGGCGCGGTCGCCGAGGAGCTCCGCACCCTCATCCAGGAGCCGTTGGCGGTCCCGCCGGCCTAGGCGCTGCTAGAAGGTGATCTTCCAGCTGTTGATGTAGCCGACGTCCTGGGCCGCCACGTCCTTGACCTGGAGCTTCCAGACGCCGTTGGCCACCTCGCCGGAGGCGTTCACCGCGTACGAGGCCACCACGTCGGCCGCGGAGTCCGAGCTGGAGTTCTTCAGCCGGTACGCCGTGCCGTCCGGGGCGATCAGGTCGATCACCAGGTCGCCGCGGTAGGTGTGGACGATGTTCACGTCGACCTTGGTGGTGGCCGGGGCGTTGCCGGCGACGCCCGAGACCGTGATCGGCGAGGTCACCGCGGCCCCGGGAGAGTCCGGGATGTTCACGTCCGCCGTGCTCTCGAAGGACGGGCCCGGCGGGACCGGAGTGGCCGCCCCCAGGTTCCATATCGCATACGCGATGGCGTCGGAGTTGCGGTCCAGGGCGGTGCCGTCGATGTTCGCCGAGGTGTCGCACGAGGCGTGGTAGCAGCGGTCGAAGGCCTGCCCGGAGGTGCCGCCCCACTTCTGCGCCTGCGCCGCCGTCTTCGTGTAGTCGGCGCCGGAGAACAGGCCGCCGACCGGGATGCCCGCGTTCTTGAACGGGGCGTGGTCGGAGCGGCCGTCGCCCTCGGTCTCGATCTCCGTCGGGATGCCGAGCCCCGCGTAGTAGTTCTTGAAGGTCTGCTCGATGGCCGGGTCGTCGTCGTAGACGAAGTAGCCCGGGTTCGGCGAGCCGATCATGTCGAAGTTCAGGTAGCCGGAGATCTTCGCCTTCTCGGCGCTCGGCAGGTTGTTGACGTAGTACTTCGACCCGACCATGCCGAGCTCCTCCGCGCCCCACCAGCCGAACCGCAGGTGCTTGGCGGGCTGGAGCTGTGCGCGCGAGACGGCCAGCGCCGTCTCCAGGACGGCGGCCGAGCCGGATCCGTTGTCGTTGATGCCGGGACCCGCGGTGACCGAGTCCAGGTGCGAGCCGGCCATCAGCACCGAGTCCGGGTCGCCGCCCGGCCAGTCGGCGATCAGGTTGTACCCGGTGGCGCCGCTGCTGGTGAAGGTCTGCAGGGTGGTGGTGAAACCGGCCGCGTCCAGCTTGGCCTTCACATAGTCGACGGAGGCCTTGTAGCCGGCCCTGCCGTGGGCGCGGTTGCCGCCGTTGCCGTTGGCCATGGACTGGAACTGCGCCAGGTGCGCCTTGACGTTGGCGACCGGGATGTCGGGCGGCGTCGGCGCCGCGGCCGCCGCCGTGGGGGCGGCGAGTGCGGCGGGGGCGGTGGAGGCGAACAGGCCGGCGACCGCGATCGCGGTCACGGCGGCGAGACGCCGGGAGACGGACAGGCTCATGTGGGGGACTCCGGAATTCCGTTGGGGATTGAACGGAACGTGCGGGGTGGCGCAATTGAGCGATCGTGCGTCAGTGCGAGCCTGATGGTCAGCGGAAGCGTGACGGTCAGTCAAGACCGAGATCCGGTCAGTATGGTTCGGAAAACGGACGATCCCCGCTACGCATGTTCCGTAGCGGGGACCGCGGGGGTAATGGGGGCGCGCGGCGCGGTTACGCCGGCTCGTGCGCCGGAGCCGCCAGCGGCCCGGCGGCACGGGCCGCTTCGAGCCCGGCCCGGGCCTTGCGCGCCGTGCGCAGCGCGTCCCAGGTCAGCAGCGCGAGCGCGGCCCAGACCAGGGAGAACCCGGCCCAGCGCTCGGGCGGCATCGCCTCGTGGAAGTACACGACGCCGAGCCCGAACTGGAACACCGGAGCCATGTACTGGAGCAGTCCGAGCGTGGACAGCGGGACCCTGATCGCGGCCGCCCCGAAGCAGACCAGCGGGATCGCGGTGACCAGTCCGGTCGCGGCGAGCAGCGCCGAGTGCCCGAGGCCCTCTGTGGCGAAGCTCGACCGGCCCTGCGCGCCCAGCCACAGCAGGTACCCGAGGGCGGGCGGGAACAGCAGCGCGGTCTCGGCGGCGAGCGACTCGACCCCGCCCATGTTGAGCTTCTTCTTGATCAGCCCGTACGCCGCGAAGGAGAAGGCCAGCGCCAGCGAGATCCACGGCGGTCGCCCGTACCCGACGGCGAGGACCAGCACGGCAGCCACGCCGATGCCGACCGCGGCCCACTGCGCCCGGCGCAGCCGTTCGCCGAGGACCAGCACGCCGATCGCGATGGTGACGAGCGGGTTGATGAAGTAGCCGAGGCTGGCCTCGACGACCGCGCCGTTGTTGACGGCCCAGATGTACAGGCCCCAGTTCACGGAGATCACCGAGGCGGCCAGCGCGGTCAGGCCGAGCTTGCGGGGCTGGCGGACCAGCTCCCGTATCCAGCCCCAGCGGCGCATGGCCAGCAGCAGGATCCCGACCACGCCCAGCGACCACACCATGCGGTGGGCGAGGATCTCGATCGCCCCGGACGGCTTGAGCAGCGGCCAGAACAGGGGGACCAGCCCCCACATACCGTATGCGCCGAATCCGTAGAGCAAACCCGTGCGCTGCTCGTTCTCCGCCTTCACGGGGCCTCCAGTCGAGATTCAGCCAACTCCACGAAGGTAGCGCCGGGCGAGCCGGATGTCATGCCCGTAAGGGGGAGATACTCGTGACACGTCCGGGGTCTTGTGTGGCTGCGGCGGCGCCGGCTCAGGCCGGGTCGCGTCCGCTCAGGCCAGGGCGGAGGCGATCGCGTGCGCCACCGGGGTCGTCGGGCGGCCGATGAGGCGGGACAGGTCCCCGCCGGTGTGCGCCAGCCGGCCGCGGGAGATCGCCGCGTCCACGTCGACGAGGATCGCCGCGAAGCCCTCGGGGACCCCGGCGCCGGTCAGGATCGACAGGTGCGTGTCAGCGGGCACCTCGGCGTACGCGACCTCCTTGCCGGACTGGGCCGCGATCTCCGCCGCGTACTCCGCCAGGCTCCAGGCGGTGTCGCCGGAGAGTTCGTACACCTGGTTCAGGTGGCCCTCGCCGGTCAGTACGGCGGCCGCGGCGGCGGCGTAGTCCGCCCGCGCGGCGGAGGCGATCCGGCCCCCGCCCGCGCTGCCCACGACCGAGCCGTGCTCCAGGACGGTGCCCAGCTGGCCGGTGTAGTTCTCGTGGTACCAGCCGTTGCGCAGGAACGTGTAGGGCAGGCCGGAATCGAGGATGGCCTGCTCGGTGACCTTGTGTTCGGCGGCCAGGTCGAAGTCGGCCTCGGGGCCGCCGAGGATCCCGGTGTAGGCGAGCTGGGCGACGCCGGCCGCCTTCGCGGCCCCGATCACGGCGGTGTGCTGAGGCACCCGGCGGCCGACCTCGTTGCCGGAGATCAGCAGGACGCGGTCGCCGGAGCGGAAGGCGGCAGCCAGGGTCTCGGGGGCGTCGTAGTCCGCGACGCGCACCTCGACGCCCCGCTCGGCCAGGCCGGCGGCCTTCTCCTTGCTGCGGACGACGACCGCCACGTGCTCGGCGGGGACCTGGTTCAGCAGCTCCTCGACGACGAGGCGGCCGAGGGCTCCGGTGGCTCCGGTGACGACGATGCTCATGGGATGCGCTCCTTGCGTTGGGGTGTGACACCACCCTAGAAGCAGCGCTAACCTTTAGTAAGTACCAACTTCAAAGTAAGGTACTGGTGTGAAGGTGAGTAAGCAGGTCAGCGTGAAGGCCCCGATGTGCCCCTCCCGTGGAGTGCTGGAGCACGTCACCAGCCGCTGGGGGGTGCTGGTGCTGGCCGCCCTCGTCGAGCGTTCGTACCGGTTCAGCGAACTGCGCCGGGAGGTGGGCGGCGTCAGCGAGAAGATGCTGGCCCAGACCCTCCAGACGCTGGAGCGCGACGGATTCCTGCTGCGCGACGCCAAGCCCGTGATCCCGCCGCGGGTGGACTACTCGCTGACCGAGCTGGGACGCGAGGCCGCCGAGCAGGTGTGGGCCCTGGCCCGCTGGACCGAGCGGCGGACCGCCGATGTCCAGGCGGCGCGGGCCGCGTACGACGAAGCCCGGAGTTCCTGAGGAACTCCGGGCCGCCCTTCAGCGGGCACGGGTCAGCCGACGACCGTCCAGGTGTCGTTGCCGGTGAGGAGGGTGCTGAGGTCGCCCTTGCCCTTGGCGTCGACGGCCGTCTCCAGCTGTTCGGCCATGAGGGTGTCGTAGACCGGCCGCTCCACGCTGCGGAAGACCCCGATGGGCGTCTGGTGCAGGGTGTGGGGGTCGGCCAGCCGGGACAGCGCGAACGCGGTGGTCGGGCCGGCGTTGTGGGCGTCGTGGACCAGGAT
>NZ_JBEORW010000055.1:0-40139 GCF_040302565.1 Streptomyces sp. NPDC097981
CAGGGCTCGCAGATCGTCGCCCAGCGTTCCCAGGCGGTTCTCGCCTGTGCGGGTCAGGGTGGTATGGCTCTGATCGAGCGTCCGGTGGCGGAGGTCGAGGAGTTCCTCGCCCCGTACGGTGAGGCGCTGTCCGTAGCGGCGGTGAACACCTCCGGCTCGACGGTGATCTCAGGGCAGGCCGAGGCGATCGCGAAGATCGTCGCCGAGCTGTCGGACCAGAACGTCTATGCGCGCAAGATCAATGTGGACTACGCGTCCCACAACGCCCAGATGGACCCGCTGCTCCCCGCCCTGGCGGAGGGCTTCGAGGGGATCGTTCCCACCGGCACGGACATCGCCTTCTACTCGACCGTCACCGGTCAGGTAGCGGACGGCACCGACCTCGACGGCACCTACTGGTGCCGGAACCTGCGCGAGCCCGTCCGTTTCGACCGCGCCCTGAACCAGCTCCTGGACGACGGTCACGGCGTCTTCGTCGAGATCAGTGCTCACCCCGTCCTGTCCATGCCGTTGACCGACGGCAGTGCGGAGCGCGGCGGCATCGTCGTCGGCTCCCTCGCCCGTCAGCACGGCGAGCCGGCCCAGCTGCTGCGCAACCTCGGCCTCCTCCACGTCCAGGGCCACGACCTCGACTGGGACCGGGTCCTCGGCACCGCAAGCCTCGTACAGCTCCCCTCGTACGCCTTCCAGCGCGCGCACTACTGGATCGACACCCCGAAGACCTCGGGCGACGTGCGCGGGGTCGGTCTCGACGTCTCCGACCACCCGTGGCTCGGCGCCGTCACCTCCCTCGCCGACGGCGAAGGCCACCTGTTCACCGGCCGGATCTCGCTCGCCGAGCACCCCTGGCTGGCCGGCCACGCGGCCTTCGGCTCGGTCCTCGTCCCCGGTACCGGCCTGCTCGAACTTGCCCTCACCGCCGCCCACAGTGTCGGCGCCCCCGGGGTTGCCGAACTCGTGCTCACCGAGCCGCTGTTGCTCGGTACGGACGGCGCCGTCCGACTCCAGGTCGCCGTCGGCGCGCCCGACAGCACCGGCCGCCGCCCGGTCACCGTCTACAGCCGGCCCGAGGGCAGTGACGAGGAATGGCGCCGTCACGCCACCGGCGAACTCGCGGAATCCGCAGACGTCACCGCCCCCGCCGAGGGCAACACGTTCGCCGAGCTGGCGCAGTGGCCGGTCCCGGGCGCCGAGTCCGTCGATCTAGACGGTTTCTACGAGGGATTCCGCGCCCGCGGCCTGGACTACGGGCCCGCGTTCCAGGGCCTGACCGAGCTCTGGCGCAAGGGCGACACGGCGTACGGACTCATCCGTCTTCCCGACGGCCTGACCGCCGACGACTTCGGCGTTCACCCCGCCCTCCTCGACGCCGCGCTCCACACCCTCATGGGCGTACGCGACGAAGAAGCACAGCAGCGCGTGTTCATGCCGTTCGAGTGGACCGGCGTCGAACTCCTCGCCGCCGGTGCCACCGAGCTCCGCGTACGCATCGACGTCGCGTCCGGCGCGGACGAGCACCTCGCCCTCACCGTCGCCGACGGCACCGGCCACCCCGTCGTCCGCGCCCGCGGCCTCGCGATCCGTGAGGCGAGCGCCGAGCAGATCCGGGCAGGCGAGCGGGCCGAGCACCTGTACCACGTCGAGTTCCGCCCCGCCCGGACCCCGGGCGACGTGGAGCCGGCCGGAGAGACCTGGGCCCTCGAGGGCGATGCCGCGATCGTCGCCGCCGCCCTCGGCGCGCACGTGTTCCCGGACGCCGACGCGCTCCTCACCCACCTCGCCGAAGCAGTCGACGCCCCGGCCCGCGTCCTCGTGGACGCCACCGGCAACGCTCCTGCCGCCGACGCCCGCGAGCTCACCGCCTCCACGCTCGCAATCCTTCAGCTCCTGCTGGCCGAGCCGCGCCTAGAACAGACCGAGCTCGTCTGGCTGACCCGCTCGGCCGTCGACGCGGGCGACGGCGTGGCCGGCCTGGCCCACGCCGCCCTGTGGGGTCTGCTCCGGGCGGCCCGCGCCGAGCACGCGGACCGCGTGATCCGCCTCATCGACCTCGGCAGCGACCGCGCACGGGACGACCTCGCGCTGGCCCCGGCCCTCACCCTCACCGACGAGCCCGAAATCGCGCTCCGAGACGGGGAGATCCGCACCGCCCGCCTCGTCCGCACGGCCAAGGCGTCCGACGCCCCGCGCCTGAATCCCGACGGTTCCGTCCTGGTGACGGGTGGTACGGGTGAGCTGGGCCGGGCGGTGGCCCGTCACCTGGTGACCGTCCACGGCGTACGGCATCTCGTACTGTCGTCGCGGCGCGGCCCGGACGCTCCGGGGGCCGCGGACCTCGTGGCCGAACTGGAGGCGGCCGGCGCCGAGAGCGTACGGATCCTCGCGGCCGACGTCTCCGACCGCACCCAGGCGGAAGCCCTCCTGGCAGCGCCCGACCGCCCCTGGACGGCGGTGTTCCACCTGGCCGCCGTACTGGACGACGGTCTGCTCGTCTCGCAGGACGCGGAGCGTCTGGCCCGTGTCTGGCAGCCGAAGGCGGAAGCCGCGCTCCACCTCCACGAGCTGACTCAGGGCCTGGATCTGGCTGCCTTCGTCCTGTTCTCCTCGGCTGCCGGTGTCCTCGGCGGCGCGGGTCAGAGCAACTACGCGGCGGCGAACACCTTCCTGGACGCCCTGGCGGCCCACCGCCGTGCCAACGGCCTTCCCGCGACGAGCCTGTCGTGGGGTCTGTGGCAGCAGGCCGGCCAGGGTCTGACCGCCACCCTCGGCCAGGCCGAACTCGCCCGCATGCGCCGCATGGGCATCGGTGCGCTCACCGAGCAGCAGGGCCTCGCGGCCCTCGACACCGCCCTCGGCTCCCCGCACCCGCACCTGGTCCCGGTCAGGCTCGACCTGGTCACCCTGCAACGGCGCCCCGACGAAGTGCCCGCCCTGCTGCGGGCCCTCGTACGCGCCCCGAAGAAGCGGGTCGGAGCGGCGGGAACCGCTCCCTCCGGCCTGCGCGAGCAGCTGGCGGCGCAGCCGGCGGCCGAGCGGCTGTCGTCGCTGGTCCGGCTGGTGCAGCGTGAGGCGGCCGTGGTCCTGGGCGTTGCGACCGCCGAAGGGATCGGCGCGCAGCAGGTTCTCAAGGAGCTCGGCATCGACTCGCTGATGGCCGTCGAGCTGCGGCGCAGGCTGTCCTCCGAAACCGGGGTGGCGCTGCCCTCCACGCTCGCCTTCGACTACCCCACCCCCACCGCCATCGCCGGCCTGCTCCTCGACAAGCTGGATCTGACGACCGACAAGCCCAAGCAGAAGCCGAACACCCTCCGGCACTCCGCTCCAGCCCCGGCGGCCGACGACCCGATCGCCGTCGTGTCGATGGCCTGCCGCCTCCCCGGCGGCATCGACACCCCCGAGGCGTACTGGAACCTCCTCGCCTCGGGCAGCGACGCGATCAGCGGACTGCCGTCGCGCTGGGAGAACCTCGGCGTCTACGACCCGGACCCCGAAGCCGTCGGCAAGAGCTACGCCCGCGAGGGCGGCTTCATCGAGGCCGCCGCGGACTTCGACGCCGCCTTCTTCGGCATTTCGCAGCGCGAGGCCCTCTCGATGGATCCGCAGCAGCGCCTCGTCCTGGAAACCGCCTGGGAGGCCCTCGAACGCGCCGGCATCCGTCCCGGCTCGCTCAGCGAGAGCCGTACGGGCGTCTACCTCGGCGCGATGAGCTCCGACTACGGCGAGCAGGGCCGCGAACTCGACGCCTTCGACGGGTACGTGAGCACCGGCAACGCCTCCAGCGTCGTGTCCGGGCGCGTCTCGTACGCGCTGGGCCTCCAGGGCCCGGCCGTCACCGTCGACACCGCCTGCTCCTCCTCCCTCGTCTCCCTCCATCTCGCGGCGAGCGCCCTGCGCCAGGGCGAGTGCGAACTCGCCCTCGTCGGCGGCGTGACCGTCATGAGCACGCCCCGGCTGTTCGTGGAGTTCTCCCGCCTCAAGGGCATGGCCCCCGACGGCCGCTGCAAGTCCTTCTCCGCTCTGGCGGACGGCGCCGGCTGGTCCGACGGCGTCGGCATCCTCGTCCTCAAGCGGCTGTCCGCCGCCGAGCGGGACGGTGACCGCGTACTGGCCGTCATCCGTGGCTCCGCCGTCAACCAGGACGGCCGCAGCCAGGGCCTGACCGCCCCCAACGGCCCCGCCCAGCAGCGCGTCATCCTCGACGCCCTGGAAGCGGCCCGGCTGACCCCCGGCGACATCGACGCCGTCGAGGCGCACGGAACCGGCACCCCGCTCGGCGACCCGATCGAAGCGGGCGCGCTCGCCGAGGTCTTCGGCCCCGACCGGGCCGCGAACCGGCCCGTCTACCTGGGCTCCTCCAAGTCGAACATCGGGCACGCGCAGGCCGCCGCCGGTGTCGCGGGCGTCATGAAGATGATCCTCGCCCTCCAGCACGAGACCCTGCCCAAGACCCTGTACGTCGACGAGCCCAGCCCGCACATCGCGTGGGACGGCAGCGGCCTGGAACTCCTCCGGGACGCCCGGCCGTGGACCCGGGAGGCCGCGCGCACGCGCCGCGCGGGCGTCTCCTCCTTCGGTCTCAGCGGCACCAACGCCCACGTCGTCCTCGAAGAGCCCCCGGCAGCCGCCGTTCCGGCCCCGCCCGCCACGGCGACCGGAGCAATGGGAGCGACCGAAGCGACTCAAGCCACCAAGGCACCTCTTCCCCTGATCCTGTCCGGCCGGGACGAGACGGCCCTGCGCACGCAGGCTGCCCGCTGGGCCGACTGGCTCGAGGGCCGCCCCGACGTGCCGCCGGCCGACCTCGCGTACACGGCGGCCCGCCACCGCACGCACTTCGAGCACCGCGCCGCCCTCACCGTGACCACCACCGCCGAAGCGGTCATCGGGCTGCGCGCCCTCGCCGACGGCCGCACCCCCGCGGGCGCCGCCGAAGGCACCGCGGCCGAAAGCCCCCTCGCGATGCTGTTCACCGGACAGGGCAGCCAGCGCCCCGGCATGGGCCGCGCCCTGCACGCCGCCCTCCCGGTCTTCCGGCAGGCCTTCGACGCGGTCTGCGCCGCGCTCGACCCGCACTTGAACCAGCCGCTGGCCGAGCTCGTCCTCGGCGGCTCCGAACTCGTCCACGAGACGGAGTACGCCCAGCCCGCCCTGTTCGCCGTCGAGACGGCGCTGTTCCGCCAGTGGGAGGCGTGGGGCGTGCGCCCCGCCGCGGTCGCCGGGCACTCCATCGGCGAACTCGCCGCCGCCCACGTCGCCGGGGTCTTCACGCTGGACGACGCGGCCCGCCTGGTCGCCGCCCGCGGCCGCCTGATGCAGGCCTGCGAGCGCGGCGGGGCCATGGCGTCCGTGGAAGCCTCGGAGGCCGAGGTCCTCGAGGCCTTCGACACCCTGGAAGTGCGTGCGGGCGCCGTCCAGCGCATCTCGATCGCCGGGATCAACGGGCCCGCGCAGACCGTCGTCAGCGGTGACGAGGCCGCCGTGGCGGCCGTCACCGGCTGGTTCACCGAACTCGGCCGCCGCACCCGCCGCCTGACGGTCTCCCACGCCTTCCACTCCCCGCACATGGACGCCATGCTCGACGCCTACCGCCAGGTGGCCGAGGAGATCACCTTCGCGGCCCCGCGGATCCCGGTCGTCTCCACGGTCACCGGCACCCGGATGGGCCCGGACCTCGAGCCGGGCGAAGGAATGCGCGCCGCCGGGTACTGGGTGACGCAGGTCCGCGACGCCGTGCGCTTCCTCGACGCGGTACGGGCCCTCGAGGCCGACGGCATCGGCCGCCACCTCGAATGCGGCCCGGGCGCCGTGCTGGCCGCCATGGGCGCCGCCTGCGTCACCGACCCCGCCGTGTTCGTCGCCTCCCAGCGCGCGCCCAAGGACCCCGACCGGGCCCCGGACGAGGTCGGCGCACTTCTCGAGGCCCTCGGCGCGCTCCACGTCAGCGGCCAGGAACCGGACTGGGAGCAGGTGTTCACCGACCGGCCCGCCCCCGCCCGCGCGGCCGAGCTGGCCGCCGGCCTGCCCACGTACGCGTTCCAGCGCGAGCGCTTCTGGCTCGAGCCCGCCCGCGGCACCGCCCGCGGCGCCCGCGACACCGGTCTCGTGCCGGCCGGGCACCCCTGGCTCGCCGCCGTCCTGACGCTCGCCGACGGCGAGGGCCAGCTGCTCTCCGGCCGGCTCTCGCTCGCCGACCACCCGTGGCTGGCCGACCACGCCGTCTTCGGCAGCGTCCTGGTGCCCGGTACAGGCCTGCTCGACCTCGCCCTGGCGGCCGCCCGGGCCGTCGGCGCCGAGCGGGTCGCCGAACTCACCCTCGCCCAGCCGCTCGTACTCGCCTCCGCCGAACCCCTGCGGCTCCAGGTCAAGGTCGGCGCCCCGGACGCGGAAGGACGGCGGAAGATCGCCGTCCACAGCCAGCCGGAAGCCTCCGCCGACCCGGCCGCCTGGACCCTGCACGCCTCCGGCGAACTCGCCGACGACCCCGCCACCGAAACCCCCGAGGGGCTCGCCGAACTCGCCCAGTGGCCGGTCCCGGGAGCCGAGCCCATCGGACTCGACGGCTTCTACGAGCAGCTCGGAGGCGAAGGCCTCGCCTACGGCCCCGCCTTCCGCGGCCTGACCGCCCTCGCCCGCCAGGGCGGCGTCGCCTACGGCCGCGTCGCCCTGCCCGAGCCGCTGCGCCAGAGCACCGACGGCCACGGCGTGCACCCCGCGCTCCTGGACGCGGCCCTGCACGTCCTGGCCGGCGTCACCCCCGGCGGGCCCGGGCAGCCCGAGGGCACGGTGCTGCTCCCCTTCGCCTGGACCGACGTCACCCTGTACGCCACGGACAGCACCGAACTCCGCGTCCGCATCGCCCTGGATCCCCAGGACCCGCAGTCCGCGGCCGCCGGCCTCGGCGCCACCGTCCTGGTCACCGACGCCACCGGCGAGCCCGTCCTGTCGGGCGCGCTGCAGATCCGGCAGGCCTCCGCCGAGCAGCTGCGGGTCACCCGCTCCGAGGGCGAACACCTCTACCGCGTCGACTTCCAGCCGGTGGCCGAGCCCGACCGGGCCGCCCCGCAGCCCGCGACCACCCTGGTGATCGGCGGCAGCGGAGCCCTCGCCGAGGCCCTCGGCGCCACCTGGTCGGCCGGCCCCGAGCCGCTGCTCGCCGACGGGCCCGCCCCCGCGCGCATCGTCATCGACGCCACCACCGCCGGGCCGGCCGACGCCGCCGAGCCGGACACGCTGGCCGCACTGGACCTCGTACAGCACCTGCTGACGGAGAAGACCGCGGAATCCGAGCTGGTCTGGATCACCCGCGACGCCGTCGCGGCCCGCCCCGAGGACACCGTGTCCGACCTCGCCCACGCCCCGCTGTGGGGCCTGGTACGGGCCGTCCGCGGCGAGGTCCCCGAGCGCACCCTGCGCCTGGTCGACCTCGACACCGCCACCCCCGACCGGGCGGTCCTCGACGCCGCCCTCGCGACTGCCGAAGAGCCCGAACTGGCCCTGCGCGGCGGCACCCTCTTCGCCCCCCGCCTCGTCCGCACCACCCGCACCGCGGCGGCCCAGGGCGGCGCGGCCCTCACCCCGCCCGCCGGCGAGGGGCCCTGGCACCTGGACATCCGCGAGAAGGGCAGCATCGACAGCCTTGAACTCGTCCCCGTCCCGGCCGACGGCCCGCTCGGCCCCGACGAGGTCCGCGTCGCCGTCCGCGCCGCCGGCATGAACTTCCGCGACGTCCTCAACGCGCTCGGCATGGTCGCCACGCCCAAACTGGGCCTGGAGTTCGCCGGCACTGTCCTGGAGACCGGATCCGCCGTCACCCACCTGCGTCCGGGCGACCGGGCCATGGGCCTCGCCCTCGGCGCCTTCGGCACCGAGGTCCGCGGCGACGGCCACCTGATGGCGAAGCTGCCCGACACCCTCACCTTCGAGGAGGGCGCGACGATCCCGCTCGCCTTCCTCACCGCCTACTACGCCCTCACCGACCTCGGAGCGCTGCGACCCGGCGAGAAGCTCCTCGTCCACGCGGCGGCCGGCGGCGTCGGCATGGCCGCCGTCCAGCTCGCCCACCACCTGGGCGCCGAGGTCTACGGAACCGCCAGCCACCCCAAGTGGGACGTGCTGCGCGCCCTCGGCCTGCCCGACGAGCGCATCGCCTCCTCCCGCGACACCGCCTTCGAGCAGCGGTGGCTGACCGCCACCGGCGGCGCCGGCTTCGACGCCGTACTGAACTCCCTCGCCGGCGAGTTCACCGACGCCTCGCTGCGCCTCCTGCCGCACGGCGGACGCTTCCTGGAGATGGGAAAGACCGACATCCGCGACGCCGACGCGATCGCCGCCGCCCACCCGGGCGTCGCGTACAGCGCCTTCGACCTGATGTCGCTGGAGCCCGAGCACCTGCACCGGATGCTCACCGACCTGTCCGGCCTGCTCACCGACCGGGTCATCGCCCCGCTCCCGTACCTCGCGTACGACGTACGGGAGGCCCCCGCGGCCTTCCGCCACATGGCGCAGGGCCGCCACACCGGCAAGCTGGTCCTCACCGTCGGCCGGGCGCTCGACCCGGAGGGCGTGGTCCTGCTCACCGGCGGCACCGGCGAACTCGGCCGCAACCTGGCCGCACACCTGGTGGCCGAACACGGGGTGCGCCACCTCGTCCTGACCTCGCGCCAGGGCATGGCCGCGCCGGGCGCGCAAGAACTGGTCGACGGCCTCGAAGCCGCCGGCGCGGCCGAGGTGCGCATCCTGGCCTGCGACGTCTCGGACCGCGACGCGGTGGCCGGGCTGCTCGCCGAGGCCGCCGGGGACCGCCCGCTGACCGGTGTGGTGCACCTCGCGGCCGTCATCGACGACGGCGTCGTGCACAACCAGACGCCCGAGCGGTTCGCCCGCGTCCTCGCCCCCAAGCTGGCGGGCGCCCGGCACCTGCACGAACTGACCCGCGAGCTGGACCTGGCCGCCTTCGTCCTGTTCTCCTCGGTCGCCGGCACCCTCGGCTCGCCCGGCCAGTCCAACTACGGCGCCGCGAACGCCTTCCTGGACGCACTCGCCGCCCACCGGCACAAGCAGGGCCTGCCCGCCACCAGCCTCGCCTGGGGCCTGTGGGCCCAGGGCGGCGCCGGGATGACCGCGCAGCTCGGTGAGGCGGAACTCGCCCGGATGCGCCGCCAGGGCGCCCAGGCCCTGAGCGCCTCCGAAGGCCTCGCCCTCTTCGACGCCGCCCTGGCCCGCCCCGAACCGCACCTGGTGCCGCTCAAGCTCGACACCGCCCGCCTCGCGTCCGACGACTCCGGGGCGCGCCCGCCGGCCCTGCTGCGGGCCCTGGTCCGTACGCAGCCCAGGAAGGCCAAGGAGGCCGCCGAGCGCGGTTCGGCCTTCCGGGACCGGCTGGCCGCCCTGCCCGGCGAGGAACGCGAGACGGAGCTGCGCAAGTTCGTCCAGCAGGAGGTGACCGCGGTCCTCGGCCTGTCCGGCAGCGTCCCGCTCGACAAGCCGATGCGGGAGTTCGGCTGGGACTCCCTGATGTCCGTCGAGCTCAAGAACCGCCTCGCCCGCCACACGCAGGTGGCCGTCCCCAACACGCTCGCCTTCGACTACCCCACGCCGCGCGCCATCGCCGGATACCTGCACGGCAAGCTCTCCTTCGACGGCGCCGGCGGCGCAGCGCAGACCGCGGCAGTCGCCGACACCCCGCCGCAGGATCCGGCTCAGGCCGCCCAGTGGGCCGTGGCCCGGATCGGCGTCGAACGGCTGCGCCAGAGCGGCCTGCTGGACCGGCTGCTGGAGCTCGCCGCACCCGCCACCGCCACGGCCGAGGCCCCGGCCGACGCCCTGCAGACCGCCCAGGAACTGACCGACGACGAGATGGACGCGGCCCTGGACGCCGTACTCGGCGGCATCTGACCCCCGGGGGCCGGCCTCCCCCCGGGCCGGCCCCCGGGTCCCTCCCCCACCACCACGGCCGGGTCCGGGCGCCGGTGGGGGGCGCTCGCCGAAGAGGGTCGTATGAAGGTGAAGGAAATGAGCGGTTTGGCTGGCCGGAAGCGGTATTTCCGCAGGAAGACCGGCTGATCCGACTCGATTCATCCCCCGAAGGCCGCCGTCGAGGACACCTCTCTGGCCCTCGCCATGGCCTCGATCCGTATCTCCAGGGGCAACCCCACCGCCGAGGAAATCGCCGCGCTCGCCGTCCTCCTCCGCCGCGTCCTGGTGTGAGGACCCTGAGCTGCCAGGCTGGATGAGCGAGCTGCTGCCGGTCAAGCCGCGCCGACTGCGAGCTCAGGTGGTGCTGGGAACGCCATCTGTTCGTCGAACAGCTTGTGCTGCTGCAGGCAGTGGCAGAGTTGGCCGATCATGCGCTAGCCGTCTGGTGATGCTCGACTTCTTGCTTGGGAAACGCCTCTTCCACAGACTTGGCGAGTTCGTCGACCGCTGTGCAAGCGGCCTCCAACTGCCGTAGCAAGGCCAGCATTTGCTTACCCAGGGCGTCCTCAACGAGGGCTGGCTGATGAGCCCAGTCTCCCCGGAGAACTTCACGGATTCGCTCGGTTTCCTCCTCGATGCCGCGCTTGCGGCCAGCCCGCTTGAGGGCGGCAGCGATCTGCGCGCGGGTCCGCCGAGCCGCCCTGGTGGCAGTGGGCGCGAGCTTGAGGAGCTCACGGGCTTCAGGTCGGCACAGGCCGTTCTGCCAGGGGGCGCTGGCTGCCAGAACGGCCGGGTAGTACTCGCGGAGCAGGGAGCGAAGCTGGTTGGCCATCTGCTGGCGATTCCAGGTCGCGTCCTGCTGAGCGCGCGCGAGAACGGCGATGGCGCGGGCCAGGTCGCTGTCTCTCGGCAGCGGCCGGTGGGCGTGCATGTCGGTCCGGAGGATGTTCGCCAGGACCAAGGCATCACCGGGGTCGGACTTATTGCGGGAGACTGCGTGCCGGTCACGGTATCGGGCGGCGGCCATCGGGTTGATGGCGAAGATCCGTCGATTGCCCGTCCGCAGGGCGGCGACGAGCAGGCGGCGGGACGTCTGGGCCGGGCCGACACCTCACCAGCCGTTCGTGGCACCAGCTCACGGCGCCCGCACGACCGCCATTCTCGGTGTTCATGGGACCTGGACACTCACGTGATCACCAGCACCGTGCCTGCACTCGTACCCGGCCCCGACCTCCCGGCAGACCAGGGCAACCCGCCACCAGCCCACCGAATCGCGGCACTTCACGCCGAACCATCTTCACGCAGAGGCCCTGGGATTCCACCCCTCACCGACGCATTTTGTTCCAGGCGAACCCAAGGGGAATCCGATGATGATGCGAGGGAAATTCAAGCGGTACTCGAGCGGCCCGCCCCCGGTCAGAGCAGCCGGAATTCCGGTGCGCCGTGCGACGGTGCCGCGCGCAGACGGAAAAGGCTGCCGCGGGCCTCCGGGCGGGAGGTCCGCGGCAGCCCCGGCAGCGCGGCGGGAAAGCTGCGTGTCACCCGGTCTTGCGCCGGAAGTACCGCTTCTGCCCGGCCTGGCCGCTCATGCCCTTGACCCTCAGGCGGCCGTCCTCGTGCGCCTGCCGCGCCCGGCTGGAGTTGCCCTTGCGCTCGAGGGCCTCACGGAATTTCCGGCGGGCGTCGTTCTCCTCGGCATTGCTCTGCGGCGTATCGGTCATACATGCCTCCTGGACGCGATGTGCAGCACGGCCCGCCTGACAGGGACGTCCGGGACCGGCGAGCCATCTTTTTGTTGGGGGAAAGGAATTCGGCCTATGCCGGGTCGGGCACGAGACCGCCGGCGGTGAGGTCCGTCCGCTCGGCCTTCCCGGCGGGCCCGGCCTCCGCATCCGCCGGCTTGCTGCGGGGCAGCAGCGGGGCGAGGGCGGCGGTCAGCAGGAAGGCGGCGACGTTGTACCAGAGAGTGAGGGAGACGGCGGAGCTGAAGTCGGCGGCTCGCGCCGCGGCCGTCCCGGCGGTGTCCGGGCCCACGAGCCCGAAGAGGACGGCCCCGACGACCGCGATGCCGATCGCGGCACCGAACTGCGTGGCGGCGTTGACCACGCCGGACCCGGCGCCCGCGTTCTCGGGGGGCAGGTCACCGAGCACGGCCGTGGCGAGGATGGGCGTGCTCAACCCCATGCCCAGGCCCATGAGGAAGGCCGTGCCGGCCACGTACGGCCACGTCAGTCCAGCGCCCTGGGTGTGCACGACGCCGATCGCGGCCAGGGAGCTCAGCGCCATGATGAGGGCGCCCGCCGCCACGAACAGGCGTCCCCGGGTGGCCCCGAAGCGCCAGCCGAGCTGGAACGTGGCGACGATGCCCAGCGGCCACGCCGCGATGGCGAGTGCCGTGTCGCCCACAGACCAGCCCAGACCGAACTGGAGGTGGTAGGTGAGCACGAAGGAGAACGAGGTGATGCCGGTGAACGCGAGCAGGGTCACGACCAGGCCGGCGGAGAAGGAGCGGTGGCGGAACAGGGTGGGGGGCACGAGAGCGGAGCCGTTCTTCGCCTGCCTCCTGCGCTCGTGGACCACGAACGCGAGGAACAGCGGCACCGAGGCGGCCAACACCACGAACATCCAGGCGGGCCAGCCCTGTTCGCGGCCCTGGACGAGCGGGAACATCAGGCTCAGAGAGGCCGCGGTCAGCAGGACCACGCCGGGCATGTCGAGCTGCGGGCGCTCGTCGGCGCGGAAGGAGGGCAGCGACCTGGCTCCGAGGATCAGCGCGAGAATCCCGATCGGGACGTTGACGAAGAACACCGTCCGCCAGCCGAGGCCCATCAGGTCGAGGTCGGTGAGCAGACCGCCCAGCAGCGGTCCCCCGATGCTGCCGAGGCTGAGCAGACCGCCCACCAGACCGGCGGCCAGGGCCCACTCCTTGCGGTCGAATGTCCGGACGATGACGGCCATGACTTGGGGAAGCATGAGGGCGGCCATGAACCCCTGCGTGAAGCGGCCGGCGATCAGCATGCCCGGGGAGACGGCCAGACCGCACAGGGCGGACGCCACGGTGAACAGGGCGACACCGGTCATGAAGACCCGCTTGGCCCCGAAGACGTCACCGAGTCGCCCCCCGGTGATCAGGAACATGGAGAAGGCGAGGGCGTAGCCGGCCATGGTCCACTGTGCGGAGGCGAAGCCGATCTCCATGTCCCGCTGGATGCTGGGCAGGGCGACGGTGACGATGTTGGCATCGAGGCCGTCGAGGAAGGACGCGCTGCCGAGTACGCCCAGGGCGACCCATCGCGCGCGTCCGGACTGTGCTGTGTCTGTCACGTGATCAGCTCCTGGGAGAGGGGTGGGGGTGGCGCGGTCCCGCCGGACCTGCCGCGCGGCGCTGCCGCCGTGCCGCCGCCCCGGGGCGGCGGCAGGCCGGGTTCACACCTCGAAGACGGCGCTCGCCCAGCTCATGCCACGTCCGACGGCGGCCAGGGCGACGTGGTCGCCCTGCCGGAGGGCGTTGTGCTCGACGTCCCGGGCCAGGGCGAACAGCGGGTCGGCGGCACCGAGGTGCCCGTAGTCCTCGGCGAGCGACAGGTTGGTGCGCTCCGCGGGGAAGTCCAGGGCAGCGACGAGTCCCGCCATCGCGGGCTGGTTGTCGAAGGGCAGGTTGAGCCGGGCCAGGTCGGTGAAATCGACACCGGCCCGCTTGCAGGCGCGTTCCACGACGAGCCGGTACTGGTTGCGGGCGTGGGTGCCGAACGCGGAGATCTTCTCGTGGTCGTCGCCGAAGTACTCCTTCACCTCGGCGATGCCCCGTACCCTCGGTGCGCCGCCCGCCGCGCCGGGCGTGCCGAAGGGGGCCGCCGCGCCTCCCGCGTCGAGGCGGAAGAAGTCGACGTAGGTGCCGTCCGTGGTGATGTCGCTCGCGCGCCAGCGCAGCCGGTCGTGACCGCGGCGGGCGACCGCCGCGACGGCACCGTCCGAGAAGCAGCCCGCCCCCGTCTCCAGCCGGTTCCAGTAGGGCTCGGCGACGCGGCTGGCCGCGACCACCACGGCCGTCCGGTACTCGGGATGGGTGGCGAACTTCCCGGCCACCAGGTCGAACGCGGCGACGCCCGACGAGCACGCCTGGGTCAGCAGGACCGCCTCCGCGCCGTCGGCGCCGAGCCGGTGCAGGAGGCTCGCCGCCGCGTCCCAGTACAGGTACTCGGTGATGTCGGTGACCGCGAGGACCAGCAGGTCGATGTCGCCGGCGTCCGTGCCGGCGGCGTCCAGCGCCTTCCGTACGGCCCGGTACGACAGGTCCGTCAGGCCCACCCCTTCGGGGCACCGGTGCATGTAGCGGCTCGCGTAGGTGCGGACCCGCTCGATGTCCTCGGTGTACTCGGCGGCGACGTCCAGCACCGGTACCTCGTCGCCGAGTTCGTAGCCGAGCGCCATCAGGCCGAAGCTCATGTGATCTCCTTGTCTGGGGCCCCTCCGGGCCGTGCCGCTACCAGGTGACCGGCAGCCGGTGCACGCCGTAGATGGCCATGTCGGTGCACAGGGGTATCTCCTCGGCCGGAACCGCCATCCGCAGGCGAGGGAACCGTCGCAGCAGGCCGGCGTACGCGATCCGCAGCTCGACCCGTGCGAGATGGTGTCCGAGGCACTGGTGCACGCCGTGCCCGAACGACAGGTGGCCGCCCGGCCTCCGCCCGGGGTCGAACCGCTCCGGGTCGCCGTCGAAGCGCCGCGGATCGCGGTTCGCGGCCGACAGGGAGAGCACGAGGCACTCACCGGCCGAGATCCGGCGGCCGCCCAGGTCGACGTCGGTCAGCGCGGTCCGCATCAGCCCCGCCCGGAAGAGCGGGAGGTACCGCAGCAGTTCCTCGACGGCGCTGTCGAGGAGGTCCGGCTCGGCCCTCAGCCCGGCCCACTGGTCCGGATGGCTCAGCAGGGTGTAGACGCCGAGTCCGAGCATGCTCGCCGTGGTCTCGTGGCCGGCGATCAGCACCACCAGCGCCACGGTCGCGATCTCCTGGTCGGAGAGCTCGTTCCCTTCGATCAGGCTGCTGATCAGGTCCGCCCCGGGCGCCGCGCGTCTGCGCGGCACGAGCCCGCCGAGGTAGGCGAGCATGCCAGCGTACGCGCCGTGGGTTTCCTCCTGCGTGGAGTCCAGCCGGAAGAAGGTGGCCACGTCGTGACGGAACATGTCCTGCTCGGCGTACGGCACGCCGAGGATCTCGCAGATCAGCAGCGTCGGGATCGGGACGGCGAACTCGGCGACGAGGTCGGCTCCGCGCCCCGCGGCCTCCAGCGCGTCCAGCCGCTGCTCGACGATCTCCTCGATCCGGGGCGCCATTTCCCTGATCCGTCGCGCCGTGAAGTGCTTGGTGAGGAGCTTGCGGTAGCGGGTGTGCTCCGGTGGGTCCATACCGATGAACTGGCCGGGCTCCGCGGGTGTGATCCTCTTCGTGCCGAACGGGTGGTCGAAGGCGGCGTGGTGGTGCAGTTCCTGCCGTGCGCTGAACCGCTGGTCGGCGAGGACGGACCGCACCAGGGAGTGGCTGGTGACCAGCCAGCCCCTGTGCCCGTCCGGGAACAGCATCGGGGTGACGGGGTCCCGGTCCCGGAACACTCCCAGTTCGAGGGGCGGGTCGAGAGGCGAGGATCGCTCGGTGGGCAGCTTGACCGGCTGGCACAGGGTGTTGCGCACGTCCTACTCCATCTCGCTGGCAACTCGGAGGCCCCTCCAGCTTCGCGACGAGCCCTGGACACGCGCTCGAGCCGACCTCGAGCGGCGCCGCCGGGCCGCCGGGCCGCCGGGCCGCCGGGCCGCGCCCGGCCCGGCCCGGTCACAGTCCCCCAGTACGGCGTCGAGCGCCTTGTCCATCTCCTCGGCCGTCAGTTCCCCGGCGGCCTGGAGCGCCTCGCCGGCGTCGGCGGGGGCCGGGACCCCCTCGGGCCGTGCGAACTCCAGCAGCCGGTCGAGCAGACCGCTCTGCCGCAGCAGATCGGGGCTGACACGGTCCAGTGCCGACTGGGCGGCCCGCACCGGGTCCTGCGGCGGTGCCTCACCGGAGGCGGGCTCGTCGAAGGACAGCCGCCCGTGCAGGTGCCAGGCGCCCGTGAGTTCGGGCGCCAGGACCCGCTCGAACCGCTCCGCCGTCTGATTGCGCACGACTCCGTCGTCGATCACGGCCGCGAGGTGCACCACGCCGGTCAGCGGGTGCTCGCGCCCGGCCTCGGCCACGGCCGCGGCGACCTGGTCGCGGTCCACCATGTCGCAGGCCACGATCCGTACGGACGCGGCGCCCGCCTCGGCCAGTTCGGCCGCCAGCTCTGCCGCGCCCGGCGCCGCCGAGCCCTGACGCGACGTCAGCACCAGGTGGCGCACGCCGTGTCGGCCGACCAGGTGGCGGGCGACCTGACGGCCCAGCTCACCCGTGCCCCCGCTGACCAGCACCGTGCCGTGCGGGTCGAGCACGCGCGGGACCGTGAGGACGATCTTGCCGGTATGCCGTCCCGACGCCATGTGGCGGAACGCGCCGGGCGCCTCCCTCACGTCGTACGCGAGGTGCGGCAGGGGCTCGATCGTGCCGTCCGCGAGCAGCCCGGACAGCTCCGTCAGCATCCGGTGCAGGTGCGTGCGAGGGCTCCAGCGACATCAGGTCGAACGCACGGTAGGCGACGCCCGGATGGGCCTCGGCGACCTCGCGCGGGTCGCGGATGTCGGTCTCGCCCATCTCCAGGAACCGGCCGCCGCGCGGCAGCAGGCGCAGTGAGGCGTCCGTGAACTCCCCGGCGAGCCGTGCTGGCCTACCACATGCAGCTCGGCCTCGAATGGTCCGCGCTGCGCACCGCGCTGGTCATCGCGGCGTTCCCGATCGGCATCATGGCGACCTTCCAGATCGCCTGGCGCAAGGGCACCGCCAACGGGCGCAAGTTCGTGGCGATCGGCACGTCCGTGATGACGCTCGGCGCCCTCGCCATGATCCTCGCGGTGTCGAGCCAGGGCGCCGGCATCGACTGGTACCACGTCGCGGGCGCCGAACTGATCGTGCCTCGGCATGGGCCTGTGCTCGCCGATCCTGACCAACGTGGTGCTCGGCGACATCCCGCCGCAGGACGCCGGAGCCGGCTCCGGGGTGGTCAACGCCGTCATCCAGTTCGGCACGGCCGCGGGCATCACCATCGTCGGCGTCATCTTCTTCAGCCTCACGGGCAGCGAGGTCGCGGGCGCCGACCGGGCCGAAGGCTTCGGTGACGCCACCTCCGTGACGCTCTGGTACAACGTCGCCGTCCTCACGCTCGTCGCCCTTCTCAGCCCGCTCCTGCCCGCCTCGAAGACCCCTCAGGCCGCGCCGGCGGCGCCCGCCGCGGAGACCCCCGCGGAGAGCTCGGCGCCCGCCACGAAGGACCGGCTCCTCCTTGACACCGCCTGACCCCGGAAATGGCGAATTCCATTGCCTGGAGTCGTGAATGCGGGGTCGTCATTCCAGCAATTCTGTGCCAGACTTTTTCTGTCGATTGATTGCAGGAGGTACGTATGACTGACAAGTCGTTCGACGATGGCGTTGCAGAAGATGCCAAGGAGAAGTTCCGCGAGGCACTGGAGCGCAAGTCCAACGCATCGCGCGCCCGCACGGCTCACGAAGAGGGCCGGATCAAGGTGAAGAACATGAGCGGTTCGGCCGGCCAGAAGCGTTATTTCCGCAGGAAGACTGGTTGATCAAACCCGACTCCACCCCCCATGGGTCGCCGCGGTCCATTCCACTGGAATGGACCGCGGCGGCTTTTTGCATGCCTGCAATATCCACTCGAATCGTGCTCGAATTCGACTCGAATTTCACTTGGCTTCCACTGGAGAATTGAACCCGCGGCGATGTGTTCCGGCCATGATCGCCAGTGCTCGCGAGTCATTCCGTACGCATTCCCGTGCGGAACCCGAGGCGGGCTGTAGCGCCCGGGCCGATCCTGGAGTGTCCGGCACCAGGCGCTTCCCGGTGCGACTGTCGAAAGGGGCTCCCCATGATCATCGTCGAGGAACGTCCGCTGCTGACCGCCCCCGCGGTGGGCGTCACGCCCGCAGGGGAACACCCTGCAGACCAGCCGGCGCACACGGACTCCCCGGACTCTTCGGGGCTCACGGACCGCGCGGAGCTTCCCGGGACGACCGCCGCCGAGGACACCTCGACGGCCCTCGCCATGGCCTCGATCCGGATCTCCCGGGGCAACCCCACCGCTGAGGAGACGGCCGCCCTGGCCGCCCTCCTGACGGCCCGCCTGCGCCTGCTCCACGAGGCCCGGCAGCCCGAATCCTCCGCCCCGCGCACCCGCAAACTCCCCACCCGGCCCTGCCCGCCGTTCCGCGCACCGGGAGCCTGGGCTTCCTGACTTCGTCCAGCCGGCTGTCTATCCGCGGTCTGAACTCGGCGTGGCAGTGCCGCCCGAAGCCGGCTCGGCCTTCGTGCAGAGGATCTCGCGGGCCTGGTCCGCGGCGCGGGTCATGCTCTCGCTGACGAAGTCGACGAAGCGGGCGATGTTCTCGAGGCGCGTGGCAGCCGGGGTGCCGGGGCCGAGGATGCCGACACCCTGCCGTGCGGCCTTGGCGAGTTGGGTGGTGGAGCGTGCGCTGGCGATCATCGACTGGTACCAGACGTCGTCGTCGACGATGTAGCGCTCGCGGCGGCGTTCGTCGCGTTCCCGGCGGATGAGGCCCTGGCTCTCGAGGAACGCGATCGCTTTGGAGATGGACGCCGGGCTGCCCTGGAGGCGCTGCGCGAGCTCGGACGCGGTGAGGCTGCCCGCGTCGGTGGTGTAGAGGGACACCAGCACCCGGGCCGTCATCTTGGGCAGGCCCGAGGCCATGAGGAGGGTGGTGAACGTCTCCTCGTACGCGCGCACGGCCTCGGGGTCGCGTCCGTGGGCCTGTACCGGAGCCTGCTGCCCCCGGGGTGCGGTCTGCTTGCGCCGGTGGGCTCGGTGTTCGGTGGCGCGGTGGGCCAGATCGGCGCGGTAGCCGGCGGGGCCGCCGTTGCGCATGACCTCGCGCGTGATCGTCGAGGTCGGACGGTCCAGACGTCTGCCTATCTCCGCGTAGGCGAGCCCGTCGGCCACCCCCAGCGCGATCTGCTGACGTTCCTGCTGAGTGAGCCTGCCTCCCGGCATCGCGATCCCCCTCGTGGTTCCTTGATGCCCCCGGTTCATCGCCGCCGACCGGGCCGACACCACGGTCGAGGTCCGGCCGCGAACGCCTCGAGCAGCCGTGACGTGAAGGCGGCGGAGCAGACCACGGTCGAATACGTCGACGGCGTGCTGCGGATCGAGGCCGCTCCGGCGAAGAACCGGATCCTGGGCCACTCCGGTTCCGTCGAGGTGACGGTCCAGCTGCCCGCCGGTTCCCGTGTCGAGGCGAAGGCGGCCGACGCCGAACTCCGGGGCGTCGGACGGCTCGGCGACGTCACCTTCGAGAGCGCGCAGGGCTCGGTCAAGCTCGACCAGACCGCGGGCGCCCGCCTCACCCTCCTCGCCGGCGACGTCTCGGTCGGCCGCCTGGGCGGCCCCGCCGAGACCAGCACCGCACAGGGCGACATCCGGATCGCCGAGGCCGTGCGCGGCACGGTCGTGCTGCGCACCCAGGCCGGCGACG
The DNA here is from genome assembly GCF_040302565.1 of Streptomyces sp. NPDC097981. Classification (NCBI taxonomy): domain Bacteria; kingdom Bacillati; phylum Actinomycetota; class Actinomycetes; order Kitasatosporales; family Streptomycetaceae; genus Streptomyces; species Streptomyces sp. NPDC097981. The sequence goes on from NZ_JBEORW010000055.1 coordinate 19,541, forward strand.
TGTCGGTCGGCGCCGCCCGCGGCGTCTCCGCCTCGCTGGACGCGGGCACCGGCCTCGGCTGGATCAGCAACGCGCTCAAGAACACCGAGGGCGCCGCGGAGCTGAGCATCCACGCGACCACCGCCCACGGTGACATCACCGCCCGCAGCGTCTGAGCGGCTCCTGCGACCGCGACCGGGGCCGCGACCGGCCCGGGCTACAGCCGGCGCAGGAGGGCGGCCCGATCGACCTTGCCCTGCCTGGTCAGGGGCAGCTCGTCGAGCGCGATGATGCGCGCGGGGACCATGTACGACGGCAGGACGGTCCGCAGGGCGCGTACGACCTCGGCCTTCGAAAGCGGCTCGGCCGTCGGCACGTAGAAGGCGGCCAGCGACCGCCCGCCCCGCCCCGTGGGCGCCACCACCGACGCGGCCCGGACGCCCGGGCACTGGAGGAGGGCGCTCTGCACCTCGCCCAGTTCGATCCGGTAGCCGCGCACCTTGACCTGGTCGTCGAGGCGGCCCAGGAACTCCAGGTCGCCGCCCGCCAGCCAGCGGGCGCGGTCACCGGTGCGGTACATGCGCTCGCCGGGACGTACGGCTCCCGGGTCGGGCAGGAACTTCGCGGCGGTGAGAGGGGCGGCCGCGGCGTAGCCCAGGGCTACGCACGTGCCGGCGATGTACAGATCGCCCTCCTTGCCCAGGGGGCAGGGCCGCAGCTCGCTGTCGAGCACGTAGTAGCGGGCGTTCTGCATCGGTTTGCCGTAGGGGATGCTCGGCCACGCGGGGTCGACGTCCCGCACCCGGTAGTCGTTGGACCAGACGGTGCACTCCGTGGCGCCGCCGAACGACACCACCTCGGCGTTCGGGAACGCGGCACGGATCTGGTCCGGGAGCGGCACCGGGATCCAGTCGCCGCTGAGCAGGGCCAGGCGGAGCGTGTCGCGCCCGGCGGGCTTGCGGGCCTGGACGAAGGGCATGACCATGGCCAGGGAGGCGGGCGCCGAGTCCCAGATGGTGATGGCCTCCCGTTCGAGCAGGTCCACCAGCGCGTCCGGCTCGGCGAGTTCAGCCGCCGACGCCAGCCGTACGGTCGCGCCGGCGGCGAGCACGCCGAACATGTCGTAGACCGAGAGGTCGAAGCAGAACGACGTGACGAACAGGAGCTTGTCGGCGGGCCCGACCCCGTAGGTGCGGTTCACCCAGTCGATGAGGTTCACCGCCGACCGGTGGGAGACGCAGACGCCCTTGGGCGTACCGGTCGAGCCCGACGTGAAGATGGTGTAGCAGACGTCGTCGGCCGTCGGGCCGGTGGTGAGGGGGTCGGCCGGCCGGAGGCCGACGTGATGGCCGGTCCACAGCGGCTCACGCGGCGGCGCCGCACGGTCGCGGGACACCGCCGCACGGCCGCGCGACGGCTCGACGCGGATGACGGCGTCGTAGCGCTCTGCCAGTTCGCCGGTGAACTCCCCGGCCCGGCGGCGGTGGACGTCCGCGCGGGCCACCCCGGGCAGCAGTTCGGGCAGCCGCTCGACGAAGCGGGGCGGCACCCGGAGGCCGGAGCGGGCGCCGAGCCCGGGGTCGACGAGGTCGGCGAGGACGATGACGCCGCCGTCGGCGAGCAGCCCGAGGAGCGAGTCGAGGACGCCCGTCAGGTGGTCGAGGTCCGGCAGGAACTGCACCGTACTGGCCAGCACGACGACGTCGAACGGACCGCTCACCCGCTCGGCGGCCTCGTGCGCGAAGCACACCACGCCTTCGACCTCGCCCCCGGCGCGGGCCCCGGTCTCCTGGCTCCTGGCCACGGACACCGGTGAGGGGTCGACGGCGACGTAGCGGGACGCCTGCGGTGCCAGGGCCTCGACGATCAGACCGGATCCGCACCCGATCTCCAGGACCGAGGGCCGCTCGGCGGACGTCGCGGCCCGTACGAACCGTGCCACGTGGTCCTGGTATCCCCGCAGGTCATCCGCGGTGAAGGGCCGCTGCGAGCGGCGGGTGTTGAAGCCCGCGGCCTCGAGCGGGTCAGGGGAGCCGGACAGGTAGTCGAAGAGGTCCGCGACCGCCTCGCGCCGGAAGGTGGCCGACCAGGAGAACTCCTCGGGGATGCCGGGGCACAGCACGTGCCGGAGCGAGGGCACCTCCCACCGGAACTCCTGTACGGAGGGCAGGGACGCGCGGTCGGTCAGCACGGCCGCCACGTTGAGCTGGTCGAGCAGCCCGACCACCCGGGAGGCCGGCCACGCCGGGTCGAGCGGCACGTAGGAGGCGCCTGCCTTGAGCACCGCGAGCATGCCGACGAGGGCCGAGGCGTCGCGCTCGCCGTACACGCCGACGGCCGAGCCCCGGCCCAGTCCCAGCTCGCGCAGCAGCCGCGCCAGCCGGTTGGAGTGGCGGTCCAGTTCGCCGTGGGTGATGACCTGTTTGTCGGAGGTCACGATCGCCGGCCGGTCCGGGTGGCGACGGGCGGTCTCGGCGATCAGCACGGGGATCGTGGCGTCGTCGCGGAAGGGGCGCGCGGTCTCGTTCCACCTGCTCCAGGGGGCGTCCGTGACGGACACCGGCCGGGCGCTCACCGGGCCGGTGCGGCCGGTGCGGCCGGCGCCCGAAGGCCCTCGTGGGCCGCCAGCGCGCCGGTCAGTTCGTTCACCGTCGGGTGGTTGAAGAAGAGCCGCAGGGCCAGGCGCACGCCGAGCTCCGCCCCGAGCGCGGCCGTGATCTCGGCGACCAGCAGGGAGTTCCCGCCGGCCTCGAAGAAGTCCTCGTCGTCGCCGAAGTCCTCGTGCTCCAGCGCGTCGGCCCACTGGACCCGCACCCGGGCGCGCAGCAGTTCGAGGTCCGGGCCGTCGTGGCCGATGTGGTCCGGGCTCGCCACCCCGACCGATCCGAAGTCGTTCACCGATCTCTCCCGCGTTCTCTCTCGGTGCTCTGGGGTCCGCGCTCACCTGGTCGAGGGCTCCGACCGGATGCCAGTCTCGCCGCGGTGGGCTGCCTTTGTCCGAGGATCTTTCAGAGGTCAGTCAGGGTTGGCGCCCGTGGGCCACGGCGACTGGTCATCCTCACGTGCATGGGAACTCACACGAAAAGCAGCTGGTTCGTCGGCGTCCCCCACGAAGGCCCCAAGGAGTGCGCGCTGTACGCCTTTCCGCACGCGGGCGCCGGCGTGACCACGGTGCGGCCGCTGTGCGTCGAGCTCTCCGACGCCTTCGACGCCTTCGCGGTACGACTCCCGGGCCGGGAGTCCCGGCTCGAGGAGCCGGCGGAGACCGCCATGCCCGAACTCGCCGACAAGCTCGCCGACGAACTGCTCCAGCACGCCGAGGGACGGCCGGTGGTGCTGTACGGGCACTGCGCCGGCTCGACGATCGCCTACGAGGTGGCACGGCGCCTGGGCCCCGCCCGGGTGCGGGCCCTGGTCGTCTCCTCGAACCCGGCCCCCGGCAGCGTCCGCCGCGAGCCCACGTTCGCGCTGCCGCGGCCGGACTTCCTCCGGCAGGTCGTGGCGGACGGGTACCTCCCGGCGCAGCTCCTCGGCAACGAGGAACTGCTCGACATCGTCGAGCCCGCCCTGCGCGCCGACTACGAACTCATCGAGACCCACGAGCTGGAGCTGTACGAGCGCGGCGGCGCCGAGCCCGTCGCGGTCCCGACGGTGGCCCTGTACGGCCACGACGACCACACCGTCGAACGCGCCCAGCTCGACGCGTGGTCGACGCTCACCACCGGGCCGTTCCGGCTCGTGTCGCTGCCGGGCGGCAACGACCTGCCGACCAGCCGCCCGGCGGACCTGGCGGCGGCCATCGGCGAGGCCGTGGCGGCCCTCGCCTGAGCACCGGCGCGGCGCCCGGCCGGGTCTGGCACACATCTGTCAGACGGCCCGATGACCCGGTGCTCCCCTTCCTAGGGTGGGCTCACGACCGAACCTGCGCACCATGACCGAAAGGGAACAGGAGCATGGCGCCCCTCACGAACGCGCGACAGCGCCCCACCAGCCGGTTCGAGGAGGCCGAGGCCGCGCTCCGCGCGCAGGAGGGCGTGGCGCAGGCGGCCGTGGTCTCCCGCGAGGACCGGCTCGGGGAGCGGCGCCTGGTGGCGTACGTCGTACCCGGGGTGCCGGACGCGGACGTGACCCGGCACGTGGAGAAGTGGCGCGCGGTCTACGACGAGATGTACGGCGACACCGCGGCGGACAACGGGATCGGCGAAGACTTCACCGGATGGAACAGTGCCTACACGCGCGAACCCATCCCCCTGCCGCAGATGCGCCAGTGGCGCGCGTCCGCGGTGGAGCGGGTGCGCGCTCTGGAGGCGCGCCGGGTGCTGGAGATCGGGGTGGGCTCCGGGCTGCTGCTCGGGCCGCTGGCACCGGAAACCGAGGCCTACTGGGCCACCGACTTCTCCGACGCGGTCATCGGACGGCTCGGCGCCCAGGTCGCCGCGGAGCCGCGGCTGAAGGACCGGGTGACACTGCGGTGCCAGCCCGCCGACTCCGCCGACGAACTGCCGGCGGAGTACTTCGACACGGTGCTCCTCAACTCGGTCGTGCAGTACTTCCCCGACGCCGCCTACCTCTCGGCCGTCCTGGACGTCGCGCTCCGGCGGCTCGCCCCGGGCGGCCGGATCCTCGTCGGCGACGTCCGCAACCACGGCACCCTGCGGGAGTTCCTGACGGCCGTCCACCACGCCCAGCGCCCCGGTGACGAGCCGTCCGCCGTGCGGGCGGCGGTCGCCCGCGCCGTGCTCCGCGAGACGGAACTCCACCTCGATCCGGGCTTCTTCACCGAGTGGGCCGACGCGCACGACGAGGTCGCGGCCGTGGACGTCCGGCTCAAGCCCGGACCGGACGGGAACGAACTCACCCGCCACCGCTACGAAGTCGTCCTGCACAAGCGGTCGAGCACGCCGACGCACCTCGCGGACGTCCCCGCCGTCACCTGGGGCTCGGACGTGCACCAGGTGTCCGGCTTGGAGGCCGAGCTGGCCCGGCACGGCGGCCGCCTGCGGCTGACCCGGATACCGAACGCCAGGCTGGTGAGCGAGGCGGCCGAATGCGGGGCCCCCGCCACGGCGGAAGGCACGCCCCTCGACCCGCACGCGCTGGAGATCTGGGGCCGGGAGCACGGCCGCGCCGTCCTGTGCACCTGGTCGGCCGAGGCGCCCGGCTGGTTCGAGGCGGTGATCGTGCCCGCGGACGGCAGGCACTGCTACGGCGGGGTGTACCGGCCCCTGGACACCCGGGCCAGGCCGCTCGCCAACGTGCCCGGGGCCTCCCGCCGGGCCTCGAGGCTGCCGGCGGTGCTGCGGCGGGAACTGGCGGCCGAACTGCCCGGCCACCTGGTGCCGGACGACATCGTGGTCGTCGCCCACCTGCCGCTGACCGCCGACGGCACGGTAGACCGCGCCGCGCTCCCCGAACCGAACTGAAGGCAGCGGAGGAAGACATGGCAGTGAACCCGTTCGACGACGAGGACGGCGAGTTCTACGTGGTGGTCAACGACGAGGAGCAGCACGCGCTGTGGCCCACGTTCGCCGTCGTGCCCGACGGCTGGCGCGCCGTGGCCGGGCCGGCGGGGCGGGCGCGGAGCATCGCGTACGTCGAGGAGAACTGGACCGACCTGCGGCCGCGGAGCCTGCGCGAGGCGACGCCGGCGTCCTGACGCGGGCCTGTGACCACTGACTCGACCGGGGCTCGTCCGTGCCGAGAGGTCCATGGGTTTCGGTGGTTCGGACCGGAAGTACGTGGGTTGTACAGGGAGGACGTGCCCGTGGGCGTTCGAAATTCCGACGTCGTCTTCGTCCGTTGGCCGGCGCAGGCGGATCTGAGAACGCGCTGCCGGCAGGAGGGCATGCCGCGCCTGCTCGTCGTGGAGGCGGGCGCGCAGCCGCCGTTCAGCAACGATCCGGTCGAGGACTGGGTACGCCCCCCGGTGTCCCGGGACGACCTCGAAGCCCGGGTCACCGTCCTGCAGAGCCGTTTCGACAGCAACCGGGTACCGACGATCGACTCGACCGGGACCCTGAGCTTCGGCCATCACTCCATCACCGTCTCCACCACGCAGACGGAGTTGATGCGCCTGCTCGTCGACCGCTTCGGCGACGTCGTGCACCGCTCCGAGTTCGTGCAGCGCTTCGCCCTGCAGACGCTGACGCTGAACAGGAACGCGCTCGACCTGCACATCATGCGGCTGCGCCGCCGGCTCCTGCCCATCGAACTGTCCATCCGGACCGTGTGGGGGCGGGGCTACATGCTGGAGAACGCGGTGTCCGCCGAGGCCGTCCCGGCGGCGAACGCCTCCGGTGTCTGACCGCACCCCACAGAGCGTAGGGACCAACCGACCACTCGACACCGGAGATTACCTTGAACTCCTCGACGACCAGCACCCTCTACGAGGTGGGCGACCTGCCCCCGCTCGGGACCGTCCCCCGTTCCATGTACGCGTCGGTCATCCGCCCGGAACGGTACGGGGCCCCGGCTACGGCCTTCCGGACGGAGGTCGTCGAGACGCCCGAGGTGCCGCCCGGGTTCGTCCTCGTCGCGGTCATGGCCGCCGGCATCAACTACAACAACGTCTGGGCGGCCAAGGGGCATCCCGTCGACGTCGTGGCGGCACGTCAGCGGCAGGGCAGCCCGGAGCCCTTCCACGTCGGCGGATCGGATGCCTCCGGAATCGTCTGGAAGGTGGGAGAGGGCGTACGGCAGGTCAAGGTGGGCGACGAGGTCATCGTCTCGGCCGGCCTGTGGGACGAGCACGATCCCGATGTCCGGCTCGGCGTCGATCCCATGCTCGCGGCATCGCTGAAGGCGTGGGGCTACGAATCGAACTGGGGCTCGTTCGCCCAGTTCGCCCTGGTGGCCGACTTCCAGTGTCTGCCCCGGCCCACCAGGCTGAGCTGGGCGGAATCCGCGGGATTCCTGCTGACCGGTGCGACGGCGTACCGGCAGCTCAACGGCTGGGCGCCCAACACGGTGCAGCCCGGTGACGGAGTCCTCATCTGGGGCGGCTCCGGCGGCCTCGGCTCCATGGCCATCTCCCTGACCCGGCAGATGGGAGGCAGGCCCATCGCAGTCGTGTCCTCACCGGAGAAGGCCAAGTACTGCCTCGACCTGGGTGCGGCGGGCGTCATCGACCGGACCAAGTTCAGCCACTGGGGACGCGTGCCCGAGGCCGGCACCGAGGAGCACAAGCGGTGGACCGCCGACCTGCGGGCCTTCGGGCGGGAGATCTGGGACATCCTCGGTGAGAAGGCCTCTCCCAAGATCGTTTTCGAGCATCCCGGCAGCGACACCATCCCCACGTCGGTCTACGTGTGCGGCACGGGCGGGATGATCGTGATCTGCGGGGCCACGTCCGGCTTCAACGTGGACGTCGACCTCAGGTACCTGTGGATGAGGCAGAAGCGGCTCCAGGGATCCCATTTCGCCAATCCGCGCGAGTGCCTCGCCGTGACCCGCCTCGTCGACATGGGCCTCCTCGACCCGCACCTGGGGCACACGTACGACTTCGAGGAGATCGGCCGGGCCCATCAGGACCTGCTGGAGGGCGTGCAGGCACCGGGCAACTCGGCCGTACTGGTCGGTGCGACGAACAATCCCGGTCTCGGGGACCGCTGAGCCGTCGCAGAAATCCTCGGGAAACGCTTGAGGAGCAGTTGTGCCGCAATCGCGAGAAAGCTGTACACGGCATGAATGGACAGATCGATATCCGGGTTGTCTGGCATCATCGAGTCACGCCAATCTGCGGGTGTTTTTCCCGAAGCCAACGGGAATTCGTTTCCGCGGCCGGGCGTGACCGCATGTCCTTCGAGCAGGGGTTCCGCCTGGGCCGGCCGAACAAGCCCTTACAACCACGGAGTCGACTTGACCAGGACCGATCTGCAGCCGGTGGCGTTCCCCACCGAGCGCACCTGCCCCTTCAGCCCTCCCCCGAAGCTGACCGAGCTGCGGGACGAGCACCCGGTGAGCAGACTGGCCTACCCCGATGGCACCGACGGCTGGCTGGTCACCGGGTACGCCGCCGCGCGTGCCGTCCTGAACGACCCCCGGTTCAGCTCACGCGGAGAACACCGCCGGATGGCGGTGGGGGAGGGCGCCCCGGGGCCGACGAGGCCGGGCGTCTTCATCTTCATGGACCCCCCGGAGCACAGCCGGTTCCGGAAGCTGTTCACCGGTGAATTCACCGTACGGCGGACCAGGAACCTGGAACCGAAGGTGGAGCGGATCACCGCGGACCGGATAGCCGCGATGCGGGAGATCGGACCGCCGGTGGATCTCGTGCGCGAATTTGCCCTGCCGATTCCCTCACTGGTGATATGCGAGTTGCTGGGTGTTCCGTACGAGGACCACGCGTTCTTCCAGCGGCATTCGGAAACCATGCTCGACTACGACCGCTCGATGGACGAGGTCGTGGAAGCATTCCAATTGATGGCGGAATTCCTGACCCGGCTGGTCCGCCTCAAGCGCGAGCGGCCGCAGGACGACCTGCTGAGCAGGGTCGCCGCGTCCGACCTCACGGACGAGGAAGCCGCGGGCTCGGCGATGCTCGTCCTCACGGCGGGCCACGAGACCACCGCGAAGATGCTGGGACTCGGCACGTACCTGCTGCTCTCCCGGCCGCAGCAACTGGCGCTGCTGCGCAAGGACCCGTCCCTGATCGACGGCGCGGTCGAGGAGATGCTGCGCTACCTGAGCATCGTCCAGTTCGGCATCATCCGCGGAGCCACGCAGGACGTCGAGCTGGAGGGCCGGCGGATCCGGGCGGGCGAGGTCGTGACCGTGGCCCTGTCCGCGGCCAACCGCGACGGCGACGCCTTCCAGGACCCGGACGCGCTCGACCTGACCCGCAGCGCCGGCCGGCACCTCGGCTTCGGCTACGGCGTGCACCAGTGCGTGGGACAGCAGCTCGCCCGGGTCGAAATGCGGGTGGCTTTCGGCCAGTTGATCCGCGAGTTCCCCGGCCTGCACCTGGCCGCCGCGCCCGACGAGATCGAGACGACCCACCTGTCGTCGATGTACGGCGTGCGGCGCCTGCCCGTCGGCTGGTGACGGCGATGAGGGTCGACGTCGACACGGACAAGTGCTGCGGCGCGGGCATGTGCGCGCTGACCGAGCCCCTGGTGTTCGACCAGAGCCGGGAGGACGGGACGGTCGTGCTGCTCAGCGCGCATCCGCCCGAGGAACTGTGGGACAGCGTCGAGGAGTGCGTGCGGGTGTGCCCCGCGCAGGCGATCAGCCTCGACGAGACCGCGTAGGGACCGGGTGGCCGGCAGCGGCCGCCCCCGGACCCCGGCACCGCCGGCGCGGACCACCGTGCCTTTCACCTGCCCGAAGTGAGGATGCGTGATGAACGCCGACGACATTGCCATCATCGGACTCGGCTGCCGCCTCCCCGGCGGGATCGATTCCCCCGAAGCGCTCTGGCAGGGCCTGCTGGACGGGATCGACGCCATCGGCGAGGTCCCCCCGCAGCGGTGGAGAGCCGATGACTGGCATGACGTCGACCCCTCGGCGCCCGGCAAGATGACGACCCGCTGGGGCGGGTTCCTGGACGACGTCGCGGGGTTCGACGCCGCGTTCTTCGGCATCTCGCCCACCGAGGCCGCCCAGATGGATCCGCAGCAGCGGGTGGCCCTGGAGGTCGCCTGGGCCGCGGTCGAGGACGCCAGGATCCGCACCGACCGGCTCGCCGAATCGGCCACCGGCGTGTTCTTCGGCACCATGTGGCAGGAGTACCACCTGGCCACCGGGGCGTCCGCCGGTGAGATCCGCACGCACACCGCCATCGGCACGGACACCTCGATCATCCCGGCCCGCATCGCGTACGCCCTCGACCTGCGCGGCCCGGTGATGTCCGTCGGCACCGGATGCAGCTCGTCCCTCGTCGCCATCCACCAGGCGGTCCGGAGCCTGCGCTCCGGAGAGTCGGACCTCGCGCTGGCCGGCGGGGTCAGCCTCATCCTCCACCCCCACACCACCGTCGCGATGTCCAAGTTCGGCACGCAGAACCCCGACGGGCAGTGCCGCGCCTTCGACGCGGACGCCAACGGGTACGTACGGGGCGAAGGCTGCGGCGTCGTCGTCCTGCGCCGGCTCGGCGACGCCCGGCGCAGCGGCGACCGGATCTACGCGGTGATCCGCGGCAGCGCCGTGAACAACGACGGCACCACCGACGGCCTGGCCACCCCGAGCGCCGACACGCAGGCCGAAGTCCTGCGCTCGGCCTGGCGGGAGGCCGGAACGGACCCGGGCCTGGTGTCGTACGTGGAGGCCCACGGCACGGGGACCCGCCGGGGCGATCCGATCGAGGCCGCGGCCCTGGGCAGCGTGTTCGGCGACGGCAGGAAGACCGGGGAGCCGCTGCGGATCGGGTCGGCCAAGACCAACTTCGGCCACCTCGAACCGGCCGCCGGAGTGCTCGGCGTACTCAAGACCTCCCTGGCGCTCTTCCACGGCGAGCTGCCCCCCAGCCTGCACTTCCGCCGGCCCAACCCGGACATCGACTTCGACGCGGCGAACCTGGCCGTGGTCACCGACCGGCAGCCGTGGCCCCAGGGAGCGCGCCTGGCCGGAGTCAGCAGCTTCGGCTACGGCGGTACCAACGCCCACCTCGCGCTGGCCGGGCCGCCGCCGGCGCGGGCCGCCGAGGTCCGGGAACCTGCCGCGCGGACGCGGATCCCCTGGGTGCTGTCGGCGCGCTCCGAAGAGGCCCTGCGGGAACGGGCCGGTAGGCTGCGCGCCCACCTCGCCGCGCACCCCGGCCTGTCGGCTGCCGACGTCGGCTTCTCCCTGGCCACCACCCGCGCCGACCACGAGTACCGGGCCGTCCTGCTCGGACGGGAGACCGCTGACCTGAGCCGGGGGCTGGAGGCGCTCGCGTCGGGAGCCCAGGTGCCGGACCTGGTCGTCGGATCCGGCCGCGGGCGCGGCCCGGTGCTGATGTTCGCCGGACAGGGTGCCCAGTGGGCCGGCATGGCCGCGGAACTGCTCGACTCCTCACCGGTCTTCGCCGAACGGTTCGCGCAGTGCGAGGCGGCGCTGGGACCGTTCGTGGACTGGAAGCTCACCGAGGTGATCGGGAACGCGGACGCCCTGGAACGGGTGGACGTCGTACAGCCCGCCCTGTGGGCGATGATGGTGTCCCTGGCCGGGCTGTGGAAGCACTTCGGCGTCGACCCGGACGTCCTGCTCGGGCACTCGCAGGGCGAGATCGCCGCGGCGTGCCTGTCCGGCGCGCTGTCGCTCGAGGACGCGGCGGCCGTGGTGGCGCTGCGGGCCCTGGCCATCCGCCGCGGTCTGGCGGGCCGGGGCGGCATGGTCTCCCTGGTGTGCTCGCGGGCGGACGCGCTGCGGCTGACCGGGCGGTGGCCGGACCAGCTGTCGGTGGCGGCCGTCAACGGGCCCCGCAGCACGGTGGTCTCCGGCGGCCCGGAGGCGCTCGCGGAACTGCTCGCGCACTGCGGATCCGCCGGGATCCGCGCCAAGCGGGTCCCGGTCGACTACGCCTCGCACTCGGCGCAGGTGGAAGCCATCCGCGAGGACATCCTGACCGACCTGGCCGGTATCCGGCCGCGCCCCGGGGCTGCGGGCTTCTTCTCCACCGTCGACGTCGGCCGGATCGACACCGCGACCCTGGACGCGGGCTACTGGTACCGGAACCTGCGCTCCACGGTCGAACTCGACGCGTGCGTGCGCGAGCTGGCCGCCGAGGGCCGCAGCGTGTTCATCGAGTGCACCCCCCACCCCGTGCTCACCATGGGCGTGGAGGAGAGCGCCGAGGTGCGCACCGTCGGAACGCTGCGCAGGCAGGAGGGCGACCGCTTCCTGACGGCCCTGGCCGAGGCGTACGCCGCCGGGGTGGACGTCGACTGGAGCCGCGCCTTCGAGCGGGCGAACACCGTGGACCTGCCCACGTACCCCTTCCGGCACCAGCGGTACTGGATCGACGGCGCGGCGGACGGCGGCGGGCCGGCGCAGGACGCGCCGTTCTGGGACGCGGTGGGCCGCGAGGACCTCGACGGGGTGGCCCGCACCCTGGGCCTCGACCGGGACGCCCTCGCCCCCGTCCTGCCCGCCCTGGCCTCCTGGCGCAGGCGGCGCACCTCGGAGTCCGTCGTGGACGGCTGGGAGTACAAGGCCGCCTGGAAGGAGGTTCCCGGACCGGCGGTGCGCCCGGGCGACTGGCTGGCCCTCGTGCCCGCCGGCGACGCCTGGGCGCGCTCGGTGGCCGGGGCCCTGACCGGACAGGGCCTGCGCGTCACCCTCATGGAGCTCGAACCCGGCCTCGACCGGGGTGCGCTCGCCGCGCGGCTGCGCGGCACGGCCTGCGACGGCGTGCTCTGCCTGCCGGCGGCGCAGGACGGGCCGTACACCGGGTACACGGGGGTTCCCGCGGGCTACGCGGCGACCCTGACCGCCGTGCAGGCGCTGGGGGACGCCGGCGTGAGCGCCCCGCTGTGGTGCGTGACGCGGGACGCCGCCGCCGTCGCGGACGAGGCGGTCGACCCGGAGGGGTCGCTGGTGTGGGGGCTGGGGCGGGTCGTCGCCCTGGAGCACTCCGAGCGCTGGGGCGGCCTCATCGACCTGTCCTCCGCGTACGACCCGGGGGTACTGGCCGGGGTGCTCACCGGCGACCACGGCGAGGACCAGGTCGCGATCCGGGGTTCCGTACCGTACGGCCGCCGGCTGGTCCGCGCCGCCGTGGGTCCGGCCCGCGGCTGGAGCCCCACGGGGACGGTGCTGATCACCGGCGGAACGGGCGCGCTCGGCGCCGAGGTCGCGCGCCGGCTGGCCGGTCAGGGCGCCGAACGCCTGGTGCTGGTCAGCCGGAGCGGGCCGGACGCCCCCGGGGCGCGGGCCCTCACCGCCGATCTCCAGCGGCTCGGGGCAGGCGTCGAGATCGTCGCCTGCGACGTCGCCGACCGGGAAGCGGTCCGCGGGCTCGTCGAGCGGACCCGGCCCGACGCGGTGGTGCACGCCGCCGGAGCCCTGCACGACGGGCTCGTCCAGGACCTCACCCCCGACCGGGTCGACGCGGCGCTGCGGGTGAAGGCGCAGGGAGCCTGGAACCTGCACGAACTCGCCCCCGGACTGGACGCGTTCGTGCTCTTCTCCTCGTGGGGCGCGACCGTCGGCGTCCCGGGCCAGGGCAACTACGCGCCCGGCAACGCCTATCTGGACGGCCTGGCAGCGCTCCGCCACAGCCAGGGGCTGCCCGCGACCTCGGTGGCCTGGGGCCCGTGGGCCGGCGACGGCATGGCAGCGCGGGGGCCGGTGAAGGAGGTCCTCGACCGCCACGGCGTACCCGCGATGGCACCGGATCTGGCCCTGCTGGCCCTGGACCGGGCCGTGGCGTCCGCGGAACCCTGCGTCACCGTGGCGGACGTGCGCTGGGACCGGTTCCGCACGGTGTTCACGGCCACCCGCCCCAGTGCCCTGCTGGCCGACCTGCCCGACGGCCGGGACGCCTCGGCCGTCCAGGAGCCCGCGTTCCGGCGGCGCCTGGCCGAACTCCCCGCGGACGGCCGGATGCGCGCCGCACGGGAGGAGGTCCGGGCGCAGACCGCCCTTGTGCTCGGCCACCCGACGCCGGAGGCGGTGGACGTCGAGCGGACCTTCAGGGAACTCGCCTTCGACTCGGTCCTCGGCGTCGAACTGCGCAACAGGCTGGGCGCGGTCACCGGCCTGCGGCTGCCCACCACGCTGATCTTCGACCACCCCACGCCCGCGCAGGTCGCCGAGCACATCCTCGACGCGTACCTGCACGAGGAGCCCGACCCGGCCGCCGGGGAGACCGCCCCGGCCGCCCGTACCGCCACCGCCACCCCGGCGGCCGCCCCCGAGGCCGCCCCGTCGGGTGCCCCCGAGGCCGGCGCCGGCGAGCCCATCGCGATCGTCGCCATGAGCTGCCGGTTCCCCGGCGGAGTACGCGACCCGGAGGGTTTCTGGCGGCTGCTCGCCGACGGCGGGGACGCCATCACGCCGTTCCCCGAGGACCGGGGCTGGGACCTGTCCGCGCTGTACCACCCGGATCCCGACCACCCCGGTACGAGCTACGTCCGCGAAGGCGGCTTCGTGGCCGCCGCCGACTTCGACCCGGAGTTCTTCGGGATCAGCCCCCGCGAGGCGCTGACCATGGACCCGCAGCAGCGGATCCTCCTGGAGGGGTCCTGGGAGCTGCTGGAACGGGCCGGGATCGCACCGGCCGCGCTGAAGGGCAGCGACACCGGGATCTACCTGGGCACCAACGGCCAGGACTACGCCTCGCTGGGCACCCCGCACGGCTCCGAGGGGTTCGGGCTCACCGGAAGCGCCGCCAGCGTGGTCTCCGGCCGCGTCTCCTACGCACTGGGCCTGGAGGGGCCGTCGGTCACGGTGGACACCGCGTGCTCGGCCTCGCTGGTCGCCATCCACCTCGCCGCGCAGGCCCTGTCGCGGGGCGAGTGCGCGATGGCCGTCGCCGGCGGCGCCACCGTGATGGCCACGCCGAGACTGTTCGTCGGATTCAGCCGGCAGCACGGCCTCGACCCCCTCGGACGGTGCCGCGCCTTCTCGGACGGGGCCTCCGGCACGGCACTGTCCGAGGGCAGCGGACTGCTGCTGCTGGAGAAGCTGTCCGACGCACGGCGCAACGGGCACCCGGTACTGGCCGTGATCCGTGGTTCGGCCGTCAACCAGGACGGCACGTCCAACGGGCTCACCGCGCCCAACGGCCGGGCCCAGCAGCAGGTCATCCGCAAGGCTCTCGCCGCGGCAGGGCTCGAAGCCTCCGACGTGGACGTCGTGGAGGCCCACGGCACCGGCACGACGCTGGGCGATCCCATCGAGGCACGCGCACTGCAGGCCACCTACGGCGCCTCCGGACGGCCGGTGTGGCTGGGCTCGGTGAAGTCCAACATCGGGCACACGCAGGCGGCGGCGGGCGTGGCCGGCGTGATCAAGATGGTGCTGGCCATGAACCACGGCACGGTGCCCCGTACCCTGCACGCCGACACCCCCTCCCGCCACGTCGACTGGTCGGAGGGCTCCCTCCGGCTCGTCACCGACCCCGTCGCCTGGGACGCGGACGGCCCGCGGCGGGCCGGCGTCTCCTCGTTCGGCATCAGCGGCACCAACGCCCACCTGATCCTCGAACAGGCCGCCGGGGCCGAGGAACCGCCGGCAGGGGCCGAGGAACCGGCCGCCGGCCCCCGTCCTGCCCTGCTGCCCTGGACCCTGTCCGCGCGGACCCCGGAAGCCCTGCGCGAGCAGGCGTCCCGGCTGGCCGTCCGGGTCGGGACGCACCCCGGCACCGACCCGGCCGACCTGGCGTTCTCCCTGGCCACCTCGCGTACCTCCTTCCGGGAACGCGCCGTCGTCGTCGGCCGCGACACCGGCGACCTGCTCGCGGGGCTGCGCGCGATCACCGACGGGGCGTCCTCGGCGTCCGTGGTGGAGGGTTCGGCGGACGACGGCCGGACGGCGTTCGTCTTCGCCGGGCAGGGAACCCAGCGTGTGGGCATGGGCGCCGATCTGCGCGCGGCGTACCCGGTGTTCGACGCCGCGTGGCGGGAGATCCGCGCCGCACTCGACCCGCACCTGCGCCGTCCGCTCGCCGAGGTCATCGACGACCCGGACGCGCTGCGCCGCACCGAGTTCACCCAGCCCGCGCTGTTCGCCTTCGAGGTGGCGGTGTTCCGGCTCCTCGAGAGCTGGGGGCTCACGCCGGACCTGGTGCTCGGACACTCCGTCGGTGAGCTCTCCGCCGCACACGTGGCGGGCGTGCTCTCCCTGGAGGACGCCTGCGCGCTGGTCGCCGCCCGCGGCCGGCTGATGCAGGCCCGGCCGGACACCGGCGTGATGCTCGCCCTCCAGGCCGGCGAGCACGAGGTGGCCCCGCTGCTGTCCGCGCGGGTGCACCTCGCCGCGGTCAACGGCCCGCGGTCCGTGGTGATCGCCGGTGACGCCGACGCCGTGGCCGAGGTGGCCGGGCGGTTCACCGGACGCCGCACCAAGCGGCTCAACGTGTCCCACGCCTTCCACTCCGCGCATATGGACGGCATGCTCGACGAGTTCCGGAGCGTGGCCGAGCGGCTCACCTTCCACCCGCCGCGCATCGCGCTGGTGACGAACCTGACCGGGCGGACCGTCACCGACTGCGGTCCCGACCACTGGGTGCGCCAGGTGAGGCAGCCGGTCCGGTTCGCCGACGCGATCCGTACCGCGCGCGGCGAAGGCGTCACCCGGTTCCTCGACATCGGCCCCGACGGAACGCCCGCCGCCATGATCGAGGACTGCCTCGACGGCGACGTCGCCGTCGTGGTTCCGACCCAGCGTGCCGACCGGTCCGGTCCCGAGGCACTGACCCTCGCGGTCGCCAGGGCGCACACGGCGGGTGCCGGGCTGGACTGGGCCCCGCTCCTGGGCGAGGGCCGCCGCCGCGTCGACCTTCCCACCTACGCCTTCCAGCGCAAGCGCTTCTGGCCGTACGGCTCCGGCTCCGGAGCCGGGCACCCGTGGCTGACCGAGGTCACCGAACTGGCCGACGGCGGCTGGGTGCTGTCCGGCCGGGTGTCGGCGTCGTCCCAGCCCTGGCTGGCCGACCACGTGGTCTTCGGCACCGTCGTCGTCCCCGGCACCGCGCTGCTGGACATGGTCCTCGCGGGCGCCGGCCAGGCCGGAGCGGCCGGCGTCGGCGAGCTGACCCTGTCGCGGCCCATGGTCCTGGAGGACGCGGTACACGTGCAGGTCAGGATCGGCCCCGCCGACGGCGGACGGCGACCGGTGACCCTGCACGGCAAGGCGGAGGGCACGGGCACCTGGAGCACCCATGCCGAGGGCGTGCTGGTGGACGCCTTCGGTCCGGAGCCCACCGACTGGTCGGTGCCCGCGCTGCCCGCCGTGGACCTCGCAGGCTTCTACGAGGGCTTCGCCGCCCAGGGCGTCGACTACGGTGCCGCCTTCCACGGCGTGGCCGAACTGCGCGGGCAGGGCGGGACGGCCTGCGGCGTGGTCCGGCTGCCGGCCGGCGAGCCGGGCGGATTCGGTGTCCACCCGGCCCTGCTGGACGCGGCCCTCCAGGTGATGCGCGCGGCGGTCCCGGCCTCCGCCGAGGCCCAGCTCCCCTTCCAGTTCACCGACGTCCGCCTGTACGCCACGGGAGCCACCGAGCTCCGCGTCCGGGTCGACGTCCGCGACGACGGGATCCGGGCCGCGATCACCGACCCCGCCGGGGCGCCGGTGGCGTACGTCGGCGCCCTGCGGCTGCGTCCGGTCAGCGCCGGCCTGCTGCGTGCCGCCCTCACCGTTCCCGACCTCTACCGCGTGGCCTTCCGGCCCGTGCCGCAGGTGCCCGCGGTGGCGGAGCCGGTCCGGGTCCTGGGCAGCGGCCCGGTGTCCGAGGCCCTCGGCGTGACGCCGTCCGAGACGGTCACGGAAGACGGCCCGCGCCGGATCCTGATCGACGCCACCGCGCACGCCGAGGGCGTCGCCGCCGCCCACGAGTCGGCCGCACGCGCGCTGGACCTGCTGCGCCGACTGGTGCCCCGCAGGGGCCTCGAGCTCGTGTGGATCACCCGGGACAGCATCGCCGCACGCCCCGGGGACCGGGTGCGCGGCCTCGCCCAGGCCCCCCTGTGGGGGCTGCTGCGGGCGGCGCGGCGCGAGCACCCGGAGGCGGCCCTCCGGATCGTCGACTGCGACCGGATCGATGCCCCGACCCTGCTGTCGGCGCTGTCCGTGACCGGCGAGCCGGAACTCGCCGTCAGGGGCGGCGAGTTCCTCGCGCCCCGGCTGACTGCGGCGGGCGCCGCCGGCGCCGCCGGTGCGGCGGCCGGCTCCGGCTCCGTGGCCGACGGGACGGTGCTGATCACCGGCGGCACCGGCGAACTCGGCAGGGCGGTCGCCCGGCACCTGGTGACCGAGCACGGGGTCCGCGACCTGGTGCTGACCTCGCGCAGCGGCCCCGCGAACCCGGAGGCCGGAGCCCTGGTCGCCGAACTGACCGCCGCCGGAGCGCGGTCCGTCCGGGTGCTGGCCTGCGACGTCTCCGACCGGACCCAGCTGGCCCGCGTACTGTCCTCGGCCGACGACTGGTCGGCGGTACTGCACCTCGCCGGCGTACTCGACGACGGCCTGCTGCTCGACTACGACGAGCGACGCCTGCGCACGGTGCTGGCCCCCAAGCTCGACGGGGCCGCGCACCTGGCGGAACTCACCGCGGATCTCGGCCTGTCGGCGTTCGTGCTGTTCTCCTCCGTCTCCGGAATCCTCGGTTCCGCCGGGCAGGGCGCGTATGCGGCGGCCAACGCCTACCTGGACGCCCTCGCCGCCCGCAGCGGCGGGACCAGCCTGGCTTGGGGGCTGTGGGAGCAGGCGGGCTCGGGCATGACCGCACACCTCACGGAGGCCGGACTGGGACGCCTGCGCAGGCAGGGCATCGCACCGCTGCCCGTCGCCAAGGCCCTGCGGCTGCTGGACCGCGCACTGCGCTCGCCGGACGTCAACCTCGTCCCCGTCAGGCTCGACCTCGCGGCGCTGGACGGCGAACCCCCGGCGCTGCTGCGGGGACTGGTCCGGCCGGCCCTGCGCCGCGCCGGCGAGGACCCGGCGGGCGGCGGGCTGCGGAAGCGTCTGGAGGGCCGGACGCCCGAGGAACAGGCCGCCTCGGTCACCAGGCTGGTCCTGGAGGAGGCCGCCGTCGTCCTGGGGCTGCCCGGGCCCGGAGGGCTCAGGAGCAAGGCCGTACTGAAGGACCTCGGCCTCGATTCGCTGATGGCCATGGAGCTGCGCCGCAGGCTCGCGAACGCCGCCGAGGTGCCGCTGCCCGCGAGCCTCGCCTTCGATCACCCGACCCCGGCGGACATCGCGGAGCTGCTGATGCGGCGCATGGGGATCGCTCGAGCGGAGTCCGGGACGGAGCCGGAACCGGAGGCCTCACCGGACCCGGCCGCGCCGGCGCCGGCCCGCTCGGTCGCCGAGATCGGCGCCGAGCTCGACGCCCTCCTCGAACTCTAGAAGCTTCCACAACCCGCACTTCCCGGAAGGAACTCCTGATGTCTGAACAGAGTCGGCTGGAACTCGCCCTGCCCGCGATCCGGGAGCTCAAGCGGCGGGCGACCGATCTGGAGGCACAACTGACCGAACCGGTCGCGATCGTGTCGATGGCGTGCCGGCTGCCGGGTGGGGTGGGGACTCCGGAGGAGTTCTGGGAGCTGCTGTCGTCGGGTGGGGACGCGATCGAGGGGTTCCCGTCGCGGTGGGACGGCTGGGACGTGTACGACCCGGATCCGGAGGCCGTGGGCAAGAGCTATGCGCGGACGGGCGGATTCCTGCGGGACGTGGAGGAGTTCGACGCGGGCTTCTTCGGGATACCGCCGCGCGAGGCGCGGGCCATGGACCCGCAGCAGCGGATCGTCCTGGAGACCGCCTGGGAAGCCCTCGAACGGGCCGGGTACCCCTCCGAAGCCGTCGAGAACAGCAACACCGGTGTGTACCTGGGCACGATGAACGGCGACTACGGCAGCCTGGGGCACGGCCTCGGGGACCAGGACGGCTACGTCAACACCGGCCGGGCGAGCAGCGTGCTCTCGGGCCGGGTGTCGTACTCGCTGGGGCTGCGGGGCCCGGCGGTGACGGTGGACACGGCGTGTTCGTCTTCGCTGGTGGCGCTGCACCTGGCGGTGACGGCGCTGCGGCAGCGCGAGTGCGACGTCGCGCTGGCCGGCGGCGTGACGGTGATGTCGACGCCGTCGGTGTTCGTGGAGTTCTCCCGGTTGCGCGGCACCGCTGCCGACGGCCGGTGCAAGAGCTTCTCCGCCGACGCGGACGGGGCAGGCTGGTCCGAGGGCTGTGGTGTGCTCGTCCTCAAGCGGTTGTCGGCGGCGCAGGCCGACGGTGACCGCGTCCTGGCCGTGATCCGGGGCTCGGCCGTCAACCAGGACGGCCGGTCCCAGGGGCTGACCGCCCCGAACGGGCCCTCACAGCAGCGTGTGATCCGGGAAGCCCTGTCGCGTGCGGGGCTGTCCCCGGCGGACGTGGACGCGATCGAGGCACACGGCACCGGCACCCCCCTCGGCGACCCGGTCGAAGCCGGTGCGCTGGCCGAGGTCTTCGGGCCGGGGCGGTCCGCGGAGCAGCCGGTATGGCTGGGGTCGTCGAAGTCGAACATCGGTCACGCCCAGGCCGCCGCGGGCGTGGCCGGCGTGATCAAGATGGTGCTCGCCCTCCAGCACGAGCAGCTGCCCCCGAGCCTGTACGCCGAGCGGCCCAGCGAGCACATCGCATGGGAGGGCAGCGGGCTCGAGCTGCTGGGCGAGGCGCGCTCCTGGCCTCGGGAGGACTCCCGGGTACGGCGTGCGGGCGTGTCGTCGTTCGGCCTGTCCGGGACCAACGCCCATCTGGTCCTCGAAGAGGCACCGACGGGCACGGGATCCCCGGAGGAGCCCGAGGAGGCCGCCGGGCCGGACGCTACCGAACAGGCCGCCGCCGGCGGGGTGTTTCCGGTGGTGGTGTCGGGCCGGGACGCGGGTGTGGTGCGGGTGCAGGCCCGGCGGTGGGCCGCCTGGTGGCGCGAGCACCCGGAGGTGTCCCTGGAGCGGGTGGCGTCCACGGCCCGGTGGCACCGTGGCTGGTTCGACCAGCGGGGAGC
>NZ_JBEORW010000056.1:0-6604 GCF_040302565.1 Streptomyces sp. NPDC097981
AGCGACGCGACGAAGGAGCGCCCTTGACGGCCCGGACCGAACCGGAAGGACAGTGGACTGGCGGGACGCCCCCGGACACCCCACCGACCCCGGTCAACTCAGACCCCGACCCCAACCCCCCGCCCGGCCCTCCCGACACCGCATCGACAAACCCCGCCCCCTCGCATTCCCGTCGACACGTCCGTCCCCGAGGCGGCAGATCCACCCGCCCCCGCCCCCGCCCCGCCCCCGCCTCTAGACCCGCCGGACCTCCACTCCCGCTGCCTCGAATTCCGCTGCCACCGGGTCCGGGAGGCCCGTGTCCGTCACCAGGACGTCCACCGCCTCCGTTGGGCAGATGCGGGCGAAGGCGCGGACCGCGAGTTTGCTGGAGTCCGCCGCGATGACCACCCGGCGGGCCCGTTCGCACAGCAGGCGGTTCATCGCGGCCTCGTCCTCGTGGCGGGTCGCCGCGCCGTCGGCCGGGTCGAAGGCGTCCACGCCGACGACCGCCGTGTCCATGGTGAGCTGGCCCAGGACCTGCTGGGCCAGCGGGCCGGTCAGCTCGTACGACTGGGGGCGGGCGACCCCGCCCGTCAGGACGATTTTGAACTGCGGTCTGATGACGAGCTCGCCCGCGATGTTGAGCGCATTGGTGACCACCGTCAGCGCAGGCGTGCCCGCCGCCAGGTCCGGGCGGCCCGCCAGCGCGCGGGCCACCTCCGTGGTCGTGGTGCCGCCGGTCAGGCCGACCACCTCGCCCGGGGTGATCAGCTCCGCCACGGCCTCGCTGATGCGGTGCTTCTCGGCGGCTCGGCGGGACGTCCGGTAGCGCAGCGGGAGTTCGTACGAGACGCCGTGGACCACCGCCCCGCCGCGCGTGCGGACCAGCAGCTGCTGCTCGGCCAGCTGGTCGAGGTCGCGGCGGATGGTCGCGGCGGACACGCCGAGGGTCCCCGCCGCCGGCTCGACCTCCAGCTCGCCCCGCTCCACCAGCAGGTCCAGCAGTGTTTGCCAGCGCTCCTTGCGGGTCATGGACCCCACGGTGATCGACCCCCTCGGGTGTGCTCCGACGGTCCTCCGCCGGCTGCTCCATTGGCCTACGCGTCGACATTAACTCAGGAGATCAACCCCGAGATGCTTGAAGTTGCGTGAAATCGACCGCTACCTTGCAGGAAAACGCAAGTGCACGCACTCACCGGGCCAGGGAGCCGCCATGAGTCACGTCGCGTACGAGTTGGGCACGCAGCCCCAGTGCTGGGAGCGGGCCGCCGAGCTGGCTCCGGCCCGGCGGGCCGTGCTGCCGCAGCCGGGGGAGCGTGCCGCGATCGTCGGGTGCGGGACCTCGTACTACATGGCCCAGGCGGCAGCTGCCCTGCGCGAGGAGGCGGGCCAGGGGGAGACCGACGCCTTCCCCGCGTCGGAGTTCCCCCTGCACCGCCGGTACGACCGGGTCGTCGCGCTCACCCGGTCCGGTACCACCACCGAGGTGCTGGACCTGTTGGCCGGGCTGCGGGACGCGGGGGTGCGCACGACTGCCGTCATCGGGGATCCGCAGACCCCGGTGACGGCCCTCGCCGACGAGCTGGTCGTCCTCGACTTCGCCGACGAGCAGTCCGTCGTGCAGACCCGTTTCGCGACCACCGCCCTGACCCTGCTGCGCGCCCACGTCGGCCGCCACACCGCCGCCGCCGTAGCCGACGCCCGGACCGCACTCGTCGAGCCGCTGCCCGAACAAGCCTCCAGCCGCGGGCAGTTCACCTTCCTCGGCCGCGGCTGGAGCGTGGGCCTCGCCCACGAGGCCGCGCTGAAGATGCGCGAGGCCTCGCTGTCCTGGTCCGAGTCCTACCCGGCGATGGAGTACCGGCACGGTCCCATCAGCGTCACCGCGCCGGGCACCCTCACCTGGTCGCTCGACGAGGCCCCCGAAGGGCTCGCCGAGCAGGTGCGCGCCACCGGCGGCCAGTGGGTGGGCGGGCGGCTCGACCCGCTCGCCGAGCTGGTACGGGTCCACCGGCTGGCGATCGCCGTCGCGGCGCACCAGGACCTCGACCCGGACCAGCCGCGGAACCTGACCCGCTCGGTGATCCTCACCGCCGGTGAGGAGGCGGTCCGATGAGCCTCGTCCCTGCCGGATCGCTCGTCGTCGAGGCGGCCGCCGCAGGCCGTGCCGTCGCCGCGTTCAACATCATCACCCTGGAGCACGCCGAGGCCGTCGTCGCTGGAGCGGAACAGGCGGGCCTGCCGGTCATCCTGCAACTGAGCGAGAACGCGGTGAAGTTCCGAGGCGGTCAGCTGCTGCCGATCTCGCGCGCCGCCGTCGCCTGCGCCGAGGCCGCCGGGATCCCGGTCGGCCTGCACCTGGACCACGTCAAGAGCCCCGACCTGCTCCGGCAGGCCGTGGATGCCGGGTTCAGCTCGGTGATGTACGACGCCGCGCAGCTCCCGTACGGGGAGAACCTGGAGGCGACCCGTTCGGCGGCCGACTGGGCGCACGCCAACGGGCTGTGGGTCGAGGCCGAGCTGGGCGAGGTGGGCGGGAAGAACGGCGCCGCCCCGCTCGACCCGCACGCGCCCGGTGCCCGGACGGATCCGGACGAGGCCCGCCGGTTCGTGGCCGATTCCGGTGTCGACGCGCTGGCCGTGGCGGTCGGCAGCAGCCACGCGATGACCAGCCGGACCGCCGAGCTGGACCACGTGCTGCTGGCGCGGCTGGCCAAGACGGTGGACGTGCCGCTGGTGCTGCACGGCTCCTCGGGGCTGCCGGACGCGGAACTCGCGGCTGCGGTGGCGGGCGGCATCCGCAAGGTCAACATCGGCACGGCGCTGAACCTGGCCATGACGGAGGCCATTCGCACGCACCTGACCCCGGCGGACCCGCGGCCCTACCTGACGGCGGCCCGTACGGCGATGACGGCGACGGCCACGGCGATGATCACTGCGCTGAACTGACCGTGCGGGTCCGCAAGAGAGGTGAATGCCCTGGACAATAGGGCGGCAAACCACCCTTTCCGGTGGCTTGGAAGAACCGTTTGATCACGCTCGGAGCCCCATAGCGTGATCACTGCCGCCTTCAGCGCCGCCTTGCGCGTCGCCATCGGAAAGGGATCACCCCCATGCGTCTTCGTACTGCCGTGCTCGCCGCCGCCAGCGCCCTCACCCTCCTCGTCGCCGTACCCGGCTCGGCCGGTGCCGCGGCGGGTGAGTTCGAGTACTCCTTCGCCGGGCTGGACGGCGCGACGCAGCGGGCCAGGATTCTCGACCCGGAGAGCGACGAGTGCATCTCCCTCCCCGAGGTCGCCGACCCGGCCGCCTCCGAGCCGGCCTTCTCGCCGCGCAACCGCACCGACGCCGTCGCACGGGTCTTCACCAACCCCGATTGCACGGGCGACGCGTTCGACCTGCGCCCGTTCACCGGCCGCGGCTCGGAGCGTCTGAAGCTGCGCTCGGTGCTCTTCATCCGCTGAACCGGCCCGCGAGGGTCAGCGGGGGGTGAGCCGGGCCTGGTGGCAGGTGAGGGAGTGCCACCGGGCCCGCTCCGGTGTCGCGCCCCGGTCCAGGGTGCGGCGCGCCTCGATCGCGGTCACATGGCGGTCGGTGGACAGGCACAGGAGGACGAACAGGCCGGTGTGCGTGGGCTCGACGGTCTCCTCGTAGTACCACTCGGCCGTGACGGTCCGCCGGCCGGCCAGGAACGGACGCTGGAGGAAGTCCTGTACGTCGAGGGGGAAGTGCCCGAGCACCCCCTGTGCCTCCGGCGGGTCCAGGAGCAGCCGCTCCACCGGCGCGCCGGGCCGGCCGGGCGCGGCCGCGCCACCCGTCTGCGGCGGTCGCCCCTCGAACGAACGACTCCGCAGCGAACCGGGTTCCACCCGGACCCGCTCGCCCCGGTGCTCGTGTGCCCTGCCGTCGGCGCGGTACACGGGCTGGACCCGGCACAGCCCGCGGTCTCCGAAGACCACCGCGAACGGGGCGCCGTCGGAGTAGACCCGGGCCCACCACACCAGGGACCTGCCCGCCTTTTCGAGCGTCTTGGCGCGTACGTCGGCCGGCAGCCGCTCCCAACACCCCTGGCGGTCGGGGGTCCCGGGGTCGACGGGCAGCGCTCCCGGCTCGTGGATCTGGGTCACGCCGGCGGAGCACTCGGAACGGTCGGCGGGTAACCGGTCCGCGGGCAGCCGGTCGCGGCGCTCCGGCAGTCGGTCCCGCCCGGCGAACTCCTGCTCCCAGGCCTTGTCCATGTCTCCCCCGATTCCTCGAAGTCGCTTGGCGCGCAAGCCCATTGTCGGCCACCGGGCGGCGCCCTGCCGGGTGGTCGGCGGAACCGGCCGCCCGCGACCCTTCCCCATTCTTGGAACGCGTTCTACTCTGTGCGCCGCCGCCACAGCGACCGGCTGGACCGCGAGACACCCGGAGGGGCCGTGCACCTCGAATACACGCCTGAGCAGCAGCAGTTGCGCAGCGAGCTGCGCGCCTACTTCGCCGAGCTGGTGCCTGAGGACGTCTACGCCCGCTACGAGGACCCGGCCGCCCAGAAGCGCTTCTACCGGGAGACCATCCGCAGGCTCGGCGCGGACGGGTGGCTCGGGGTCGGGTGGCCCAAGGCGTACGGCGGTCGCGGGATGTCGCCCATGGACCAGTTCATCTTCTTCGACGAGGCCGCGCAGGCCGTCGTACCGCTGCCGCTGATGGCGCTCAACACGGTGGGGCCGACCATCATGCAGTTCGGCACCGACGAGCAGAAGGCGTACTTCCTGCCGAAGATACTGTCCGGCGAGATCGACTTCGCCATCGGCTACAGCGAGCCGGACGCCGGCACCGACCTCGCGGCCCTCAAGTGCAAGGCCGTTCGCGAGGGCGACGAGGAGACCGGCACCTACGTGGTCAACGGGCAGAAGATCTGGACCACGAACGGCGACACCGCCGACTGGGTCTGGCTGGCCGTCCGCACCGATCCGCAGGCCCCCGCGCACAAGGGCATCACCATGCTCCTGGTGCCGACCTCCGACCCGGGCTACTCCTGCACCCTCATCAACACCCTTGCCTCGCACGACACCACCGCCAGTTACTACGAGAACATCCGCGTCCCGGCGAGCCGCCGCGTGGGACAGGAGAACAAGGGCTGGCGCCTGATCACCAACCAGCTCAACCACGAGCGCGTCACCCTGGCCGCGCACGGCACGATGGCCATCCGCGCCCTGCACGACGTCCAGCGCTGGGCGGCCGGGACCAAGCTCGCCGACGGCCGCCGCGTCATCGACCTCTCCTGGGTCCGCGGCCGGCTGGCCCGCACCCACGCCAGGCTCGACGCGATGAAGCTGCTCAACTGGCAGATGGTCAACGCCGTCCAGGACGGCACCCTGACCCCGCAGGACGCCTCCGCCGTCAAGGTGTACGGATCCGAGGCCCGCCGGGACGCGTACGCCTGGCTGATGGAGGTGGTCGGCGCGGCCGGCTCCCTCAAGGACGGCTCCGCGGGCGCGGTCCTGCACGGCGAGCTCGAACGCGGCTACCGCAGCGCCGTGATCTTCACCTTCGGCGGCGGGAACAACGAGATCCAGCGCGAGATCATCTCCTGGATCGGCCTGGGCATGCCGCGCGTCCGCCGCTGAGCGCGTGCGACGGCTGACGGTGGTCGGCGCATACCGGGGCCGGTCAGCGCCTGTCCGCGCGCGCTGACCTGCGCCCTGGGCTGGTTAACGGCAGATCAACCGAACCTTAAGGCTGCCTTTGGCCTGCTCGCCCAGCGGTGGTCCAAGCCGTCGGCAAAGGCGCCGCACACACGTCAACCCCACGGGTGCGGGGGTTGTGACCTGCATCTTCGTGCACAGTCCGATGGACGCGAACTCTGTGCGTGTGCCCACGCAGCACCCGAAGACGCCTTGATTCTGGGTTTGTGAGACGGCGACAAAAACCGAACGTGCCTGCGTTGTGGGCCGTATCCAGGACGAGGTGGGAGAACGTCCATCGGATCGAGGAGTGTCAGTGTCCAGGAAACGGACCATGAGTCTGAAGAAGAAGGCCGTGCTCTCTGTGGTCGCGGGAGCCCTGGCGGCCGGAGGGTTCGTCGCCACGATGGCGACCGGCAATGCCGCCGTCCCCGACGTCGTGTGCCAGGGGTCGACGGTGACGTTGTCGGGTGAGGCGGGTGCGCCGGCGGCGAGCAGTGGGACGTTCCCTGTCGGGACGAAGCTGAAGGTGACGAATCTGGACAACGGTCATGCGACGACGGTGACGGTGACCGGTCCGTCGGGCAGTTGTGCCCTGCTGAACAATGCGGCGTTCGAGCAGGTGCGGGAGCCGGGCAAGAACCTGATCCGGCGGGCGCGGATCGAGCGGGTGGCGGGTGGCGCTGCCGCGTCCGCTCCTGCGACGGGTGGGTCCGGTGCGGCGGGAGCTTCCGGTGGGTCCGGTGCGGCGGGTGTGCAGGTGCCGGCGGCCACCGGGGAGGTGGTGTGTCCGGGGTCGACGGTGACGTTGTCGGGTGAGGCGGGTGCGCCGGCGGCGAGCAGTGGGACGTTCCCTGTCGGGACGAAGCTGAAGGTGACGAATCTGGACAACGGTCATGCGACGACGGTGACGGTGACCGGTCCGTCGGGCAGTTGTGCCCTGCTGAACAATGCGG
>NZ_JBEORW010000056.1:6699-39934 GCF_040302565.1 Streptomyces sp. NPDC097981
TGCGGCGTTCGAGCAGGTGCGGGAGCCGGGCAAGAACCTGATCCGGCGGGCGCGCATCGAGCGCGTGGGCTGAGCGACCGGAACCGGTGCGAAGTCACCGAGGCCGCGGCGGGGGCACTCCCTCCCCGCCGCGGCCGGGCCCGAGGGACGTCGGACGGGCTTCAGCCGGGTGCGCGGGAGACGGAACTTCCAGAGCCGGGCCCACCACATCAGCGCCGATCCCGCCGCTGCCTGAACGGGCGGCCGGGCTCGCACTCCGGACCCAGTATCTTATTGCACATCACTTGCAACAACTGCTGATGTGTGAAAGGGGCCGGCGTGGGCGCTCCGGTGGTGCTGGGCATCGAGTCCTCGTGTGACGAGACGGGGGCCGGGATCGTGTCCGGCGGGCGGCTGCTCGCGCACGTCGTGGCATCGAGCATGGACGAGCACGCGCGGTTCGGGGGAGTGGTGCCGGAGATCGCCGCGCGGGCGCACCTGCAGGCGTTCAACCCCGTCGTGCGGGAGGCGCTGGAGCAGGCGGGGCTGCGGCTCGCCGACATCGACGCCGTCGCCGTGACGACAGGGCCCGGGTTGTCCGGTGCGCTCCAGGTGGGGCTCGCGGGGGCGAAGGCCTTGGCGTTCGCGGCCGGGGTGCCGTTGTACGGGGTGCATCACCTGGCCGGCCATGTCGCCGCCGACACCCTGGAGCACGGGGCGCTGCCGAACCCGTGCGTGGTGCTGATCGTGTCGGGCGGGCACACCTCGCTGCTGCTCGTGCGGGACCTCGTGCGCGACCCCATCCTGCACTTGGGCGACACGGTCGACGACGCGGCCGGCGAGTGCTTCGACAAGGTGGCCCGGGTCTTCGGGCTGCCGTACCCGGGCGGGCCCGCGATCGACCGGACCGCCCGCGGGGGCGACCCGTGTGCGGTGGCCTTCCCGCGTCCCCTGAGCGGAGCGAAGGACGATCCGTACGCGTTCTCCTTCTCCGGGCTGAAGACCGCCGCGGCGCGGTGGGCCGAGCGGTACCGGCAGAGCGGCGAGGACATCCCGCTGGCCGACGGTGCCGCGTCGCTGCAGGAGGCGGTCGCGGACGTGCTCACCCGCAAGGCGTTGGCCGCCTGCCGGGAGTACGACGTGAGGACGCTGGTCGTGGTGGGCGGCGTCGCGGCCAACTCGCGGGTGCGGGCCCTGGCCGAGGAGCGGTGTGCGGCGGCCGGGGTCGAGCTGCGGGTGCCGCCGCTGACCCTGTGCACCGACAACGGGGCGATGATCGCCGCCGTCGGCGACCTGCTGCTGCGCGCCGGCGCCGACCCGGCCCGACCGGACGTGTCCGTCGACGCGTCCGCGCCGCTGGAGTATGCCGCCCTGCACCCCGCCGCCCTGCACCCCGCCGCCCTGCACCCCGCGGCCCGGCTCGCCGCGGGAGCCGCCTGAGCGGGGCAGGGGTGCGCCGGGCCGGGCGGCGTCAGCGGCATGCGGCGGATTCCCCGTCGCCGTACCCGCGCAGCACCCGGCGGGCCACCGACGTGATGTGCAGCTCGTCCGGGCCGTCGAGGATCCTGGCGGCCCGCCCGGTGCGGAGCAGGGCGGGCAGCGGTGTGTCCGGGCCCAGCCCGGCCGCGCCGTGGACCTGGATCGCGGCGTCCGTCACCTGCTGGAGCATCCGTGCCGCGGCGACCTTGGCCAGGCCCACCTCGGTGTGCGCGTCCCTCCCGGCGTCGAGCAGGGCGACCGCCTCGTGGACGAGGGGACGGGTGGTGCGCAGGGCGAGCAGGGCGTCGAAGACGTGCTGCTGGACGAGCTGGTGTCCGGCGAGCGGTCCGCGCGTACCGCTCCGGGCCACGGCCCGCTCGCACATGAGGTCGAAGGCGCGCCGGGCTTGACCGAGCCACCTCAAGCACCTGAGCGTCCGGCCCAGTTGGAGCCGTTCGCCCGCGATGGCGAGGGCCTGCCCGGGCTCGCCCAGCAGGTGGTGATCCGGTACGGGGACGTCGTCGAGCTCGATCTCGAACTGGCCGCCCGCGCCGAGTACGGGGAGTTCGCGTACGACGCGGAATCCGGGCGAGTCGGTGGACACGAGCACCAGCGAGAGGCCGTCCCGGTCCCCGGCGGCGCCGTCCGTGCGGGCCAGGACGGTGACCAGGTCCGCGTCCGCGACACCAGAGGTGAACCACTTGCGCCCGGTGACGCGCCAACCGCCGTCCGCCCCCCGCTCGGCCCGGGTGCCGGTCAGGAGCGGTTCCGTGCCGGGGACGTCCGGCTCGCTCATCGCGTAGCAGGTGCGGATCTCCCCGGCGACGAGCCGCTTGAGGTACCGCTCCCGGACCTCGGGTCCGCCGTGCCGCGCCAGCATCGTCACGTCGAGCAGCGGTGCGGAGCCCAGCGCGGCCGGCCCGTGGTCGCTCGCGCCCTCCGCCTCCGCGAGTTCCGCGTACTGCCCCAACGTCAGGCCGCCGCCGCCGAGTTCGGCGGGCAGCGGCAGAGCCCACAACCCGGCCTCCTTCGCCCGGTGCCGCAGCCGGCCCAGGACGTCCGCCGCCTCGGGCCCGCCCGCGTCGAGCACGGCCTCGTACGGCATCACCCGGGTGCGGACGAACTCCTCGACGCGCTCGCGCAACTGTGCGCCGTCCGGGGCCGCTTGGGGGCGGCCGAGGTCTGAACGATCTCGGTTCGGCACGGTTTTCCTCCAGTTCGCCGGGAACCCGTGGGAACGGCTGTCCGACTGTCTCTTCCGTGGAACTGGTCGGGCGCGGGCCCGCCCGAGTTCCCGCGTTCCACACGACCTCGGGCGCGGCCACCGCCGTGCCCGGAGAGGAGAGGCATGGCGTCACCAGCCACCATGCGGACGGTCCGGCCACTCGACGCGCTCCGCTTCGACGTCTCGGGCCCCGCCCGGTTCACCGGGGTGGTCACGGACCACCTCCGGCTGCTCGGCGCGAGCCCGGCCGGATCCGCCCCGCAGGACGCGGCCGTCGGCCGGACCGTGCTCACCGGCGGAGGCTTCGCGGCGGCCGAGGCGCGCACGGCCTGGTCGGGGCGCGGGACCGGGATCACCGACGAGGCCACCGTCCAGGCCGCCACCGGGATCATGGCCGTGCACGGCCGCCGGGACGGCGCCCCGTACGGGCTGGCGGCCGACTACGCGGCCACCGCCACCGGCATCCTCACCGTGCAGGGCCTCCTCGCCGGCCTGCTCGCCCAGGCCCGCGGAGGCGCCTGCGCCAGGGTTGCGACCCGCGCCGACCGCGCCGGTCTGCTGGCCGTCTCCCAGTACCTCGCCGCCGCGGGCGCGGACGAGGGCGAGGCCGCCGACACCGCTCCCGGCGGGCCGCCCTTCACCTCGGCGGAAGGCGTCCTCTTCGAGCTGGAGACCCTGGACGCGGGAGCGTGGGCGGCGTTCTGGCGTGCACTGGACGCGCCCGCGGATGCCGTCCGGGCGGGGTGGCGGCCCTTCCAGTTCCGCTACGCCACGGCCTGCGCCCCCTTCCCGGCCGCGCTCCACGACACCACGCGCGCGCACGGCTTCGAGCGGATCCGGCAGGCCGCAGCCGCATCCGGGGCCGACGTGTGCGCACTGCGTACCCTCGCGGAGCGGGCCGCCGAGCAGGACGGAGCCGTCCCGTGGTCGCTGGAATCCCTCGGTGAGGAAGGCGGTACGCAGCGCGGGGCCCGCCCGGCGTCGTCCGACCGGCGGCCGTTGGCCGGGATCACCGTGCTGGAGGCGGGCCGCCGGATCCAGGCCCCGCTCGCCGCGCACCTGCTCGGGCTGCTCGGAGCCGAGGTCATCCGCATCGAGCCCCCGGGCGGCGACCCGCTGCGCGGCATGCCGCCGGCCTGCTCCGGGATCTCGGCCCGCTGGCTGGCCCTCAACCGGGGCAAGCAGGCCGTGGAGATCGACATCAAGTCCGCGCGGGACCGCAGGCGGCTGCTCGACATGGCCGCCGGGGCCGATGTCTTCCTGCACAACTGGGCGCCGGGCAAGGCGGCCGAACTGAGCCTGGACGCCGAGCACGTGACGGACGTGAACCCCGCCCTGGTCTACGCGTACACCAGCGGCTGGGCCGGCCGGATCGCGGACGCCCCCATGGGCACGGACTTCATGGTCCAGGCCCGCACCGGAGTCGGCGAGGCCGTACGCCCTCACGGCGAGCCCCCGGCCCCCTCCCTGATGACCCTGCTCGACGTGCTGGGCGGACTGACCGGTGCCGAGGCGGTGCTCGCGGGGCTGCTGCTGCGCGAGCGCAGCGGCCGGGGCGTACGCGTGGACTCCTCGCTGCTCGGCGCTGCCGACGTCCTCACCGGCCCGGCCCTGCGCCGGGCCGCCCGCGGGGAGGAACCCCGCCGGCCGGCCGGGTTCCGCCGCCCGTCTGCGACGGCGGACGGCTGGATCGCCCCGAGCGACGACTGTGCCCCGGCCGTGGCCGCGTACGACCTGGGCGGCCTGCGCACCGAGGACGCCCTCGCCCTGCTGCGCGGGCACGGCCTGAGCGCCACCGCCGTCACCACCGACCTGTCCGACCTGCACCACGACCCGCGCTTCGCCGGCTCGATCAGCCGCGACGCACACGGTGCCCCCGCCGTTCCCGACCCCTGGAGCTTCGCATGACCGCTGACAGGCCCGTACTGCACGACCTGCTGCCCGCCGGACTCCGCCGCTCCTGGGTGGTCGACGGCACCTGCCCGGACCTCGACCTCTACAGCCTCTTCCGCGCCCGCCAGATCGCCGACCTGCACCACACCGCGGTCCTCGACGCCAAGGGCAAGCTCTGTTACACCGCGCTGGACCGCAAGGTGCGCTGTCTGGCCGCCGGCCTCGGAGAGCTCGGGATACGCGAGGGCGACGTGGTAGGCGTCCAGCTGCCCAACACCCGGAACGCCGTCGTCGCCGAGCTGGCCCTCGCGGCCCTCGGCGCGGTCGCCCTGCCCTTTCCGGTCGGCCGCGGCACCCTGGAGGCCGGGAGCCTGCTGCGCCGGGCCGGGGCGGTCGCCGCCATCGCGGCCGTCGAGCACCGGGGCATACGCCACGCCGCCGGCCTGCACGCCCTGTCCGCGGCCCTGCCCTCCTTGGAGCACGTCATCGCCGCGGGGCCGGGGGCCGCGCCCGAAGGAACGATTCCGCTGTCCCGGCTGCTGCGTTCCGACCCGGCCGGCTTCACCCCGGCCCGTCCCGACCCCGACAGCGCCGCCCGCATCCTCGTCTCGTCCGGATCCGAGGCCGAGCCCAAGATGGTCGCGTACTCGCACAACGCGCTGGCCGGCGGGCGCGGCAACTTCCTCGCCTCGCTCATCCCCGACGGAACGCGGCCGCGCTGCCTGTTCCTCATGCCCCTGTCGACCGCCTTCGGCTCGAACGGCACCGCCGTGACGCTGGCACGGCACGGCGGCACCCTCGTCCTGCTCGACCACTTCACTCCCGAGGCCGCGCTGGCGGCGATCCGGGAGCACGAGCCCACCCACGTCCTGGGTGTGCCGACCATGGTGCGGATGATGCTCGAACGGCTCGACGAGACGGGTGGGGAACTGCCGGCCCTCACCGCCCTCGTGCTCGGCGGGGCGCCGCTCGACGAGACCACCGCGGCCGCGGCGGCGGCTGCCTTCGGCTGCCCGGTGGTCAACCTGTACGGATCGGCCGACGGCGTCAACTGCCACACCGGGCTCGGCCACAGGACCCCGCCGGCCGACGGCCACGGCGTCGTCGCCGGCCGTCCCGACCCGCGCGTGGCCGAGATCCGGATCACCGATCCGGACAGTCGCGAGCCGCTGCCCGGCAACCGGGTCGGCGAGATCACCGCGCGCGGGCCGATGACCCCGCTGTGCTACGTGGGCTCCCCGGAGCTCGACGCCCGCTACCGGACCGCCGACGGCTGGGTGCGCACCGGCGACCTCGGGTTCCTCGACGACGACGGAGTCCTGCACGTGATCGGACGCCTGAAG
Organism: Streptomyces sp. NPDC097981; assembly: GCF_040302565.1. Taxonomy (NCBI): domain Bacteria; kingdom Bacillati; phylum Actinomycetota; class Actinomycetes; order Kitasatosporales; family Streptomycetaceae; genus Streptomyces; species Streptomyces sp. NPDC097981. The sequence goes on from NZ_JBEORW010000056.1 coordinate 12,619, forward strand.
GACATCGTCATCCGGGGCGGCGCCAACATCAGCCCGGCCGAGGTGGAACGCGAACTCACCCACCACCCGGACGTCCGCGACGTGGTGTGCGTGGGCGTGCCGGACGAGCTGATGGGCGAGCGCCTGGCCGCCTGCGTGGTCCCGCGCACCGGGCACGCCCCGACCCTGGAGGACCTCGTGGCCCACCTCACCCGGCGCGGCCTCGAACAGCGCAAGCACCCCGAGCGCCTGCTCGTGGTGGACACCCTGCCGCTGACCCCCGCCGGCAAGCCGGACCGGGCCGCTCTCCGTGACCGCCTGACGGCGGGCATCACGGCGAACCTGCCGCAGCCCCGGACCACGCCCCCGGCCCGACTCGCCCAGGCCGGCTGACCGCCCGCCGCCCGACGCCCGACGCCCGACGCCGGGCACCGGGCTCCCAGCGGCCGTACGGCCGACCGCACCCCATCGCACCACAGGAGAACGCATGCAGCTGAACCGAAGGGACGTGCTCCGCGCCACGACCGCGATCGGCGCCACCGGCGCCGTCGCGGGAGCCACGGGTCTCGGCGCGAGCGCCCCCGCCGCCGCCACGGAGCGGCCCCCCGCGCGCAGCGGAGGCCCCTGGCGTGTCCACGTCGTCATGTTCGACGGCGTGGAGGAGCTCGACTTCGCCGCCCCGTACGAGGTGTTCTCGGCCGCGCGCTTCTTCACGGACCGGACCGTCGACGTCCGGTACGTCACCGCCGCCCGGCCGGGTTTCGTACGGGCGGCGTACGGCACCCGGGTGGCCGTCGAGCACGCCTGGGCTCCGGACGAGGCGGACGTCGTCGTCGTACCCGGCGGCGGTTACGCCCGCCGCGAGGACCCGGGCGTATGGGCCGAGATCCGGCGCGGCACCCTGCCCCGCGCGCTGGAGGCGGCACCCCGCCCGGGGCTCACCATCGGTGCCCTGTGCACGGGCGTCATGCTGCTCTCCGCCGCCGGGCTGACCCGCGGCCGGCCGTGCACCACCCACCACAAGGCACGGCCCGACCTCGAAGCGCAGGGCGGCGTGCCGAAGAACGCGCGGGTCGTGGACGACGGCGACCTGGTCACCGCCGGAGGCATCACTTCGGGCCTGGAGCTCGCCCTGTGGCTCGTACGCCGCGAACTCGGGCCGGACGCGGCGACGAGCGTGGAGGCCATGCTCGAATACGAGGCCCGCGGCACGGTGTGGTCCCGGTAGCGCCGGCGGGCCACGGAACGGGAACGGGGCGGGAGGGCACCCGCGATGCCCTCCCGCCCCGCCTCAGGAGGCGCCCATGGCCTTCTTCAGCTCGGCGGCCGCGTTCCGGTACACGGGCAGGAGGTCGAGATCTGCCCCGGGATAGTTCACGATCTCGATCTGCTTCGCGCCGGAGTCGGGCAGCACCGTGCCGGTGGACATGTGCGCGTTGTCCAGGACCAGGGCGGGCTTCTTCTGCGACAGCTCGGCCAGCTGCGCGGGCGTGACCGGCTCCGGGCCGTATGTGCCGACCGTCGTGGCGCCCGCGAGCTTCGCCGCCCACGCGGTGAAGACCTGGGACACCACGTTCGGGTTCTTGCCGCCCGCCGCCGCCTGCACGTCCTTGGCCAGGGTGGCGTACTCGCCGTCGAATCCGGTCTTCCACCGGGCCGCCGCGTCCTCGGTGCCGAAGAGCTTGCCGAGCCGGGCCACTTCGACGCCGACCTTGTCGGTGTCGTTGTCCAGGTTCACCTCCACCAGCTTGGCCTTCGAGCCCGCAGCCTCCTTGATCTTGGCGGCGTACGGCTCGAACGGCGCGTACAGCACGAAGTCGGCACCCGCGACGGCCGCGAGGTCGGAGGGCTTGGGGTCGTAGTCGGGGGCGTGGTGCACGGACTGCGGCACGATCACCTTGAGGTCCTCGGCGCCGGCGGCCTTGGCGAAGGCGCCCTCCCACGTGGTGGTCACGACGACCACCGGCTTGTGCTCCTTGCCGCCGGCCGCGTGCGGGGCCGGCGAACCGCCATCGGCCCCGGTGTCGTTCTCGGTGCCGTTGCCGTTGCCGTTGCCGTTGCCGTTGCCGTTGCCGTTGCCGTTGCCGCAGCCGGCGGTCAGCAGCAGCGCCGCGCTCAGTGCGACGAGGAGTGCGGTACGGACGCGGGTGCGCGCCATGAGGTGGTTCTCCGTTCGGGTACGAGATGGACCGCGAGGACGACGGCCCCCGCGGTCAGGACGAGGACCGGTCCCGGGGGCCAGTCCAGCCAGAGGGCGGTGAGGAATCCCGCCAGGTTGACGGTGATGCCGATGCCCACCGCCCACACGGTGATCGACTTGAGTGAGCTGCCCAGCCGCCGGGCGGCGAGGGCGGGCAGGAGGGTGAGCGCGTCGACCAGCAGCGCGCCGGTCAGCTTGATCGCGCCCGCTACGGCGATCGCGACCAGCACGAGCAGCACGGTGGTCAGCGCGCCCACGGGCACACCGGAGCACTGGGCCAGCTCCCGGTCGTACAAGAGCAGCGCCAGGTCCCGGCGGCGCCACAGGAACAGGGCGGGTACGACGACCCCGAGCGCCCCGAGGACGACGAGGTCGGCGGTCCCCACCGAGAGGATCGACCCCCACAACAGCGCGAACGCCCCGGAGGCGTTCACCCCCGAGACGGCGAGGACCAGCAGCGCGGCGGCGATGGCCAGGCTCATGAGCAGCCCCATCGCCCCCGACAGCCCGGCCGGGGTACGGGCCAGCGGTGCGACCCCCGCACCCGACAGGGCGCAGGCGACCAGCGCGCACAGCATCGGGTCGAGGCCGGTCAGGAGCCCGACGGCGATCCCGAGCAGCGCCACGTGCATCATCGCGAAGCGCACCGGCATGATGTCGAGCCCGACGATGACCACGCCGACGACCGGCAGTCCCACCGCGGCGAGCAGCAGCGCGAACCCGGCGCGCTGGACGGGCACCAGCTGGAGCAGCGCCCCGACATCGGCGGTCGCGAGCGTCGTGGTCACCGGGCCACCTCGCGCAGCCGTCCGGCGGCCATCTCCAGTACCCGGTCGCACCGTTCGGCCAGTGCCCGGTCGTGCGTCACCACGATCAGCGTGACCGGCAGCGACGTCAGTACGTCGGCCGCCTCCTCCTGGCCGGCGAAGTCCAGCGCGGCGGTGGGCTCGTCGGCGAGCAGCACCCCGGCGCTGTCGGCGACGCACCCGATGGCCCTGGCCAGGTACATGCGCTGGAGCTGGCCCCCCGACAAGGTGTGCAGCGGCCGGTCCGCCAGCGCCGCCACGCCCAGCCGCTCGGCCGCCTCCACGGCCTCGCGGGCCGCTGCACCGGCCGCCCCGGCCGCCAGCAGTTCCCGCCCGAGCAGCGGGAACCGGCCCGTCGCCGGCTTCTGCGGAATCCACGCGCAGGCCCGCCGCCGCCACGCCCACTCGGCCGCGGTACGCGTTCCGCGCCCCCCGACCTCGATGCTTCCCGTCATCTGCCGGTGCAGCCCCAGCACGGCGCGCAGCAGCGTGGACTTCCCGGAGCCGTTGGTCCCGGTCAGCGCCACCCGCTCGCCCGCCGCGATCTCCAGCTCCACCCCTGCGACCGCCTCGATGCGGCCATGGCGACAGGCGACCCCACGCATTCGTACATCCAGCCCGCCCATCGCACGCCCCTCCGCCCGCGCCCACCGCGCGAGCCTGCCGACACCGCCGTTTCCTGCAAGGCAGTAGTCGGGGCGAAGGCCCGGCGGGTTCCCGGAGAGGACCGTCTTTGCCGCGGAGCGGACGGCGTGCACGGACGACCGGGACCGACGGCCCCCACGGGGGACCGTCCGGCTCACCGGCCGCCGCGTGGTGCACCGGTGACGCGGACGGCAGAAGCCCGGCTCAGACGACGGTGAGCACGTCCTGCGCGGGGCGCCGCGGGGTCGCCGGTCCCTCGGGGCCGTAGCCGAGGCGGATCACCATGTGGACCTGGCCCAGTGCGGCGCTCGGGTCGCGGACCGCCCAGCGCAGCTCGGGCCACTCCAGGGGTTGCGAGGTCATGGAGGTGACGAGGCCGTCGAGGGTGGCCTGGAGCAGGACGCGCTGCAGGCCCTGGCCGGCCCTCATCCAATCCGTGGGCGTGTCGCCCGAGGTACCGAGCAGAGCGATCTGCGGATGCTGTTCGAAGCTGGCCGACGCGCGGTCCGGTACTGGGCGCCACGCGCCGAAGTCCCGGACGGGCGCGCTCATGCCGGACTGGCGGGGGCCGAAGGCACGGACGGGAATGCCCTCCGTGGCGGGACCTTCGCCCGGCGCGCCGGTACGGATCCAGGCGGCGGTCTCGCCTTGCAGGACCGGGTCCGCCGCCTCGCGGTACTCGGAGTCGTGGACCAGCCCGAGGACCGCCTCGGTGTGCCAGGCGTCCGGCAGGATCAGCTTGCAGCCCTCGGACAGGGCGGCGGCCCGAAGGCCGTCCCGGACCGCCGCCGGGATCTCCTCGTCGGTGAAGGGGAAGCGGCTGGTGTGCCGACGGCGCAGGGCGGGGTGGAACGCCGCGAGCCCGTGCTCCGCGGCAACCGGCTCCCTCAGGCGCACCTCGGCCAGGAGCCAGGGGTCGTCCGTACGCGGCAGGACCCGGCAGTCCGGCTCCCACCCCGCCCGGGCGGCGGCCACGCGCAGGTTGAACAGGGCGGCGGCGCAGCCCAGATGGAGCGCCCGGTGGTTCGGGTCGGCGTGCGGCATGGTGCGCGAGGAGTCGCCGTACAGCTCGATCGCGCCGCTGCCCTGCCGGAAGACGAACTTCCAGGGCTGGGCGTTGTGCATGGACGGTGCGGTGACGGTGTCCTCGATGAGCGACACGACGGTCGCCGTGTCGAGGGGCGGCTGTGCGGACATGGCCGTGTCCTGTCTCTGCGGGCTTCGGCCGGCGCGGTAGGCGGGACCTCCCCGACCGGTTCTCGTGAGCGCGCCCTCACGGCGCCCTCACGAGCCACGATCCACCAGGCCCGCCCTGTTCTTCGAGGGCCGAACGGCCCGCTCCCGGGGCCGACCGGACCCGGACGGCGCCGGGCCGCCCGCGAAAGGGCGGGTGGACCCCCAAACCGGGACTTTCGGCCCCCCGAGTGCCCCCTGCGGCCCCCTGCGGGCCACGGCCCGTGGTGCCACCGTGAGAACCGATCCCCGACATGCCTCGGTGAGGAGGAGCCATGGCCTCAAGACCGCCGCCGGCGCGAGGACGCCCGTGATCGTGGTCCGGGGCGCCGACCCCGAGGCCGGGACCGGCGTGGTGCTCGTCGGCGTCCGGGACGAGCACGACCTCGCCTGCGCCCGCCACGCCGCGCGGGAGGCCGAGCTGCGCAGGGCATCGCTGCGGCTGCTCCACGTGTGGAACGTGCTGCGGTCCGTCGGCGGCGTCGTGACGATGCTCGACGACGTCGAAGCCATCGCCGGCGAGCACGAGCGGGGCCTGATCTCCGTCGCCCGGCAGATCCGCGACGAATTCCCGGACCTGACCGTGGAGGAGGACGCGGAGAAGAGCGCGTCCGTGGCGGGGGTCCTCGACCGTGCGGGTGCGGAGTGTGGGTGTGGCAGCCGCCGGCCTTCCCGCCCGCGGACGGGGCGGCGCTGCTGCAGACCCGGCGGAGCGTGCCGGCGGAGACGGCCTGCTGCACCGGGCGCACTGCCCGGTCATCACCGTCCCGGTCAGGTGAATCCGCCGTGGCCGGATCCTCGGGCCCGTGTCCGGGGGGTACGGGCCGGGGCCGACGGCTACCGTGGAACGTGCGGGCCGTTTCGCATCCGCACGGTAGCCGGAGGTACTCATGGGCGGGGATGGCCCGGAAACCGCGGGCCCACGGGTTCCGAGACTGCGGCTGGACGAGCTGCTCGACGAGCTCCAGGTCCGGATCGACGAGGTGCGCGGCACCCGGGACCGGTTGAACGGGCTCCTCGAAGCGGTCATGTCGGTGGGCAGGGAACTCGATCTGCCGCAGGTGCTGCGCGGCATCGTCGAGGCGGCCGTGGTCCTCGTGGACGCGGAGTACGGAGCCCTCGGCGTGATCGGCGAAGACAAGAAGCTCGCCGAGTTCCTCACGGTCGGCGTCAGCGAGCGGCTCCGTGCGCAGATCGGAGACCTGCCCTCGGGGCACGGCATCCTGGGGGAGCTGATCCGCCACCCCGAGCCACTGCGGCTGTCGGAGCTGTCCGAGCACCCCGCCTCGTACGGGTTCCCGGCCAACCACCCGCCGATGCACTCCTTCCTGGGCGTGCCCATCAGGGTCCGCGACGAGGTCTTCGGCAACCTGTACATGACCGAGAAGAGGGGCGGGTCGGAATTCGACGCCGAGGACGAGGCCGTCCTGTCGACGCTGGCCGTCGCGGCCGGCATCGCCGTCGAGAACGCCCGTCTCTTCGAAGAGGTCAGGCTGAGGGAGCGCTGGCTGGCCGCCAGTTCGGACTTCACGAGCGCTCTGCTCTCCGGCTCCGCCGAGGACCAGGTCCTCGAAGGAATGCTGGAACGGGCCCGTGACATCACCAAGGCCGACATGGGCGTCTTCTACCTGGTCGGCCAGAACGGCGAACTGCGCGGCTCCCTGGCCTTGGGCGAGGGAGCCGAGGCACACCGCGGGATCGTGCTGCCCAGCAGCGAGGGCACCCTCGCCGCCGCGGCGCTCGCCGAGGACGGACTGGTCACGGTTGCGGACGTCGAGAGCGACGGGCGGGTCACCGTACAGGCGGAGCGCTGGACGGGCTTCGGTCCGGCCGTCGCCGTCACGGTCGGCACCAAGGAGAAGATGAGCGGCGTCCTGATGCTGGCCCGTCGCCGGGGCCGCGCGCCGTTCGCGGCCGCGGAGGTCGCTGCACTGCCGGGTTTCGCCGGCCAGGCGGCGCTCGCACTGGAACTCGCCGACCGGCGGCGGGACGCGGAACAGATGAGCCTGCTCGAAGACCACGACCGGATCGCCCGTGACCTGCACGATCTGGCGATCCAGCGGCTCTTCGCCACCGGTATGACGCTCCAGAGCGCCCAACGCTTCGTCGAGCACCCGCAAGCAGCCGAACGGCTGGCCCGGGCGATCGACGACCTGGACGCCACCATCAAGATCATCAGGTCGACGATCTTCGGCCTCCGCGAGCACGAGGTACCCGGGGTGGCACCGAAGCTCAGGCTCCGGGCCGTCCGGGCCATGGACGAGGCGGCCGCAACGCTCGGATTCGCGCCGGCCCTGCGCATGGAAGGCCTCATCGACACGGAGGTGTCCACCGCCCTGGCCGACGAGGTGCTCGCCGTGATCGGGGAGGCCCTGACCAATGTGGCCCGCCACGCCGGGGCCACGTCCGCCGAGGTCGCCATCGCAGCCGCGGACGGCGTGCTCACCGTGTCGGTGACCGACGACGGGGTCGGCATGCCGGAGGGCGGCCGGCGCAGTGGACTGCGCAACCTGGCCGAACGCGCCGAGCGGCTGGGCGGCGAGCTGTCGGTCTCGACCCCGGGCCTGCGGGCCAGGGGTACCGCCCTGCAGTGGCGGGTGCCGCTCACCGAGGCCACCGGCTGAGCCCGGCGGACGCGCGCCGCCTCAGTGCCCGCCCTTGTCGTGCTCGCGTACTTCCGCCGCGATGACGGCCGCCTGGACACGCCGCTCCACGCCCAGCTTGCCGAGCAGCCGGGAGATGTGGTTCTTGACCGTCTTCTCCGACAGGTACAGCTCTTGTGCGATCTGCCGGTTGGTGAGCCCGTCACCGATGAGTTCCAGGACGGAGCGCTCCCGCTCGGTGAGCCCTTCCAGCCGTGCGTCCACCGGAGCCTTCACCGCCTGCGGATCCCGCAGGCGGTGAATCAGCCGGGCCGTCGTCGCCGGGTCGAGCATGGACTGGCCCGACGCGACGGTCCGCACCGCCGACACCAGGTCGGACCCCTTGATCTGCTTGAGGACGTACCCGGCCGCTCCTGCCATGATCGCGTCGAGCAGCGCGTCCTCGTCGTCGAACGACGTCAGCATCAGGCAGGCCAGCTCCGGCATGCGCGAGCGCAGCTCCCGGCACACGCCGATGCCGTCGCCGTCGGGCAGCCGGACGTCGAGCACCGCGACGTGGGGGCGCAGTGCGGGACCACGGGCCAGCGCCTGCTCGGCGGTGGAGGCCTCGCCGACCACCTCGATGTCAGGTTCGGCGTCGAGGAGGTCGTGCAGGCCCCGGCGGACGACCTCGTGGTCGTCCAGGAGGAAGACCCTGATCGGCGCCTCGGCGGCGGCGGTCGCTGCGTCGGACATGCGTGGCCCCTGTGATCGGTCCGCTCTTTTCGCGTGTCGTACGCATTGTCTCAAGCCGGAGGGAAAGGCACCCTCCGGCCACGGCACCCGGGCGCCGTGGAAGGCGCGGTCCGGCCGGGGCCGCGGCGCCGCCCGGATTCAGCCTGTGCTGCCGCTGCCCTACGGGGCGTACGGACCGAGCAGCCGGGTGCGCGCCGCCTGCAGGCGGTGGGCGAGCACGTGCCCCACCCGGTTGCCCGCCGCCGCCGCGAACCCCGGATCGGCCTCCAGCAGCTCAAGCACGGTCGGCGCATCGAACTCACAGGCCCGTACGGGCTCCTGACGTGGACGCTCAGAGGCGTCGAGCGCCCTCGGGCCAGGTGCCCGGCGCGCCCGGCTTCCGGGAGGGCGGGACCAGGAGGTGGCTGGCGATGACGGCGGCCTGGACGCGGCGCTCCACCCCCAGCTTGGCGAAGAGCCGCGAGATGACGTTCTTGACCGTCTTCTCCGCGAGATGGATCTTCTTGCCGATCTCCCGGTTGGTGAGCCCCTCACTCACCATGATCAGGATCTCGCGGTCCCGGTCGGACAGGCCCGGAAGCCCGGGCGGCTCCTCCTCCTTGGGGGAGTCGCCCCGGATCCGGGCCATCAGGCGGGCCGTGGCGCCCGGGTCGAGCATCGACTGGCCGGCGGCGACGGTACGCACGGCGGAGACCAGGTCGGTGCCGGTGATCTGCTTGAGGACGTAGCCCGATGCCCCGGCCATGACCGCGTCCAGCAGGGCCTCCTCGTCGTCGAACGAGGTGAGCATCAGACACGCGAGCCCGGGCATCCGCGAGCGCAGCTCGCGGCAGACGCTGACGCCGTCACCGTCCGGCAGCCGGACGTCGAGGACGGCGACCTGCGGGCGGGTGGCCGGCACTCGGACCAGCGCCTGTGCCACGGTGCCGGCCTCGCCGACCACCTCCAGGTCGGGCTCCGCCTCCAGCAGGTCGTGCACGCCCCGCCGCACCACTTCGTGGTCGTCGAGGAGGAAGACGCGGATCGGATGCTGCGAGCCGAGGGGTGCAGGGCTGGCCGCCATGCGAGGACTCCTTCGCCGAGGGTGTGCCGCAGTGGACGCGGACACCGGCATCGTGCCTGCCCGCAGGGCCGTTCGGACAGGGCCGATCGGCCCTGTTCCGGTGCACGTCACCGCCCGGGGCCCCATGTCGCGGGAGGGAGGGACCTTTGGCCCTGCCGCAGGGGCGCATGGTCCTTCCTGCGGTCCGACCCCGTGCGGTGAGCTGTACGTGAGCACGGGGAACGCAGCGGCCGTCCGGCGGCCGACGGCACAGGAAGGGGTCACCATGCCCAGACGTCTGATCGCCCTGAGATGCGGGGCCGGCGAGAACACCGGCCTGTCGGTGACCCTCGACGGTGAACTCGACTTCCACGCGAGTTCACAGATCGAGCCGCGGCTCATGCAGCTCGCCGAGGCTTCCGGGCCGCAGCTCGACATGGACCTGTCCGGCCTCACCTTCTGCGACAGCTCGGGGATCGACCTGCTGCTGCGGATACATCAGCGGTGCACGGCCGGCGGCACGCGCCTCAGGCTCACCCGGGTGCCCCACATGACGGCCGTGTCGATGCGGGTCCTGGGCGCCGACCGGGTCCTCCTGAGTTCCGGATCCTGAAGTCCGTCCTTTCGCGCCACCCGGAGGGGACCGTTCGGCCCTGTCGTCGCGCAGGCGTCAGGGGTGAGGCTGGGCGAGAGTCACACGCCCGGCAGGGCGGGTTCAGCAGACGGGGGACGAGCAGAGGTGCGGATCATGGATCTCAAGCCCACGGGGGCAGCGGAAGCCCGCAACCAGGACCAGGTGCCGCCGCGGCACCTGGAGCAGGTGGACCGGGCGGAGGCCATGAGGCTTCTGGGCACCGTGTCGCTCGGGCGCATCGTCTTCACGCAGCACGCGCTGCCCGCGGTCCGGCCGGTCAACCACCTGGTCGAGGGCGAGGACATCATCCTGCAACTGCACGACGGCAGCGCCCTGGCCGCCCTGGCGGCGCCACCCGACGTTTCGGGCGTCGTCGTCGCCTACGAGGCCGACGCGATCGACCCCGGCACGCACCTGGGCTGGAGCGTGGTCGTCACCGGGTACGCGCGTCCCGTGGCGGATCCGCAGGAGCTGGCCGGCTACGCGGCGCGGCTGCGGCCCTGGGTGGGCCAGGGGATGTCGACGGCCTGGCGGATCACGCCGGCCCTGATCACGGGCTTCCGCCTGGAGCCGGAGCCGGAGCCGGACCCGGATCCGGAACCGGCCGCCTGCGGCGGCTGACCCCGCGGACCCTCAAAGCCCGCAACCGGCGTTGTCACCCGTGAGCGGGGCGCGCCAGACGAGCCGGCTGCCGCCGCCGGCCGGCTGCTCCACGGTGAAGGTGCCGCCGAGGCTGCGGGCCCGCTCGTCGAGATTGCGCAGTCCGCTGCGCCGGCCCTGGGCCGGGATGCCCCGGCCGTTGTCCGTCACCGTCAGGACCATCTCGTCCCCGGTCGCCTTGAGCGTCACGCCCACCCGGGTCGCGTGCGCGTGCCGGGCGGCGTTGCTCAGCAGCTCGGTCAGTGCGGCCATGGCGTGGTCGGCCACACGGGCCGGTACGTCGGTGTCGAGCAGCCCTTCCATGCTGAGGCGGGGCGGATGGCCGAGCGCCCCGCTCGCCTCGCCGACCGCACGGGCCGCCCGGGCCCGCAGTCCGGGACCCGTGCCCGGGTCCTGGGCGCGAAGCCCGAAGATCGTGGATCGGATGATCTTGATTGTCTCGTCCAGGTCGTCCACCGCCCGCCCCACGCGCTCCGCCGCACCCGCGTGGTCCACCAGCCGGGCGGCACTCTGCAGCGTCATCCCCGTGGCGAACAGCCGCTGGATGGCCAGGTCGTGCAGATCGCGGGCGATCCGGTCGCGCTCCTCCAGGAGCGCTATCTGTTCGGCGTCGCGCCGCCGTTCGGCCAGCTCCAGAGCCAGCGCCGCCTGCCCGGCGAACGCGACCAGCGGTTCGAGCTCGCCGTCCGTGAACAGGGGCTGCCCCGCCGCCCGGGCCAGGAGCAGCACGCCGCGCCCGTCACCGGCGGCGGTGCCGAGGGGGACGGCCACCGCGGGCCCCGGCGACCCCGGCTGCCGGGCACAGCCGTGGAAGTCGTCCGAGGCGAGGCTCGCCGTCGTGACGGGGCTGCCGCTCTTGTACGCGGCCCCGGGCAGGCTGCCCTCCACCGGTATGACCGACCCCTGCCGTAATGCGCAGCCGGGGCCGGCCGAGAGCTCCACGACCAGGTCGCCGGTGCTCTCCAGAGGGATGGCGATGTCGGCGATCTCGGCGCCGGTGATCTCCCGCGCGCGAAGGGCCATGAGCTCCAGCACCTCGGTCCGGGAGTTCCCCGACAGCAGGCTGTTGGTGATCTCGGCGTTCGCCTGCAGCCAGCGCTGCTGGCGCTGGGACCCCTCGTACAGACGGGCGTTGTCGATGGCGACCCCGGCGGCGACGGAGAGCGTGGAGATGACCGCCTCGTCCTCGGTGTCGAAGTCCTGCCCGCCGCGCTTGTCCGTCAGGTAGAGGTTTCCGAAGACCTCGTCGCGTACCCGGATCGGCACGCCGAGGAAGGTGCGCATCGGCGGGTGGTCGGCCGGGAAACCGACCGAGGCGGTGTGCGCGCCCAGCTCGGTGAGCCGCAGGGGTTCGGGGTGGCGGATGACCTCGCCCAACAGCCCGTGTCCGGCGGGCAGTGCGCCGATCCGGGCCGACTGCTCGTCGCTGAGCCCCACGGTGAGGAACTGGGACAGGGTCCGGCCGTCGGGTCCGATCACGCCCAGCGCACCGTAGTCCGCCTCGACGAGGAGTGCGGCGGCCTCCACGATGCGGCGCAGGACCTGGGAGAGGTCCAGTTCCCGGCCGACGGAGACGACCGCCTCCAGGAGGCTGTGCACGCGGTCCCGGGTGCCGCGTACGGCGTTGATCCGGGCCTGCAGTTCCTCCAGCAGCTCGTCCAGCTGCATCCGTGGTACCTGCGGCAACGGATCCGCCACGCCCATCAGCCCCTTCTGCGCCTGCCCTTGCGGTTCGGGCAAGCGTACCGAGCGGGCCCGGGCCCGGCGGCCCTGTTGGCCGGTTGCGGCGGCCCGACCCCGGCGTGCCCCCGCTGCCGCGGTGCGGGCTGCCGCCGCCGTACGCGATCGGCAGGGCGCTCCGGATCGTCCGGCAGCGGCGCGCCCGCCGCGGCGGGCGGGGAGGGCGCCGCGAACCCGTGGGCATGTCACCCGACTCCGCGGCATTGGCTGAAATCCCGGTCAAGGTGCGGAGGGTGGCTGCGCGGTACCGCCTACCGGACCGGCTGTGCCAGGTGCCGGAGTTCGGTCGCGATGGCCGCGGTCATCAGCTCGCGCGCGTGCACCAGTGGCAGGCCGCCGCTGAGCCGGCGTGAGCTCAGGCCTTCCACCAGGGCCGTCAGGCGCTCGGCGGCTTCGGCGACCGCCGCGGCTCCCGCCATGGGCTGCACCCGGCCCAGCAGTTCGCCCACTTCCCGGACCCATGTGCGCGTGGCGCGGGCCAGGTCCTCGCGCAGGTCGGGATCGAACACCGCAGTCGCCCGGAGCTCTCCCCAGGCCGTGCTGTTCTCGCGCACCTCGGGGCTGTCCTGGAATTCGAGGAGGAGGGTCGCCTCCAGCTCGTCCCGGGCGTCGAGCGGGGGAGCGTCGGGCTCCCGCTCCGTGGTGTACCGCCCGGCGCGGTCGTTGATGAACTCCAAGGTCGCGCGCAGGATTCCGGCGCGGTCCTTGAAGTGGTAGTAGATCAACGCCGTGGACACGCCAGCTTCGGCCGCGAGTTCCTCCACGCGCAGGCCGCGCACGCCGCGTCGGGCGATGACCCGCGCGGCCCCTTCCATGATTGCTGTTCGACGGTCCGCCACAAGCGGACACCCTACCCGGGTGCCCGTGGCGCACCGACGCTTCCTGACCGGACTTCCAGTCGGACAGGCCCTTCCGGCCGCGTTCGCAGCCTGGCCGGCGCGGGTGCGCGGCGTGGCCGTTTCGAGGGAGGGGCGCATGGTGGTGCGCCGCATGGTGAGTGCGCTTCCACGCGCCGGGTCCGGCCACCTGACACGCCGGTCGGCGGCGGCCAGAATCGGTCAGCCGCGGGCTGCTTTCGGCCCGTTCCGCACCACAGTGAGGGGGAACCACGCACGTGAAGTCCATCCACAGGCAGCAGTTGCGGCGCTGGGGGCGGCTGGCGTCGGCCGGCGCGCTCGGCGCTGCTCTGGCCCTGGCCGTCACCACCCCGGCCGAGGCCGCCACACCCAAGACCAACAGCCTGACACCCGCGTACGACAGCCCCTTCGCTCCGCAGGCCCTCATCGGCGGCATCTTCGGCGGAGCCCCCGTGACCATGCGCTGCTGGCGCGACGGAGCGTGGGCCAACGGCACCAACCGCTGGTTCTTCGTCGAAGGGGCCGGATACAACCCGTACAGCGGCCGCCTGAACTTCGTCCGCGGGTTCGTGTCGGCCAACAAGATCGTCAACCAGGTGAGGGTCGACCGCTGTCCCTGACCCGCTGCGCACCCCTGCTCCGGTCCGCCGCGCCTCGGTAGGCTGGAGCGGAGGGGCGGCCGAGCGCCACCCCGGCACGCGCGGGCACGGGAGGCGTAAGGGAGTCACCGCAGACACGGGAGGCACGGGAATGACCGCGACCCGAGAGACCGTACCGACCCCGCCCGAGCCGGGCTCCGTACCGGCCCTGCCCGAGCCGGACTCCGTACCGGCCCCGCCCGACGCCGACCCCGGACTCTACGGGCCCGCGTCCGTCACCTGGCAGTGCCACGGCGACCCGGTGATGTGGATCGCAGGAGTCCGCGCGCTCTACCTCCAGGCGCTGCACCCGCGCGCGGTCCGCGGGGTCATGGAGAACAGCGACTTCCACGCGGATGCCTGGGGCCGGCTGCTGCGGACCGCCGACTTCGTCGGCACCCTCACGTACGGCACCACGGAAGCCGCCGAGCGCGCCGGTGCCCGGGTCCGCCGGATCCACCGGACGCTGTCCGCCACCGACCCCGCCACCGGCGAGCGGTTCCCCGTCGACGACCCCGAGCTGCTGCTCTGGGTGCACTGCGCGCAGATCGACAGCTTCCTGCACGTCCTGCGCCGCTCCGGCGTCCCCCTCACCCCCGCCCAGGCCGACCGCTACGTCGACGAGAACCGGGTCGGCGCCCGCCTCGTCGGTCTCGACCCGGCCCGGGTGCCGGCCGACACCGCTGCCCTCGCCGCGTACTTCGAGGAGGTGCGCCCCGAGCTCGCCGCCGGTCCCGACGCCCGCGCCGTGGACGACTTCCTGCGCAGCCCGCCCGCCCCTGCCCTTCTCGTCCCTGGCCGAAACCTGCTGTGGCGCCCCGTCGCGGCTCTGGCCTACGGTTCCCTCCCCGGCTACGCGCACCGGCTGTACGGCCGGGCCGCGCCGCCACCACTCGTCATCACCCGGCGCCTGCGCCTCACCGGTACCCTGCTGCGCAGCATTCCCGCAGGTCTGCGGTGGCAGCTGCCTCCAGGTCACATCTTGAAAGCGATGCGCCGGATGGGCCCCGGGAGCCGCCCCTCTGCGTACACACTGCGTACATCAGCGGCCATACTGGACCGGCCGGGGAGGGCGTAGGACGTAGCACGACAACGGGGGCGGCTTTAAGACATGGCGGAGTCCAGACTGATCCAGGGCCGTTACCGGTCGCTCGATCTGATCGGGCGCGGCGGCATGGGCGAGGTGTGGCGGGCCCGGGACGAGTCGCTCGGCCGGCAGGTCGCCGTGAAATGCCTCAAGCCGCTCGGCCCCGAGCAGGACAACCACTTCACCCAGGTCCTGCGCGAACGCTTCCGCCGCGAGGCGCGCGTCGCGGCCTCCCTCCAGCACCGCGGGGTCACCGTCGTCCACGACTTCGGCGACGAGAGCGCCGCGGGCGGCCCCCTCTACCTCGTGATGGAGCTCCTCGACGGCCGCAACCTGAGCCAGCTCATGGAGGACAACGAGGCGCGCCCGCTGCCCGTGGACGTGGTCGTCGACATCGCGGAGCAGCTGGCCGCCGCCCTCGGCTACACCCACGACCAGGGCGTCGTCCACCGCGACCTGAAACCCGCCAACATCATGCGGCTCACCGACGGCACGGTGAAGATCTGCGACTTCGGCATCGCCCGCCTCGCCCACGACATCGGTTTCACCGCCAAACTCACCGGCGGCGCCATGGCCATGGGCACCCCGCACTACATGTCGCCCGAACAGATCGCGGGCGGCGAGGTCGACCACCGCAGCGACCTCTACTCCCTCGGCTGCGTCCTGTACGAGATCGCCACCGGAGCCCCGCCCTTCGACCTCGGCGACTCCTGGTCGGTGCTGGTCGGCCACCGCGACAACGTGCCCGTACCGCCCCGCGAGCACCGCCCCGAGCTGCCCGAATACTTCGAGCAGGCGGTCCTGGACCTGCTGGCCAAGCGCCCCGAGGACCGCCCCGGCGATGCCCGCCACCTGCACCGGCGGCTCGTCGAGGCCCGGGTCGGCCCCGGCGGCCTGCCCGGCGCCCAGGCCCCGCTGCCCGCGTGGGCCCGCGGGATGACCGCCGGCCGCAAGGCGGGCATCGACGCCCGCCCCGCCAGCGGCGAATGGGCCGTGCTCACCGGCTCCTGGACCGCCGTGCGCCCCGGCGGCTCGCACCGGATCCTGCGCCCCGCCGCCGCCGAGGACCCGCGGCTCACCGCGCCGTACGGGGTCCCGTACACGTTCGGTTCCGACGGGACCGGCCTGAACGGGACCGGCCCCGACGCCCTCGCCGCCGGCCACACCCGCGCGTTCGCCCTCAGCCGCGCGGGCCGGCCCGAGGAGGCCTTGGCCGCGTACGAAGCCGTCACCGAGGGGCGCACCCGGGCACTCGGCGCCGACCACCCCGACACCCTCGCGGCGCGCCAGGAGGCGGCGTACGAACTGGGCCGGCTCGGACGCCACCGCGAGGCCCACGACGTCTACCGTGCGGTGCTCGTCGCCCGGGAGCGCAGCATGGGCCCGCTCCATCCCGACACGCTGCGCTGCCGCCACAACCTCGCCTGCGCCCTCGGGGCGCTGGGCCGGTTCACGGAGGCCCACCGCACCGCCGCCGAGGTCGCCGCCGACCGGGCGGCCGTGCTGGGCGCCGAGCACGCGGACACGCTGCTGACCCGGTACGAGGCGGCGTACGCGCTGGGCCGCCTCGGCCGCTGGCAGGAGGCCCTGGAGGGCTTCCGCCAGGTCGCCGCCGTACGGGAACGGGTGCTGGGCCGGGACCATCCGGACACCCTCGCCGCCCGCTACGAGGTCGGCATCGCGCTCGGCCGGACCGGGCACGCCGCCCAGGCCCTGGACCTGTTCCGGGGCCTGATCCGCGACCGCACCCGCGCGTACGGCGCCGCGGACCCGGAGACCCTGCGCGCCCGGCACGTCCTCGGCGTCAACCTGGGCCGCCTCGACCGCTGGGAGGAGGCGGTGGCCGAATCCCGGCAGGTGGCCGCCGCCCGGACCAAGGCGCTCGGCGCCGAACACCCCGACACCCTCGTCAGCCGCCGCGAACTCGCCGTCGGGCTCGGCCGGCTGGGCCGCTGGGACGAGGCCCTGCCCGTCTACCGCGAACTTTCGGGCATCCGCGAGCGCTCCCTCGGCGACGACCATCCCGACACGGTGGCGGCCCACGCCGACGAGGCGCACTGCCTGGAGCGGCTCGGCCAGGTGTGCTACCAAGAGCCATGACGAGCTTCGGGCACGATGTATACGACGACGTGATCGTGGGCGGCGGGCACAACGGACTGGTCGCCGCCGCGTACCTGGCCCGGGCGGGCCGTTCGGTGCTGGTCCTGGAACGGCTCGGGAACACCGGCGGCGCCGCGATCTCCACCCGGCCCTTCGCCGGCGTCGACGCCCGGCTCTCGCGCTACTCGTACCTCGTCTCGCTGCTCCCGGCGAAGATCGTGCGCGACCTCGGGCTGGACTTCTCCGTCTGCAAGCGCACGGTCTCCTCGTACACCCCCGTCGAACGCGACGGCCGGCCGGGCGGGCTCCTCGTCGGCGGGGGAGAGTCCCGCACCCGGGAGTCGTTCGCCCGGCTGACCGGCTCGGAGCGCGAGTACGAGAGCTGGCGCGCCTTCTACGGGAGGACCGGGCGGCTCGCCGAGAAGGTGTTCCCGACGCTGACCGAACCGCTGCCCACGCGGGCGGAGCTGCGGGCCCGCATCGCCGACGAGGCGGCCTGGCGGATGCTGTTCGAGGAGCCGCTCGGGCAGGCCGTCGAGGAGCACTTCGCCGACGACCTGGTCCGGGGCGTGGTGCTCACGGACGCTCTGATCGGCACCTTCGCGGACGCCCACGACCCCGCGCTCGCGCAGAACCGCTGCTTCCTCTACCACGTCATCGGCGGCGGCACCGGGGACTGGGACGTCCCGGTCGGCGGCATGGGCGCGCTCACCGACGCGCTGGCGGCGGCGGCCCGCGCGGCCGGGGCCGAGATCGCGCTCGGGCACGAGGTGCTCCGGATCGAGACCGACGGACGGGCGCCGGCCGAGGTGACCTTCCGTACGGCGGCCGGCGAGGGGCGGGTCGTCGGGAGGACGGTGCTGGTCAACGCCTCACCGCGGGCGCTGGCCGACCTGCTCGGCGAGGCGGCGCCGGCGCCCGCGGCCGAGGGGGCCCAGCTCAAGGTCAACATGCTGCTGCGACGGCTGCCGCGGCTGCGGGACACCTCGGTGGACCCGCGCGAGGCCTTCGGCGGCACGTTCCACATCGCCGAGGGGTACGCGGAACTGGCGCGGGCCTACGCCGAGGCCGCCACCGGGGAACTGCCGTCCGTACCGCCCTCGGAGATCTACTGCCACTCCCTGACCGACCCTTCGATCCTCGGGCCGGAACTCGTGGCAGAGGGGTACCAGACCCTCACCCTCTTCGGCCTGCATACCCCGGCCCGGCTGTTCGAGAAGGACAACCAGGGCGCGCGCGAGGTGCTGCTGGCCGGCACGCTCGCCCAGCTGGACGCGCATCTGGCGGAGCCGATCACCGACTGCCTGGCCTTCGACGCGGACGGGCGGCCGTGCATCGAGGCCAAGACCCCGCTGGACTTGGAGCGCGAACTGCGGTTGCCCGGCGGACACATCTTCCACCGGGACCTGTCCTGGCCGTACGCCGCCGACGACGGGGACGGAGGCGGGGCGGGCCGCTGGGGTGTGGGGACCCCGTACGCCAACGTCCTGCTGTGCGGCGCGGGCGCCGTGCGCGGAGGCGGCGTCAGCGGGGTCCCCGGCCACAATGCGGCGATGGCCGTGCTGGGGCACTGACCGCCGCTACGCGGCGGGTTCGCCCGCCTCGATGACGACGATCGGGATCTCGCGGTCCGTCTTGCCCTGGTACTCGTCGTAGGCGGGCCAGTGCTCCACCATCACGGGCCAGTACGCGGCGCGCTCCTCGGCGGTCGCGGTGCGGGCCGTGCCCTGGAGGATCTTCGGGCCGACCTGGATGCGGACCTCGGGGTGCGCCGTCAGGTTCCTGTACCAGAGCGGGTGCTCGGGGGCGCCGCCCTTGGACGCGACGACGAAGTAACGGCCGTGGGCCTCGCCGTAGATGAGCGGGGTCCGCACGGCGTTGCCCGAAACCCGGCCCACGGTGGTGAGCAGCAGGGTCTGGGTGCCGTTCCAGTGATGGCCCTCGGCCCCGTTCGATGCGACGTACTGCTTGACGTGGTCGAGCTGCCAGCCCGGCTGGGGGTCCTTCGGGTGGTCCCAGTCGATGTCCTTGGTCGGCATGTGCCTGTACCTGCTTTCCTGTCGAGCTGCGTGCGGGTTGAACAGTCAACGGAACTCAACGAATGCCAACGGTGTATGGCACGGTTTTATGCCGTCGGCCGCGGTGCGGACGCGGGCGTGGTCGCCGGGAGGCTGAAGCCGTCGAACAGGTCGTCCAGGGCGCGCAGGGTGGCGCCGACCGGGGTGGCGCGGACGGCGAGGTCGCGGGCGGCCACGGCGAGGGGGTGGGTGAGCGCGGCGAGGCGGCCCGCACGGCGGGCGCGGATCCGTATGGCGTCGGTCCGGGCGCACCGGGCCGCACTGTAGGCGGCCAGGGCGGCGGGTACGCCTGCTGCGTCGGTCGCGTCCAGCAGGTGCGCGAGGACGACGGCGTCCTCGACGGCCTGGCAGCCGCCCTGGCCGAGGTTGGGGGTCATGGCGTGCGCGGCGTCGCCGAGCCAGGCGAGCCGACCGCAGTGGTAACGAGGGAGCGGCGCGGCCAGGTCGTACAGGTCGTGCTGGAGGAGGGCGGCCGGATCGATCCGCTCCAGCAGTGCGGGGATCGGGTCGTGCCAGGAGCCGTGGCGGCGCAGGAGTTCGGCGCGGGCGTCCGTCGGGCGGTGTCCCTCGGGGACGACGGCGGTGGCGTACACGTACAGGCGGCCGTCGGAGAGCGGGACGATGCCGAACCGCTCGCCGCGGCCCCAGGTCTCGGCGGGTGCGGGGTGCTCGTGCGGGCCGGCGCTCGGCAGGACGGTGCGCCAGGCGGTCTCCCCGCTGTAGCGCAGGCCGGGGTGGCCCGGGAAGTACGCGCGGCGCAGCGGACTGTGGATGCCGTCGGCGGCGATGACGAGGTCGGCGGTGAGGTCGCCGGCCGAGGTGCGGACCACGGGGGTGCCGTGGGCGTCGTCGACGCCGGTGACGCGTGCCCCGTAATGGATCGCGGTGTCCGGGAGCGCGTCGGCGAGGCCGTCGGCCAGCGTCGGGCGGTACACGGCGAGCAGGGGGCGGCCGTACCGGACCGCCAGCGCGGACGCGTCGGCGCGGTTCAGCCAGCGGCCGTCGGTGCGGCGCAGGCCCATGGCGGCCGGGACGGCGCGACCGGCGGCGAGGCCGGCGTCGAAGCCGATGGCGTCGAAGGCGCGCAGGGCATTGGGGGCGAGGACGATTCCGGCGCCGGTGGCGGACGGCTGCGTTGACCGCTCGCAGACGGTGACCCGCCAGCCGCGGCGGTGCAGGGCCACCGCCGCCGTGAGCCCGCCGATTCCCGCTCCTGCCACGACCGCATGCCGCTGAGACATGACGTGCCCTCCCGTTCGCCAGCCATCCTCTACATGTGTAGAGGCTTGCTCGTCACTCTACAGCTGTAGAGTGACGTCATGTCCACAACCGACCGCAGAACTCTGATCGCGGACACGGCGATCGACCTCGTGGCCGCCGCCGGCCTGCGGGGCCTGACCCACAGGGCCGTCGACGGCGCGGCGCGGCTGCCGGCCGGCAGTACCTCGTACTACTTCCGCACGAGGACGGCGCTGATCGGGGCCTGCTATCAGCGGCTGGCCGAACTGAACCTCGGGGACGTCGGAGGCGCCGGGGCCCGTGCTTCGGCGGTGCCGGCGGTGCCGGTCGACCGGGAGGCGGCTGCGGTGGCGCTCGCCGAGGTGCTGTACCAGTGGCTGACCACCGGGCGGGTGCGCCAGCTGGCCCGCTTCGAGCTGAGCCTGGAGGCCGCGCGCAACCCGGAGCTGGAGCCGGAGTTCCACCGGGCGGGGCAGGGCGCCCGGGCCCGCGCCGCCGGGATCCTCGCGGCGCTGGGTGCGGAGCGGCCCGCCGAGTCCGCCGAGCTGCTGGTCGCCTGGACCGACGGACTCCTCTACGACCGCCTCGTAGGCGCCCTCGCCCGCTCCCGCCCGGCCCCGGACCGGGCCGAACTGACCTCCGTCGTCCGCCGGATGCTCGACGCGGTCCTTTCCCGGGACTCCGGGAGCTCCACCGCCTAGGGTGCGCATCGACAGTGCTTGCCGGGCGTTGTCAGTCCCCTCCGCTACGGTGCGGCCATGTCGAACTATGTACTGGTGGCAGGCGCGTGGCTCGGATCATGGGCGTGGGACGAGGTGGTGCCCGCGCTGCGTGAGGCCGGCCACGGCGTCCACTCGTTGACGCTGTCCGGCCTCGCCGGCAAACGGGCCGTGCCCGCCGGGCGGCAGACTCACGTCCGGGACATCGTCGACGAGGTCGAGCGCCTCGATCTGCACGATGTGGTACTGGTCGGGCACAGCTACTCGGGCATCCCGGTCGGTCAGGCCGCCGAGCGGATCGGCGAACGGCTGGCCCGCGTGGTCTTCGTCGATGCCAACGTTCCGGCCGATGGGGAGTCGTTCGTCTCCACGTGGTGGCAGGGCCCGGCGAAGCTGGAAGCCGCCCTTGCCGAAAACGGCGGCTCCTGGGCGCCGCTGACCGCCGCCGAATACGACGGCCAGGGCCTCACCGAGGAGCAGATCGCCCGGATCGTGAGCGGCTCGACGCCGCACCCGGGCGCCTCCCTGGCCGACCCGGCCGTGCTGGCCCGGCCGCTCGGCGAACTTCCGGCGACGTACATCAAGTGCCTGCTCGACGGTGCCGAGCCGAGCGACGACGTGGCCGAGCTGCTGGCCGGCGGGCAGTGGCGGCTGGTCCTCATGGACACAGGCCACTGGCCGATGTTCTCCCGGCCGGACGAACTGGCGCGGATCCTCCTCGACGCGATGGGGCGGTGACCGCCCACCCTCAGCAGTTCCACCTGGACTTCGGCGTACCGGACCGGGACCGGGCCCACGAACAGGTCATCGCCTGCGGTGCCAACCTCCTCGACGGCCGGCCGGCCGGACACCGGCGACCGGCGCGTCCACGCGGACCCGGCGGGACGCCCCTCCCGCCGGCGCCTCCCGCCTGACGGGGGGCGAGGCCGGTACCGCTCATGCCGGGTCAGCCCAGCCGGGGCGGCACCCAGTCGTGGTGACGGAGGATCATGCGCATCGCGGCGCGGGAGGGCGTCAGCCGCATCGCCGTGTTGCGCAGGGCGACGGCCAGCGGATGGGACAGCTGGTGGCCCATCCGCCCGGCCTGCCGGGCGGCCCGCGCGACGGCCTGACTGCGAGGCCGGCGCTCGGCGTCGTACCGGGCGAGCGCGGCCTCGACGGTGGGTCCGACGGCGAGCGCGGCGGCCAGGGTGACCGCGTCCTCCAGGGCCTGGCAGGCGCCCTGCCCGAGGTTGGGGGTCATCGCGTGTGCCGCGTCGCCGAGCAGCGCGATCCGGCCGGCCGTGAACGAGGGGAGCGGTGCGCGCAGTTCGTTGACGGCGTGCTGCAGCACGGCGTCGGGCCGGGTCGCGTCCAGCAGCTCGGGGATCGGGTCGTGCCAGGTGCGGAATCGGCGGCGCAGCTCGGCGAGCGGGTCGGCGAACCGTGTCCCGGCGGGCAGGCCGAGGACGGCGTGCCACTCGGCCCGCCCGTCCCGGAAGGCGATGTGCCCGAACTCGGCGCCCCGCCCCCAGGTCAGCTCGAAGTCGGTGCGCAGCTCGACCGGGTGCTCGGTGATGGCGCGCAGCACCGCCGAGCCGCTGTGGACCGGGCCGGGGTGGGCCGGGAAGAGACGGCTGCGCACCCGGCTGCCGATGCCGTCGGCCGCCACCACCAGATCGGCGTCCAGGACCGTGTCGCCGCAGTCGACCCGGGCCGTCCCGGGGCCGGTCTGCCGGACCGAGCGGGCCTCCGAGCCGGTCAGCAGCGTTCCGGCGGGCAGGGACGCGCGGAGCAGGCTGTGCAGGGTGGAGCGAGGGATGCCCATGATCGGCGTGCCCACCGCCCTCTCCAGCGCCGCGCCGTCCATCCGGGTCAGCCAGCGGCCGCCCGGGGTGCGGGTGCCGCCGCCGTACTGACCCCGCGAGGCCTCCCGCACGAGCCCGCCCACGCCGAGCTCGTCCAGCGCCCGCAGGCCGTTCGCGGCGAGGGAGATGCCCGCCCCCGCGTCCTCCAGTACGGGCGCGCGCTCGACGACCGTCACCTCCCAGCCGATGCGGCGCATGCCGATCGCGGCGGCCAGACCGCCGATGCCCCCGCCGACGACCACTGCCGTGCTGCCCACGTCGAACCCCCAGTCTTTCTACACCTGTAGAAGGATGCTCGGGCTGACCCTATCCGAGGCACTACAGGTGTAGAAAGGAGCCATGGCTACGGAACGGCGCACCCTCCTCGCGGATGCGGCTCTCGGCGTACTCGCCGAAGAGGGGATCCGCGGCCTGACCCACCGCGCGGTCGACCGCAAAGCGGCCGTCCCACCCGGCACCACGTCGGCGTACTACCGCACCCGGGCCGCGCTGCTCACCGGACTCGTCACCCGCCTCGTCCAACTCGACCAGGCGGAACTCCACACGATGGGCGAACGGCTCCCGCCTCCCCGCACCGCCGCGGAACTGGTGGACGGCATCGAGCTGCTCACCCGGCGGCGGCTCACCGGAGAGGGCCGGGGCCGCTCGCTCGCCCGCTACGCCTGCGCCGTCGAGAGCGTGCGCGACCCCGAGCTGCGCGAGATCCTCGTACCCCGCGAGAACGCCGGCCGCGACACCGTCCGGCACTTCCTCGCCGGGCACGGTGTGACGGACGTCGAGAGCCGCAGCCACACCCTGCTGACCTGCATCGACGGACTGGTCTTCGACCGGCTCGTGAGCGGCGGCGAAGTCCCTCGCGAGGCCATCGAAGGCCTGGTCGCCGCCGCCCTGCGCCAGGGGCCGGGGCGCACGGCCGCCGATGGGACCCGGGCCCCGGACCGTCGGCGGGGGCCCGCTGCTGGGCCAGGAGCCTGAAATCCGCCGCTCCGCCGGGCCGGAAAACCCCGGGCTGCCGCACCGCGAAAGAGGATGAGGGCGACCAGCACGATCGCAGGGGTGGTGCACACCGGCCGCGGCACGCTGCGGGTGCCGAGCTCTCCCTGAAACCGCACCCGGCGGGCCGCCGGGCCCGCTCCGCTCCGCTGACACGCAAGGAGCGCGCATGGCCACGTCCGCCGAGCAGGCCCCGAACACCGCCCAGATCGCCATGACCCTCGCCGCGATCGCCGCCACGGCGGCGGTCCCGCGTCCGTCGGGTGAAACCCGGGAGGAGCAGGCCCTGCGCGCCAGATCCGGGATCACCGCACAACTACAGGACCCCATGCTCGCCACGGGTGGCACATGGCAGCTGAAGTGGCTGGCCCTCAGCCCGGACAACGCGAACCTCGCCTACATCGCCTGGAACTCCGACGGCTCGAACCAGATCGTCGTGGCCGTCCGCGGCACCGTCTCCAATCCGACGGACACGATGGAGGACCTCGACGTCGGCACGGTGGTGCCGTTCACGGCCGGCGGATCGACGGACATCGCCGTCTCGGCCGGCGCCATGGCCGCGTTCACGCAGGTCGCGACGGCGCGCGGTATCACAGGGGCGCCCGCCGGGCAGGAACAGGCCGACGGGTCCGGCCGGCCGGAGGCCGCCATCCCGGTGGACGCGACACTCAGCCGGGCACTCGCCATCCTCCTCGCGGCCGTGCCGTCCACGCCTCGGCCGACGGTCTTCGTGACCGGCCACAGCCTGGGCGGCTGCATCGCCACCATGCTGGCCACGTACCTTCAGGCCCAGACCTGGACGCCGAACAAGCCGCAGTTCGCCCTCGTCACCTTCGCCGCTCCCACCGCCGGCCTCCAGAGCTTCGCCGACTACGTCGACGCCCTGCAGTGGACCCCGCACGAGCGCCACGTCAACGCGTACGACGTGGTCCCGCTGGCCTGGTCCGATCTGCTCGACGCCGGGAAGTGGTACCCACCCGCCAAGGGCCCGGTGGCGAACGACGAGGTGAAGCTCCTCCTGACGGAGATCGACCTGCTCAAGAAGGACAACGTCTACGTCCAGCCCGACGCCGAGGACCCCGTCCTGTGGAACCCGTCGTACGACTGGTACGACACGTTCTACATCAACAAGACCACCAGCGACTTCATGGCCCAGGTCGCGTTCCAGCACTCCAACTTCTCCTACCTGTACCTGCTGGGCGCGCCCCGGGTCACTCCCGGGCCGAGGGTGTCCGGCTTGAGTTCCACTGCCGGGCAGGGCGGCGCGAAGGTCACCATCAGCGGCACGGGATTCACCCCGGACAGCGTCGTCGACTTCGGCCCGATCCCGTGCACCGAGTTCGCCATCGACCTGTCCGGCGAGTGGATCGTGGCGATCGTGCCCGACGGGGTCGGCATCGTCGATGTCCGCGTCACCAACCGGCTCGGCACGTCGCCCGCCGTCCCGCTGGGGCAGTTCGCCTACGGCGGGCCCGAGCCCGTCGTGGTCAGCAGCGTCACCCCGAATCACGGGACGGCCTTCAAGAAGGTCACCATCAGAGGCTCGGGCTTCGCCTCGGGCGCGGCCGTGCGGTTCAAGGACCACCTCGCGCACGACGTCACCGTCGAGTCCTCGACCGTCATCACCGCGAAGGCACCCCTCCGGCTGCTCGACGAGGCGAACGCGGACGAATCCAAGACGGTGGACGTCACCGTGACGGTCGGCGTGGCCACGTCGCCCACCAGCCCGGTCGACGAATTCACCTACGAGGACTGATCTTCGGCAGGCCGGCCGGGGCTCTCCGGAGTCCCGTCGGCCGGCCCGTCGCGCTTCCCGCTCCCGGCCGACGGCGTCGCAGGCCGGAACATGGCCCGCTGCCATCTGATCTCTCCGTCGTGCCGCTGGCCGGTGGGAGTGAGTCCGGCCGCGGCGGCGACGGCGGCGGGCCTCCTGGTCGGGGTGGACGTGGGCGACGACCGTGTGCATCGACACGCCCACGAAGGAGGCGTCCGCGGCCAGCGGGACGCCTGTGCGGCTGAACCCGGTCGCGGCGTGGCGCGCTAGTCGGCCGAGCGGGTCCAGCCGAGGGGGTGGATGGCGGCAGCGTCGGCCGGGCGGTCCTCGGCGAAGAGGAGCCGGCCGGGTTCCGACACCCGTACGACGTCCACGTACACGCCGCGCCCGACGTAGCGGCCGGTGGCGGTGTGGCGGAAGCGCAGGCGCACCGTCCGGCCGGCCCAGGCGGGGAGGGGGGCCTCCAGGCGGTGCCAGATGCGGCCGGACCAGCCGCCGGCGCTGCCCTGCGGCCACTGCTCGGGGGCGCCGCCCGTCGAGCGCACGGTGCTGAACGGAAGCGGTTCCCAGGTCTCCCCGTCGGCCGAGGCCTCCACGTGGAAGGCGCCCTCGCCGGGCACGGTGTCCCACCACACGGCGCAGCGCAGCCGGGCGGCGGCGGTGGCCGGGGTCAGCGGCGGCAGGGTGAGGGTGCCGGACCCGCCGGTCTCCATGCCGGAGTACCAGGCCGGGCCGCCGTGCGTCGTACGGACCGGGACGGCGCGGGCGAAGCGGTTGCCGACGGCGACCCGCGGTGCGCTGCCGGCCCGCCAGGTGCGTACGGGGTGGACGGAGTTGCCGAGCAGGATCAGGAAGGAGTCGGTGGAGGGGTCCAGGACCAGGGAGGTGCCGGTGAAGCCGGTGTGGCCGGCGGAGTGCGGGGTGGCCATGGCTCCCATGTACCAGTGCTGGTAGAGCTCGAAGCCGAGGCCGTGGTCGTCGCCGGGGAAGGCGGTGTTGAAGTCGGTGAAGAGCAGCTCCACGGAGGCGGGGCGCAGGATGCGCTTGCCGGCGTACACCCCGCCGTCGAGCAGCGTGCGGGCCAGGACGGCCAGGTCCCAGGCCGTGCCGAAGACGCCGGCGTGGCCTGCGACGCCGCCGAGGGCGTACGCGTTCTCGTCGTGGACCTCGCCCCAGACCAGTCCGCGGTCCAGCCCGGACCAGGGGGGCCGCTGCACCTCGGTGGCGGCGGTGACGCGGCGCCAGGAGAGCGGCGGGTTGTAACGGGTGCGGTGCATCCCGAGCGGAGCGGTGATCTCGTCTTGGAGCAGGAGATCCAGAGTGTGACCGGTGATCCGTTCCAGGAGCAGCTGGAGCGCTATGAGGTTCAGATCCGAGTACCGGTACACCGACCCCGGGGTCTCCTGCGGGCGCACGGACCACAGCATCCTCAACTGGCCCTCGCGGGTGGACTGCTGGTAGAAGGGCGCCCAGGAGCGCAGCCCCGAGGTGTGCGTGAGCAGCTGGCGGACCGTGATCAGCTCCTTGCCGCCGCCGGTGAACTCGGGCAGGTACCGGTGCACCGGAGCCTCCAGCTCCAACTGTCCGCGCTCCATCTGCTGCACCGCCAGGAGCGAGGTGAACAGCTTGGTCAGCGAGGCCAGGTCGAAGACGGTGTCCTCGGCCATCGGGATGCGCTCTGCCGCCGGGAACTCCCGGACCCGGTCG
>NZ_JBEORW010000057.1:0-35840 GCF_040302565.1 Streptomyces sp. NPDC097981
CGTCAGCAACCCGCCCTCACCGAGCAAGGCCGTCCCCGAGGCATCAGCCTTGTCGAGCAGCCGCTCGACCACCTCGTCGACCATCGCGTCCCCGGCCGCGGAGGCGACCGGTTCTGTCTTCTCTGCCATGACTCGTCCGATCCGCCCGGCCCAAGAGCCCGAGGCCGAGCCCCGGGCCAGGCTGTCACATCACGGACTTACACGATCTTTCAGACACGCTCCACAGGGCAGCCCGGGGAGGGCGGTCGCGCGTTGTCATCGGACCTGAACAGTGGCGCAGATGAAGGTCGTGTCCTGGAGCAGCGCCGGAGTGATGGCCACGCTGGTCAGGTGCTCTGCCAGAGCGAACGCCGCTGGTGAGGACAGATCCGTTTCCGGAGACTCGTCCTCGAGGTGGAAGCCGATCCGCACCATGACGTCCAGGAGCTCATCGGGTGCGGTGCCCCACCGGTCCTCAGGGAACACGGGGTCGAAGCACAGTCGTAGGAACTGGTCCTCCGCCCAGAGAAACGTGCCGACGGCGTTGATGTTGGCGAAGTGGGAGACCCAGCTCGCCCCCGCCGAGGCCGGCAGGGCTCGATCTTCGGTGACTCCGATGTACCCGTTGGTCTCGATCACCAGCGTCCAGGCACCCACAGTCGTCATGGCGACCAGCTGACGGTCGCCCTCCTCCAGGTCGTACTGGGCGAATGCGGCGTCGACGACTGCGGCTATGCCCTGAAGGGGCGCTTCCGGTCGTCCCGCGAGCCGGGACACCACCTCAGCAGGTGCGAGGCCCCGCACCAGGGTGAAGCAGTACGCCTCGGCGATGTCTGGAAAGTCGTCTTCGAACCATGCGTATTCCGCTCCGTGGCTTTGTCCACGAGAAACGGTTGGGCAGCAGCTGCTGCCCGGTGCAGCGGGTTGTTTCAGTTCCCCTCCCCCGCTCACCGCCGGGGGGTGGTCGGGAGGTCGGTGAGGGCTGCAGCGATCTGGTCGAGGCAGGTGTGGTTGAGGGAGTAGAGGACGTAGTAGCCCTCGCGGCGTGAGGTGGTCAGTCCAGCCTGGGTCATCAGCTGGAGGTGGCGGGAGATCACGGACTGCGACAGGCCGAGGAGGGTGGCCAGTTCCTGGGTGCTGCGGCTCTGTGCGGCGAGGCAGGCGATGATGTTCAGGCGTGGGGCGGCTGCCAGGGCTCGTAGCGCGGTGAGGAGTTCCGCTTGGCTTGTGGTGCGGGGTGCTGCGGCGGGCGCGAGGGGCAGGGCGGGGTAGGTGACCCGAAGGGGCCAGGGGGCGTCGCAGGTGACGCGTACGTGGGGCCACACGTAGTGGCTGGCGGTGAATGTCAGCGGGCGGGCGGGGGTGACCGTGAGGTCGTGGTGGTGCGGGCGATCGAGGCGCAGTGTCCGCTGTGCGGGGTCGATGCGGATCTGGGGTACCAGCGTGCGGAGCATCGGGAGGACACCCTGGTGGGCGATCCTCGCTCCCGCGTGGGCGATCGTCTCGTACAGGGTGGGTTCGATGCGTTCCCACTCGCGGGCGAAGGCGGCGCTCCAGTAGTCCTCCAGCGCGGTGAGCGCGCCCTCCAGGACCGGGAAGGGGTCGGTGAGGATGTCACTCAGCCGTGCGGCCCGGCCGGGGTCGGCCTGCTGGAGCTCGGCGAGGGCCGCGTCCCGGGTGGCTGTGTTCTCGACCAGGTCGGGTCCGTTGAAGCGGGTGGTGTCGAGGAGGGTCTGGGCGAGTTCGGCGGCCAGCTGCGCTGGCGGTAGCGCGCGTACCGACGCGAGCTGTTCGCCGAAGTCCGCCTCGTGATCGTCCGCCCGGCTTTCGAAGAAGGCTGGGATGTAGTCGGCGACCACGAAGCCGTGCTCGCGCAGCTGGCGGCGCAGCCCGGCGGACAGACGACGGCATTTCCGCACCCAGGGCACGTGCAGGGCGTGGTGTCCGGGGCCGGTGAGCACGTGCCAGGAATGGACCGCTTCGAGCAGCGGGGAGGCGGAGAAGGCCAGGTTCTCCTCGGCCGTCTCGGTGAAGTGGATCGTGATCACGATTGCATGATTCCACAATCAGTTGATCAGATCCCGTCGGGTCGGTCAGGCTCACGGAGCAGCCATCCACCGGAGCCACCCATCAACATGCTCATCCCCTCACTAGCCGAAAGCCGCAGGTCCCGCATGAGCACGCCCGAGACACCCTGGCGAGCCATCCTCGACGCGGACGGCAGCACATACACCGTCCACGAGCACGCCGCCGCCCACAGCGTTGCCGAACGCCAGGCACTGCCCTTCCCCTGGTCGCAAGCGGTGAAGACGCTCGCCTTCACCACCCCGGAGAACCCGCTGCTGCTCGTGGCCCTGCGCGCGGACGACCGAGTCGACCTGGCCCGCCTCGCGGGCGCCATCGGCGCCAGCCGCTCGCAGCTGCGCGCCGCCGATACTGGCCTGCTCAGCGCAGAGGGCCTGGCCCCCGGAGGCATCCCGCCGGTCAGTCACCGGCCCGGGGTGCCGTGCCTGATCGACACAGCGGTCATCGAATCCGGACAGCCCGTCTACTGCGGTGCCGGATCCGCCGACCGCACCCTTCAGGTGCAGCCCGCGGTCCTGGCCCGGCTGCCCCGCGCTCAAGTGACGCTCCTGCGCCGTTGACGCCGCAGGCGCGGACCGTCGGCCCGCCCCGGGCACGGCTTCGACGGCGTCCCTACCTCACAGGAACAGCAACCGCGGCATGCCGGCCAGGCACCCGCTCCAGAAACTCAGGAAGCAACCGACCCATGGTGTCCACCCCGAACCTTCTGGCGTTCGCCGCGATGTCGCTCGTAGTGATCGCGATCCCAGGCCCGAGCGTCCTCTTTGTGGTCGGCCGCGCCCTCGCCCACGGCCGCCGCACGGCACTCGCCACGGTCCTGGGCAACCTCCTCGGCTGCTACGCCCTCGTCCTCGCGGTGGCCCTGGGCCTGGGCACGCTCGTCCAGGGCTCGGCCACGGTGTTCACGGCGGTGAAACTCGCAGGAGCCGCCTACCTCATCCATCTCGGTGTCCAGGCATACCGCCACCGCGACGGCCTACGCGCGGCCATGACGGTGTCGGCGGGCGAGAAACGCAGTGATCTGCGCACGGTCCTGGACGGTCTCCTCGTCGGTGTCACCAATCCGAAGGGCCTCGTCTTCTTCGCGGCGGTCCTGCCTCAGTTCGTGAACCACGACGTCGGCAGCGTCCCTCTCCAAATGATGGTTCTCGGCCTGGTCCCGGCCGTCATCGGCTTGCTCTGCGACACCCTGTGGGGCCTGGGTGCCTCGGCCGCCCGCGCCTGGCTCGCCGACTCGGACCGCCGTCTTTCGACGATCGGCGGCGCGGGTGGCGTCGCGCTGATCGGCCTGGGCATCACCGCCGCCGCCTCCTCCCGCCACTGACCCCCTCCGGACACACAGACTCCAGACAATGTCGCCCGCATCACCCACTCGCTGCTGAGCGACATGGCCGAACTCGTCAACCCCGTCGGCATGCGCCATGGGCACCGAGCATCAACCGCGTAGTCGATGCCCCACCCGCACCGGCTCCGGGGTGCTGTCCGTTCTCACTGCCTATTCGATTCCCAGCGACGCGGCACCGCCTCCCGAAGTCATGAAAGTCGGGACGACAAAATTTGCACCTGCGCCCCGCTTGACCCCCATCGGCGCCGTTCTTCCCGGGGGTGAGCCACTCGTCGCGGACCGCCACCTCGGCGCGCTCGGCCCGGTACAGGGGTGAGGCGGGGTCCGCGACCGCCATGGCGATGAATGTGTTCCGCAGGGCCGTGCGGGAGGTGGGTGGGCGGCGAACCCGACGCCGGCCATGATGGTGGCGCCCGCGTGCAGCGGGCGGAGGGGACAGGTGGAGTCTCCTGGGGTGGGTTCGATGTGGAGCCTCAGCTCGATGGGGTCGATGCCCGGGCAGGGGCGGGACAAGGAGGCGTGGCAGACCCCGATCGAGGACTCAGCCGTCCGTGGGCGGCGCGTCGTGGTACGGGTTGCGCGGTTGCCCGACGGGCTTCAGGACACCGACCTCCATGGCCGGGACGGGGTTCGCGACGGGGACGTGCTCGGCCCGCCAGACGCCCGTGACCTCGACCCAGGTGTCGTTGTCGGGTGCCTTCACGCCGTGCATCTCCACGTGCAGGGTCCGCGCGTCGGCCGCGCAGCAGCTGAGCTTCAGGCGGTTGAGGTACCAGGTGTGTCCGGGCTCTTGCCGGCGGAGACGAACCCCAGCAGCCGGACCTCGCGGCCGCGCAGGGTCTGCGGCGCGTGCACGGAGCGTCCGATGAACTCCTCCAGGGCCATGGGCGTGACCGGCGCGTCAGCCAGTTCCTCATAGGCGGTCTGCTCGACGCCGGACGCGGCCCCGTCCCGCGAGGCCGGCGGCGCTCTCGATGTCGTTGTAGGCACTGAGGTCGGCCCCGCTCGCCGCCAGTTTCTCGCGGCAGGCCTTCGTGGCCTCGACGTGCAGGCGCTCGGTGGACGGCGCGTCGTAGACGAGGCCGGTCGCGCGCGTTGAACTCGTCGATGTTGCGGCAGGTGAGTGCCGGGTCGGCCGAGTACGTGCCGTGCTGGGACATGAGGATCACGTCGCGGTCGCGG
Organism: Streptomyces sp. NPDC097981; assembly: GCF_040302565.1. Taxonomy (NCBI): domain Bacteria; kingdom Bacillati; phylum Actinomycetota; class Actinomycetes; order Kitasatosporales; family Streptomycetaceae; genus Streptomyces; species Streptomyces sp. NPDC097981. Next base: position 4,592 of record NZ_JBEORW010000057.1, read on the forward strand.
TTCAGGCCGCCGTCGACCGCCATCTTCGCCTCGCCGACCGCGTCGTCGCCGGGCCCGCTGGCGAGCCACACCATCGGGTCGGGTTCGGGCTTGGCGGCCGATGCCGGCACGATCGCTACGCGGAGTTTGATCTTTCGGCTGTCCGGCTTGGCGCGGTTCTCGGGCATGGTGAGCGTTCCGCAGCGGGCCCCCTTGAGTTCGGGGACCGGGTCGGGCGTCTTCGGGCAAGGGCCAGGCTCGTAGCTGGCGTCGCCCACGGTGCGGGCGACCGTGCCGGTCGCTACTGCGGGCGTCTCCTCTTGCGCGCTCGCCGGCGCCGCGAACAGACCGGCCAGGAGCATCCCGGTCGCCGCTGCGGCCGACCCGGTGCGCAAGCGTCGTGCGTGTGACCGTGCCATCATTCCTCCCGTCACTTCGGGGTGATCGTGAACGGTTCCCACCTGAGCCCCGCCACGCAGCCGGTGTCGGGCGCGGTCGGGCGGGTGAGGAAGGACGCCAGTATCTTCTGGGCGCAGGGCGACTGCGGGACCACCCAGTGCCCGATCCCGGGCACCTGCACGGTGGTCGCGTGGGACAGCGTACGGGCGGTCTTCGGCGCCCCGCTGGCCCCGGTCTTCATGTCGAACGTCCCGTTGATGAACATCGTCGGCACCGAGCTGACGGTGGGCACGCGTTGGGCGGCGGTGCGGTCCGGGACGTTCCAGATACGGCATATGGGGTCTTGGAAGGGCAGTTGAGGTGCCTCGGCCTGGACCGATTTCGGCCATTCGGGGAACGCTTCGCGGCCCGCCTTCAGCACGTCGGACGGCGGGTGGTCCGGCGTCCATTCGCTGCACACCACCGACTGCGTCAGACCGTGGGCGGTCTCGCCGGCCGCCTGGACCGAACCGGCGGCACGGGCCTTGGCGAAGCGCTCGGGGTTTCCGCGGCCGAGTTCGTCGATGGCCGCCGGGACGTCGGCGAACGGGATCGCCTTGGCGACCAGCAGGTTCAGCAGTGCGCCGCCGTCGAGGACGACCTTCACCGGGTCTCCGCCCTGCGGCGGCCGGACGTTCGGCGTCAGCGGCTGGGCCTCCAGCTTGCGTACCTGCTCGTTCAGGGTGCGCTCGAGGTCCGGGTAGCGGCTCTTGCAGCCGGGCTCGGCCGCACAGGCCTTGTAGAGGTTGCCGAGCCCCTCCCGGGCGTTGGCCCAGGCGAACGGCAGGGAGACGTACTGCCCAGGGGCGGCCGAGTCGAGCGCCACCGCGCGGAGCCCCTGGGGGTGCAGGCGCAGGTAGGTCAGGGCCAGGTTGCTGCCGTATGAGTGGCCGTAGACGTTCCATTGCTTGATGCCCAGTGCGGTGCGCAGGTCGGCGAAGTCGGCCGCGTTCTCGGTGCTGTTGTAGGCGCTCAGGTCGGCCCCTTCGGCTGTCAGGCGATCCCGGCACTGCTTCACCGCGTCGAGCATGAGCTTTTCCGTCTGCGGTGCGTAGGAGGGGAGCCCCACGGACTGGGCGTAGAAGCGGTCCAGCTCCGGGCAGGCAAGGTTGAGCTTGTCGTAGAGGTTGCCGCGCTGGGCCATGACGATCACTTCGCGGTCCCGGTTCAGGCCGGAGGAGACCAGGAACGGGATGTCGTCGAACGTCTCGCCACCGGGGCCGCCCGCCATGAAGACCACGGGTCCGGGGCGGGCTTCGCGGAGACGGGTGGGATGACCGCGACGGCAGGCCTGATGGTCCGGCCGCCGGGACGGGCACGGTTCTCGGGGACCTCCAGGACACCGCAGCGGGCGTTGGCCAGCGCTTCGATCGGTTGAGGTGGCTTGGGGCAGGAACCGCGAGGCGGGGGCCGTGCCGGGACCGGTGGTATCGGTGGTATCGGTGGTATCGGTGTGCGGTGGTGCGGCGCCCGCCAGCGTCGGGCCGAGGGCTGCCAGGAGAGCCAGAGCAGCCCCTGCGGCCAGCACACCGATATGGAAGCTGTGCTCTGCCATGTGATCCCGTTCCTCTGCCTGTCGACGGCTGCCCCGCCGGCTGATGCCACGGCCGGTGTGGCCGGAAGACGCGCACCAGGACGGGAGGCGGCCACTGGTGCTCGCGGCCTCTGGGCCGGTGTCCTGCTGTCTCCGGCCGTCGCCGGATGTGTTCCAGAGGCGGCCAAGAGGTCCCACAGGCGACAGTCGATCTCGGGGTCCGCGGCAGATTCCACCGGTCGTACGAGGGTGGGGTGGCCCTTGGATTCGTTGCGTCCATCGGGTCCGATGAACTGACCGCCCTGGGCGTGCAGGGAAGCGGCCGAACTGGACCAACTCACCTGGACCCTGGCCGCGGACGGTGCACCCGAGCGCGGCCGCCCGCCCCGACTCTCATTCCCCGAACAGGTGCCGGCAACCGTGCTCCACCTGCGGGTCCCACTGGCCGCAGAACCTCTGGCCGTGCTGTTCGGCAGCAGCAAGACCGCCCATGCACCGCGCCCTTCTGAAGAACCGGCGACTGCTCACAGCCCACGGCATCGCCATCCCGTCCGCGACGACCCCACCTGCGGCTCTCACAGCCCTCCAGGCACGGATCCTCACCCTGACCGGCACACCCAGCAACAAGATCAAGACGACGCGTCAATGATCTGCAAGCCCTCAGGAAGCTCATCGTGGGAATGTGCGGCTGAGCGGGTGTGCTGGTGCTGGTGTGGGGTAGGCAGGGCGCTGAGAAGGGTGGACAGTTTGGCTCCTGTCTCGGCCAGTTCTGTCTCGGGGCATGAGTCTGCGAGGATGCCCGCTCCCGCGTAGAGGCGCAGTCCCTGTTGGGAGAGTTCTCCGCAGCGCAGGGTGATGACCCACTGCCCGTCGCCGTGTCGGTCCATCCAGCCGATGAGCCCGGTGTAGTAGCCGCGTGGCCGGCTCTCCAGTCGCTGGATGAGGCGCCGGGCGTCACCGGTCGGTGATCCGCAGACGGCCGGGGTGGGATGGAGGCGCAGGGCGAGGTCGAGGGCGCTGGGGCGCGGGTGCCGGAGGCGGGCGCGGATGACCGTGGATAGGTGCCAGACATGGCTGGTGGCCTTGAGAGAGGGCGTGGCCGGCACGTCGAGTGCGGCGCACAACGGCTGCAGCCGGTGGGCCAGGTGTTCGACCACGAGGGCGTGTTCACGGCGGTCTTTGGGCGACTTCAACAGTGCGTCGGCGACGGCGTGATCCCGAATGGGGTTTGGGTGCCGAGATGCCGTGCCCGCGAGGGGATTCAGGCACAGGTGGTTGCCGTGGCGGGCCAGGAGCAGCTCGGGTGAGGCGCCGACGAGCAGTGTGCTCCCGGCGTCGTCGTCCGGTGAGATGTCCGCGCGGAAGACGTGGGCGTCGGGCTCTTGCTGCCGGAGGCGGTGCAGCAGGGCGGCTGCGTCTTCCGGGCGGAGTCCGGGTACGAGGAGGCTGCGCGCGAGGACCACCTTGCGGACCTTGCCGGACCGCAGCTCGTGCAGGCCCTGCGCGACGGCGGCGAGGTAGGCCGGGTCGCCGGGCGGCTGCGGGGCAGGGGTGGCGACACGGAGAGACTGTTCCTGCCGTGCGCGAGGGCGGATGATCAGAGGCGCGAGGGTGAGTACGGCGGGCGTGTGCTCGTCGAAGGGCATGACGCCGACGACGGCGTACCCGGGAGGAGCGTCCAGCAGGGCCTCTTCCGCTGCACGGCTGAGTCGGGAGAACTGCCCGGCCCCGGACTGTGCGGGGAGCCGATGCCCCGGGCCCGTCCGCATGACGCGCCGTGAGGTGGTCAGGATCCAGCTGTCGGGAGCGGTCTGGCTCGTCATCGTCCCTCCGGGCGGTTCGTTCCTCCGGGCGGTCGCGGGTTCAGCCGTGCAGAGCGGCACCGCCGTCCACGTACAGGCTGTGCAGGGTGATGTGCCGCGCCTGGTCGGAGAGCAGGAAGCCGACCGCTCCCGCGACGTCCTGCGGCTCGGCGACTTGGCGCAGCGGGATCCCCGTACGGTGCAGGGCAAGGTCACCCCGTATCGCTGCCGCCACCGCGTCCGGGCCCATGGAGGCCAGCATGGGGGTGTCGGTTGAGCCGGGGCACACCACGTTGCAGCGGATCCCGTACGCGGCGACCTCCAGGCCCAGGCCCAGGGTGAACGCCTGGGCGGCTGCCTTCGACGCGGCATACGCGGCCATCCCTGCTCGCGGCACCCCCACCGCGTTCGACGCCACGGTGACGATCGCCCCGCTGCGCCGCTCCGTCATGCGGCGGGTGGCGGCACGGGACCACAGGAAGACGCCGGTGGCGTTGACGGCGAACATCTCGTGCCAGTCGGCCTCCGCGCATGACATGACAGGACCGGCGCACAGCACGCCGGCGATGTTCACCAGTGCGCTGACGGGACCGAGTTCGTGCTCGGCCTTCTCGAATACCTCTTCCGTCTCCGACGCGACGCGGACATCCGCCGGATAGCAAGCAGATGGGGCCAGGGCCGGGCGATGGGCGTCCCGCAGACGCCGCAGCGCGTCCTCGTCCCGGTCCACGGCCACGACGCGGGCACCGCTTTCGGCAAGGGTGCGGCAGACCGCGGCGCCGATTCCCCCGCCCGCGCCGGTGACCACGGTCACCCGTCCATCAAGTCCTGACAGCTGCACCGCACCTCCCGTGAAGATGGATCGCCACAGCTGTCCGTGCAGCCCCGGCGAATTCAGTGGTACAAGGCGCACGGGCGGCGGCAGGGCGCCCGGGGTGAGCGTGAGCGTGCCCCCGGACGCGCCCGCTGTGCGCCCGTCTCGAGGGGAAGGCATGCAGGCATGAGCCTGCCGATGATCCGGCCGTACGAGCTGCCCGACCGTGCCTGCCTCCGGCACAACCGCCTGCCCTGGCGGTTTGACCCAGCGCGCGCTGTACTCCTGGTCCACGACATGCAGAACTACTTCCTGCGCCCCTACACCGACCCCTCCCTGGTGGAGGAGGTGACCGGCCGTATCGCACGGCTCCTCCGGGCCGCCCGCACCGCGGGCATCCCGGTGTTCTACACCCGGCAGCCCCCAGACCAGGACCCGCAGCGCCGCGGGCTGCTGACCGACCTGTGGGGGCCCGGCCCAGGCTCGCGGGCCGACGACGCCGACATCACGGCCACGCTCCGCCCGCACCCGCAGGAAACGGTGGTGACCAAGCACCGCTACAGCGCCTTCCACGGCACCCGCCTCGCCGACCGCCTAAAACAGCTCGGCCGAAACCAGATCGCCGTCACCGGCGTCTACGCCCACATCGGTGTGCTGCTCACTTGCGCCGACGCATTCATGCACGACATCCAGCCGTTCCTGGTCGCCGATGCCACCGCCGACTTCGACGCCGAGAGCCACGCCTGGGCCGTGCGCTACGCGGCAACACGCTGCGCCGTCGTCACGCTTGCCGCCAACGTCGAAGGCGCGCTCGCCTGATGTTCGACGGACAGCTTTCCGCCCGGGAAGTGGCTCAGCAAAAGGGCGGCCGGAGCTGTTGTGGCCGGCTCCGGCCGCCCCCTGCCTCCTGGTCTTAACGTCCTGGTCTCGCTCGGGTGCCGCTCAATGCTGTGGCTGATCCAGCAGGTTGGTGATCAGCTTCCGCAGCCGTCCCTGCCGTACGGTCTCGACGCCGTGAACCAGTTGGGCCCCGTACACGATGGCCGTACCGGCCGGAGGCGCGCTTGTCCAGCGGGTGCGCGGGACATCGCGCAGCGCGGCGATGGTTTCCGGGGTGGCGTGGTGGGAGATCTCTCGTGCGAAGCGGGTGCCGGGTGCGAAGGCGCTTCCCTCGTCGGCGGTGCGGTCGGTCCACAGGGCCTCGGAGGAGGAGGTGTCGACGTAGAACTGGCCTCCTTGGTCCGCTTCCTGGAGGTGGAAGGCCATGCGGGCGACGCGCTGGGGCCGCTCGTCGGGGTCGCCGACGCCGTGCAGGTGCGGGTCGATCCCGTCGCCCGGGCCGAGGTCGTGGTAGTCCCACGCGGTCGCCCCGGCGACCGCGGGGAACGTCCGTTGGATGGCGGGCAGAGCGCGCTGGAGTGCGATCGCGAGGATCTCCTGGATCTCGTCGGGCGGGGTGATGCCGTCGCTGGGCCGGACCGGTGCCCACCCGGTGGTGGCCAGATGGTCGTCCAGGAGCTTGGTGAGCTGGGTGATCTCCTCGAGGCTGAGGAAACCCTCGACCGTATGCACGGCCAGTGTCTCGGTCATGTGGATCACGCGAAGACTCACTCCTCTGGTAGCGAATGCGCGGAACGGAGTGCTGTGCGTACACCTCATCTGAGCGCAGAGCAGCCTCGGCGCCAAGCCGTCGGGTGCGGGGGCACGGGAGCACGGGAGCACGGGAGCACCAAGGGCGCACGCCGGGTCGCACGATCACTGAGCTTTTTCAACGTGGCCACTGATCGGGTGACCAGGGCGGCTGCGCAGCGGGCGAGGCCCCTCGGGTTGTTGAGCGGGATGTCTGACGTTCGCAGCTCTTCAACTCGAGGGCCTCGTTGGTTCCTTATCGTGCCGTACTCGATGTCCCGCATGCACTCGTGGAATGAGTCACGATGCTCATCCTCACCCGGGAGGGTGGTCGGCGGTGCCGGCTACCGCCTTCGCAGCGGGCTCTGGTCGCGCGGGTGTACCTGCGGAAGAACGACACCCTGCAGCAAGTGGCGGTCGGCATCAGCGTCGGCACCGCACATGCGCACGTTCACACTACGGTGCAGCACCTGGCCCGCCTCGCCCCCCGGCTGACCGTCGCACTGCGGTCGACCGATGCCCGGTACGTCCTGCTGGACGGCACCCTTGCCGAGTGTGTCAATCCCCTCGGACTGTGGAGCTCTTCTAAGCGGCCAGCTCCAAGGCGGAGTTGGTTCGGTGGTCGCGCTCGTACTCGATCGGACTCTGGTAGCCGCACACGCCGTGTAGTCGGTGGGTGTTGTAGAAGCCGGTGGTCCAGGTCGCGATCCTCAGCCGGGCCTCTGTGCGGGTGGCGAATGTGTGGCGGTGTACATACTCGACCTTGAGCACACTGTTGAACGCCTCGCTGACGGCATTGTCGAAACACGACCCGACGCGGCCCATGGACTGGGTCACGCCCAGGCGGCGGCAGGCCCGGCGAAAGCGCCGGGAGCCGTACTCGGCGGGCTCAAGCGGTCAGTGCATCACCGCTGTTCAGGAGGCCAGCGTAAACCTCTGCCGGAGTGCGGTAGCCATGGGTCTTGCGCGGACGATGGTTGAGCTCATTGGCGATGACGTCCAGGTCGGCCTGGCTGAACGTGCGGAGGTCCGCGCCCTTGGGGAGGTACTGCCGAAGCTGCCGGTTGGTGTTCTCGTTGGTGCCTCGCTGCCACGGGCTCCATGGCTTGCAGAGGTAGATCGGCATCCCGGTCTCGGCGGTGATGGCCTGGTGCTCGGCCATCACCCGGCCCCGCTCCCAGGTGAGCGTCCGTCGCAGCTGGGGCGGGATACCGAGGAGACTCCTGGTGAGGTGCGGAGCGACTTGCTCAGCCTTGATGCCGTCCGGCAGCGCAACGATGGCTGTGTAGCGGCTGGTGCGCTCGACGAGCGTGGCGACTGCCGAGGGCCGGGTACCCATCACGAGGTCGCCCTCCCAACGGCCGGGGACCTTGCGGTCCTCGACCTCGGCAGGGCGGGCAGTGATGGACACCATGCCGCGGATGACGCCCCGCCCGGTGGGCCGACGGGCGACCTTCGGGCGGCGCATGGGCCCGGCTGACCGCAGCCGCTGGGTGAGGCTGCGGTCAATCGCCTGGCGCCGACGCGGGTCGTAGAACGAGAGGTAGATCGCTTCGTGCGAGATCTGCATGGAGGCGTCACCGGGGAACTGCCGTCGCAGCCATCCTGCGATCTACTCGGGAGACCAGCACAGAGCCAGCTTGGCCTCCACCAGCGCGCGTAGAGCGGGCCGTTGGGCGAGCTTGGCCTGCTTGGGCCGGCGCCCACGCGCGTAGACGGCCACATCGGCGGAGGCGGCATGGTAGCGGTCCCGGCCGCCGTTGCGGGCGATCTCGCGGGAGACGGTCGAAGGCGATCTACCCAGCCCCCTGGCCAACTGCCGGGCAAATTCTCCGGCGGCGATCCCGCGGGATATCTCCTCGCGCTCGCCGCCGGTCAGATGCCGCTCTGATCGCAGCTGCGGGGTGAGGCGGACGCCGCCGCTCTGGTACAGGAACCGGCGCACGTGGTGCATAGGCGCCCCGAGCGCCCGCCCGATCAAGCTGAACGACCGCACCTCACACCAGCGTCTCCAAATCTCATCCTGCTGAGCTGCAGAAAACCCGTAGTCACACACCTGTGCCTCCACGATCACGTGATCATCCGTGGGTGGTGCGTTGATCACTTGAGGGTGCCAAGGTTTCTTGAAGTACGGATGCCGCGTCAGTATCGGCGGGGCTGGGCTCGGTCCTGAGCGAGCGCGGGCCCGGAGGTGCCGTTAGGTTCGGTTCATGGCATATGACGAGGCGTTGGCGGGGCGGGTCCGGGAGCGGCTGGAGACGGATGGCGCGGTGGCCGAGAAGAAGATCTTCGGTGCGGTCACGTTCCTGTTGCAGGGCAACACACTGGGCGGTGTGGCGGGCGACGATCTGTTCCTGCGGGTGGCGCAGGAGGACATGGCCGACGCGCTCGCCCGGCCCGGGGCGCGGCCGTATGAGTTCAAGGGGCGGATGTCGAAGGGCTGGGTGTGCGTGGCTGGGGAGGCCCTGGACGACGACGCGCTGGAGGAGTGGCTGCGGGTGGCCTTGGACGCGACGGCCGAGCTGCCGCCCAAGTGACCTGGGCGGTTGGCGGTGGGTGGCCCCTCAGTGGTCCTGCGTGGTGGGGGTGTGGGGCTCGTCCGGCTCGCTGGTGGTGAGCGCGCGAGCCACGTCCTGCAGGAGCTGTGCGAACTCCTTGAGGTGCGGGGCGAGTTCGGGGCTTCCTTGAAAGGTGCTGCCGGGGCCGGGGGCAAGGTCGAAGAGCTGGAGGGCGATGCGGCGGGGGGCGTCGGCGGCCAGTTCGATGGTGCTGGTGTGCGCGCCGACGCTCCGTACGCGCTCGGGCAGGACCTGGGTGTGGTCGAGGACGGTGGCGGCGTCGGCGGGGACGGTGACGCTCAGGGTGTAGCGGGCGGGGGCGGCGGCGACGCGTGCGGCCAGGAAGGCGATGGGGTCGGTGGCTGGCAGTTCGCGGGGGGTGACGCGGTGGCCGGTGGGGACGGGGTAGGTGAGCCGGTCCACGCGGAAGGTGCGCCAGTCGGTGCGGTCGGTGTCGTAGGCGATCAGGTACCAGCGGGTGCCCGCGACGACCAGGCTGTGCGGTTCGACGCGTCGCGGCGCGGTACCGCCGCTCCTGGACGGGTAGGTGAAGGTGACGATCTCGTGGTCGCGGCAGGCCGCGGCCAGGACGGCCAGCGCGGAGGGGTCGGCCCCGGGTCCTCGGTCCCAGGGGACGGTGGTGGTGGCCGCATGGATCGCGGCGACCTGGTGGCGCAGCCGGGCGGGCAGCACCTGTTCCAGTTTGGCCAGGGCGCGTACCGCGCTCTCGGCGATGCCGCTCACGCCACTGGTGGCGGTGCGCAGGGCGGTGGCGATGGCGACGGCTTCTTCGTCGTCGAGTAGCAGTGGCGGCAGGTCGGCTCCGGCGGCCAGGCGGTAGCCGCCAGTGCGGCCGGTGGTGCTTTCGACGGGGTAGCCGAGCTCGCGCAGGCGGTCGATGTCGCGGCGGATGGTGCGCAGGGTGACGCCGAGGCGGTCGGCGAGTTCGCCGCCGGTCCAGGCGCGGCGGGTCTGCAGCAGGGACAGCAGGCGCAGCATGCGGGCGGGCAGATCCTGGGTCATGGCTCCGACACTGCCAGGAAAGGGTGACAGGAGCTGTCCTAAAAGGCTTCTAGCGTGGGATTCGTCCCCGGAAGAGATCCCTTCCCTTCCTCTCCCACTTGGATTAGGAGCGTGTCATGGAAGCGCCCCCGCTGGACATGGTCTTCGGCTTCGAGATCGACACGAGCGACCCCCGGGCCGTCAAGGACTTCTACGGCCCCTGGCTGGGCTGGACCTTCGAGCTGGAGCCCGCCCCCGGCGCCGCCGGCGTTGTCCTCACCCGCATCACGACCCCGGAGGCCCTTGCCCCGACGGGCCAGATCCGTCAGCACCCCGCCGGCGCCGAGGAGGCCATCACCCTCCGTGTCGAGTCCGCCGACGTGGCCGCCGACGCGGCCCGGCTCCAGAAGCTGGGCGCGACAGTGGTCACCCCGGCGGCCGAGGACGGTGACGGCACGGTCCGCGCCCGGATCACGGACCCGCGCGGCAACGTGCTGACCCTCGTGGCTCCCGCCGGCGGAGTGACTCCCCAGGCCCCGCAGCCCGGCGCCATGGCCCAGTTCGAGCTGTCCACCACCGACCTGGAGGCGAGCCGGGCCTTCTACAACGCGGCATTCGGCTGGGGCTTCGAGTACGACCCCGGCTCGGTCGGTACCCCGTACCACGGCATCCGGACCCGCGGCCCGATCCCCACCGGTGGCGCCTACGACCACAGCGGCAACCCGCAGGCCCCGGAGTTCGCCATCATCTCCATCCTGACCACGGACGTGGGCGCCACGGTCGCCAAGGCCGTCTCGCTGGGCGCGAAGGTGGACGACGAGCCCCGAAGCACCACCTACGGCCTGGTCTTCGCCCGTCTCATCGACCCACGCGGCAACCGCATCGGCCTGTTCAGCCTGCCCCAGGGCTGAGCGGCCCGGGCGCGCCGCTGATGCCCGGGCCCGGGTCATGGCGATCCCCGCCCGGACACCGGCAGCTGCGGTCCCACTCGGAGTCGTCCTCGTCGCACCTACGGGCATCACGCTCGTCGTCGCCTGGTCGGTGAGGTCCTTGAAGTCCTTGACCTCGCCCGCGCGGTCGATCGGGCGGTGCCGGCTCCGCCGGTGTGCGGGGTCGGGGCGCGACGAAGGCCGGCCCCAGATCGAGGCGCTTGTCCATGTCCAGGCGGAAGGCGCCGCACGGGTTGACGTTGGGCCAGAACAGCGCGGTCAGACCGCGACGGCCCGCATCACTCAATCACACCATGAACCATATAGGACATTCTCTGACCTATTTGCTCGTTACGGTCGAATCCAGAGGGCGGAAACCGCTCAGCCGACCCCACAGAGGAGAAGACCCATGGCCAACACAAACCCCGGCAGCGCCCTGAACGGCAAGGTGCTGTCGCACGCGATCTGGGCCGAGGACGGAGGCGAGCTCGCGAAGTTCTACGCCGCCGCCCTCGGCGCGCAGGTCTCCGAGCCGTACCGGGACGAGGACGGCAACCCGGCGGCCTTCCCCGTGTGGGTCGGCGACATGATGTACGTCTTCTGGTCCGCAACGTCGTTCAAGGCCCCGACCTGGCCCCAGGACGAACTCGCCTTCCACATGGACATCAGGTTCGACGACGCCGAGGCGGCGGAGAACCGGCTCCTCGGGCTGGGCGCCACAAGCCCGCCCACCAGCCGGGCGGGGACCACTGGACCGTCCTGCTCGACCCCTCCGGCCAGCCCTTCTGCATCAGCAGCACCCGCTGACCGCCCCAGCCGCTCACAGCGGCTGCTCTCACCAAGACGGCGGCCCCCCGAGTGCACGCCCGCCCCGACCGGCGGAGAAAGGAACCGCAGGGCGCCCGGCGTATACAGGCCCCCGCGTTCGCACCCTGGTGAAAGCCGCACCCGACCATGGAGGATTCATGCCATTCGCGCCCTGCCTGAGTGTCAAGGACACCGCGGCCAGCAACACGTTCTACAAAAAGCTCGGCTTCGACGTCGATTCCAGCACCGCCCGCCCCGGCGACGACATCCACATGCTGTTCTACCAGGGCGGATTCTGCGCCATGCTCTACAGCAACGCCGACCTGAAGAACTGGCTGCCCAGCCTGGCCGACACCCCCATCGGCTTCGCCGGCATGTTCTACCTGGGTGTGGACGACTTCGACGGAGCCCACGACCGCAATTCCCGGCACGCCGAGATCATCAAGGACACCGGCGCCGACCACACCGGCCAGCGCATGTTCTACTTCCGCGACCCGGACGGCTACGTCATCGGCATCAACGACCAAGCCGCCCTCCAGGCCAGCGAATTCGGCAAATACGCCTGACCCGGGCTCCGGACAACAGAAGGGCCAGAGCCCTGAACGCGGACGAGCTCGTCGTCCACCTCGACCTGACCTTCGCCGACGTGGAGGCCGCCGAGCGGCGTCTCGTCGGCCTCGGTGCCACCAAGCCGGCCCACCAGCCCGGCGGCAGGCACTGGACGGTGTTGCTCGACCCTTCCGGCCAGCCCTTCTGCATCAGCGCCGCCGGCAAGAACAAGTGAAGCAACCCCCTGGTCCGCGCAGTGCAGCGGACGGACCGGGATCGACACATCGGGGTACGGACCGTGCTCCGATCACCATCTTTGAGCGAACAAGGAAAGACCCACATGAACCACAACGAAGGCAAGGCGCTGGCGGGGAAGGTGGCGCTGGTCACCGGGGCGAGCCGCGGCGGGGCGAAGGCGATCGCCGTCGAGCTCGGCCGGGCCGGGGCCACCGTCTACGTGACCGGCCGCACCACCCGCGGCACGGCGGGCGAGTCGGGCCGCCCGGCCGAGACCGTGGAGGAGACCGCCGAGCTGGTCACCGCCGCCGGCGGAGAGGGCATCCCCGCCGTGGTCGATCACCTCCAGGCGGAGCAGGTGCAGGCACTGGCCGAACGCATCGACCGCGAACAGGGCCGGCTGGACATCCTCGTCAACGCCATCTGGGGCGCGGAGCACCTCGTCGAGCGCGGCAAGAAGATGTGGGACTGCGACCTCGACAACGGCTTGCGCATGCTGCGGCTCGGCATCGAGACCTACTACGTCACCAGCCACTACCTCCTGCCCCTGCTGATCCGCCGGCCCGGCGGCCTGGTGGTGGAGCTCACCGACGGCACCGAGGAGTTCAACAGCAGCCACTACCGTGCCCCCTTCGCCTTCGACCTCGCCAAGTTCGCCCCGTTCCGGATGACGTGGGCGCTGTCGGAGGAGCTGAAGGAGTACGGCTGTTCGGCCCTGGGCCTGGCTCCGGGCTGGATGCGTACCGAGGCGATGCTCGACGCGTTCCACATCACCGAGGAGAACTGGCGCGACGGCTGCACGGTGGACCCCACGTTCGCCATCTCCGAGACCCCGCTCTTCACCGCCCGGGCCGTCACCGCGCTCGCCACCGACCCGGACGTGGCCCGCTTCACCGGCGGCTCCCTGTCCGTCGGCACCCTGGCCAAGCAGTACGGCTTCACCGACGCCGACGGCTCGGCCCCCGACTCCGTCCGCTACTTCCAGGACTACATGCGCACCGGACAGGCACCCGACCCCGACGACTACCGCTGAACGCGGCCCCCTGGGAACCCAGCCGGACGAAGGACATCACCATGACTCCCGAGGACGTCGCTGAGCTCGCCCTGTCGTTGCCGGAGGTGGCGGAGGAGGAGCCGTACGGTCCCAACAGGCCCGTCTACAAGGTCGGCGGCAGCATCTTCGCCATGCTCGCGGCAGCCACCAGAACCCACCCCGACCAGCTCACCGTCAAGTGCGAACCCCAGCTCGCCCTGCACCTGTGCGAACAGCACACGGCCGTACGCCCCTGGTACCAGGGCCGCCGCTGGCACTGGCTCACCGTGCACCTGGACGACGACACGATGCCCGACGAAGACCTCACCGACATGCTCCACCACGCCTGGGACTGCGTGGTAGCAGACCTGCCCGCCGCCACCCGCGACCGGCTACGCACCCTTGGCCACGAACAGCGAGGACCTTGAGGTCAGTACCTGTGGAGATCCATCCCACCAGTGACCGCTGAGCCTGTCTGAAAGATCGTGTAAGTCTGTGATGTGACAGCCTGGCCCGGGCTCGGCCTCGGGCTCATGGGCCGGGCGGATCGGATGAGTCATGGCAGACAAGGACGAAGCGGCCGCGGCTATGGCCCGTGACGCGATGGTCGACGAGGTGGTCGAGCGGCTGCTCGACAGAGCTGACGCCTCAGGGGCGGCCCTGCTCGGTGAGGGCGGGCTGCTGACGGAGATCACCAAGGCGGTACTGGAGCGGGCTCTGGAAGCCGAGATGAGTGAACACCTCGGCTACGAACGAGGAGACCTTGCAGGTCACGGGTCGGGGAACTCGCGTATCGGGACTTCTCCAAAGACGGTCCTGACCGATGCCGGGGCGGTCACTTTGGCGGCTCCGCGGGACCGCAACGGCGAGTTCGAGCCGCGTCTGGTGCCGAAGAACGCCCGTCGGCTGGCCGGGTTCAACGACCGGATCCTCTCGCTTTACGCCCGCGGGATGAGCGTGCGCGACATCCGCTCCCACCTCGCGCAGATCTACGGGGTTGAGGTCAACCCGGACCGTGATCCACAAGTGCCGTGCTCGCCTCGCATCCGGCGCCCTTGCTGATCAGCCACTCAAAACGGGGGCGATCACGACTCTTCCCGGGGCCCTGAGAGGGCCCCAGCCCTTCGCAGGTCGTGCGCGACGTGCCACGGATGCCACGGATGCCGCGGGTGTGGTCGCTGGCGCGGGTCAGTCTGTCTTGGTCTGGGTGCGGCGGGCGTAGGCGCGGGCGGCGCGGGCGCGGTCGCCGCAGCGGGTGGAGCACCAGTGGCGGCGGCCGTGGCGCAGGAGGTACCGGCTGCAGGGGGTGGAGCGGCAGGCGGTGAGGCGCTCGGCGTCGGGTCCGGTGAGCAGGTCGGCCGCGTTGGCCGCGAGGACGGCGAGGGCGTGCTCGACGATCCGGGTGACGGGGTGGGCTGCCTCGCGGTGCAGGCCGCGGTCCGGGTCCCAGTGGAGCAGGGAGGCGGCGGGGGTGCGGGTGAGCGCGTCGTTGACGGCGGTCAGCGCGGCGGCAGGGGCGGGCAGTCCGGCGGTATGGGCGGCAAGCAGGGCGCGGATCTGTTCGCGCAGGGAGCGCAGCCGGCTGGCGCACGTCTCGATCAGGCCGGTGCAGGCGGGGGCGAGGCCCCGGTCGACGAGCCACTGTTCGGCGGCGCCGGGGGTGGCGAGGAAATCGATGGAGTGTCCGCCGGGCAGGGTGACGGCGCTGTTGGCGAGGTCGAGGGCGGGGTACTGCTCGGCGCCCGGCGCGGGGGGCGGTTCGGCGGTCGCGATCTGGTCCATGACCCTCATGGTACAACCTCACCTTTTCCGTGATGCTCACGTTAGCGCTTGCGCTCAACCGTGATAACCGCCTATGGTGACTCACGGATAATCCATGACCTATCCGTGAGGTGCATGTTTCGTGACTACCACCAGCGCCACCCCCGAACAGTTCCCCGTCCGCGTCTTCGGCGGCCCTACCGCCCTTTTCGAGTACGGCGGTCTGCGGTTCCTGACCGACCCGACCTTCGACGCTCCCGGCGACTACCAGAGGCCGGGCGCCCCGCTCCTGGTCAAGACCGCACCCTCCAACGGCACCCCCGATGACCTGGGCCGCATCGACGCGGTCCTGCTCTCCCACGACGAGCACGCCGACAACCTCGACACCTCCGGCCGGGCCCTGCTCGCCGACGTCCCCCTCATCCTCACCACCCCAGGCGGCGGACAGCGCCTGGGAGCCAACGCCAAGGGCCTGGCCGACTGGGAGTCCATCGAGCTGGACCGCCCCGGCGGCGGCACCGTCACCGTCACCGGCGTGCCCGCCATCCACGGCCCCGGACCGCGCCAGGAGATCGAGCCGATCGCCGGCCAGGTCGTCGGCTTCGTCCTGACCGGCGAAGGACTGCCCACCGTCTACGTCAGCGGCGACAACGCCTCCCTCCACCTGGTCAAGGAAATCGCCGCACGCTACGCCCCCATAGATACCGCCATCCTCTTCGCCGGCGCTCCCCGCTTCCCCGTCCTCTTCAACGGCGAACTCCTCGTCCTGGACAGCACCCAGGCCGCCGAAGCCGCCGAGATCCTCGGCGCCCGCCGGGTCGTCCCCGTTCACTACGACAGCTGGGCCCACTTCACCGAAGGCCGTGACCAGCTGATCGCGGCCTTCACCGCAGCCGGCCTCGCCGACCGCCTGGACCTGGGCAACCGCGACTGACCAACCCCGGCCGGAGGCTGCGCCTCCCATGCCGCAGACGCGCCGCGGACGCTCTGGCCCAGGACCCGGCCCCCGGATCTGGTCGCAGCCGCGCAGCCGCAGCCGGAGGGCCTGGTCCTGGCAGGCAGAATTCATGGCGTGGAATGCGGAGGTGGCCGGTCGTCGTTCCGATGGCACAGGACGGACTACCTGCTGCACCGACATCAATCGGGCGCCGTCTCCCTCCCTGACGAGAAGGCAACGGCCGCTACGGCGTCGTCAGGTACGACGGCGCCATCGGCAGGTGGGCGGCGCCCGAATGCGCGGCGAAGCCGTCTTCTCCCCGCCGCCGCTGAACCCCTAACAACTCCAGAACCACCATTAACTGGACAGGAACGCCGGAAGCGCTGCGCTGATCACCTCGGAGACAGGAAGATTGGCCTGGGTGTTCCGGTCAGCCGATGGGTCTGCGATGCCGGTGAGCTCGTTGGACAGGATGGCAATGGGGATCGACCAGGGGACCACGGTTTGTCGCCACGGCAGCACCTGAGCTGCCCGGAGCACGCGTGTCAGACTCCGCTTCTTCCCTGATCCCTCCGGGACACTCGCCCGGCACGGCCGCCGCGTGGGAGGGAGAACGGCATGGCCCGGCAGGACGTGAAGGACGAGGTCATCCATCTACGCTCCGCGGGAGTGGACCTGGGCAAGCGGTTTCTGCTCGCCTGCACCCGCGTCCCCAGCCCGAAGAGGCCCGGCAGCTGGAGCCTGGAAACTGAACGATTCGGCACCACCCAGGCCGAGATCCGCAGACTGCTGGCCTGGCTGGTGGAGGCCCGCGTCGAGGTGGTCGTCATGGAGGCCACATCGGACTACTGGCGGAGCGTCTACTACATGCTCCAGCCGCACCTGAACCTGATGCTCGTCAACCCTGCCCATCTCAAAGGCATCAGGGGCCGCAAAACCGACCCGAGCGACGCGGCTTTCCTCGCCCGGGCCGGAGCGTCAGGGATGGCGATGGGTTCCTTCGTCCCGGACCGGGAGATCCGCGAACTGCGGGACCTGACCCGTCGCCGGACCGAGATAGTCCTCTACCTCGCGGTCCGCGAACAGATCAACCCCAGAGCGCGCGACGCGAACCACGTCGCCCCACACTGGAAAGAGGCACTGAACCAGTTCTCGCTCTTCTTCGAGGACCGGCTCAGCATCCAATAGAACCAGGCGACTTACACAAGATCCCTGACAAGCCCCGATGTCCCGCTCCGCCCAGCCGGGTCGTACCCGGGCCGCCCGAGGAGGAGGTGATCTGCCTGGGTGCGCCTACTCTCCAGATCCCCGCCGACCTGCTGGACCAGAGGCGGACCGGCGCACGTTGCTGACGTGCCGCATGTAGTCCTCCCAGCGGGGCAGGCCGTGGTGCGCGGCGCGGGCGTGGATATGGGCGGTGACCTCCTGGACGTAGCGCTCGGGCATGGCGCGGCGGGCTCCGAAGTCGGCAGCCAGCCGGCGGTGCAGGTGAGGTGGGAGGGTGCGGGCGGACTGGGTGATGAACCAGTCGCGGGCGCCGGGGCTCATGCGCATAACGTCAGGGAAGACCGTGACAGCTCCGGCCTCGGCGCAGGCGGCGACGAGAGCGTCGAGGGCGGTGGGGTGGTCACCCGCGTGCGGGATGACCGGAGCGATGAGGACCCCGGCTGGGACGCCCGCGGCGCGCAGGGCGGCGATCGTCTCGAGGCGGGCGCGGGGTGGGGCTGCGTCGGGTTCGAAGGCGCGCCAGACGCGGTCGTCCAGGGAGCCCAGCGAGGTCATGACCAGGATGTCGGTCACGCGGGCGGCTGCGGCGTAGAGGGGGATGTCACGGCGCAGGAGGGCGGATTTGGTGGTCGTGGTGAAGGGGACGCGGTAGTCGGTCAGGGCGCGGATGATGCCGGGCATGAGCTGGTAGCGGCCTTCGGCGCGTTGGTAGCAGTCGGTGGAGGTGCCGACCATGACCCACTGGTCGCCGGTCTTGCCGGTGCGCAGTTCGCGGCGCAGGACGGCGGCGGCGTTGGTCTTGACGTAGAGGTGGGTCTGGAAGTCTTCGCCGGTGTCGTGGCCGAGGTGGCGGTGGCCGTCGCGTGCGAAGCAGTAAGTGCAGGCGTGCGTGCAGCCGCGGTACGGGTTCAACGTCCAGCCCATGCCGCCGGGCTCGGCGCCGGGCAGGCGGTTGAGGAGGGTGCGGGCATGGGTCTCGTGAAAGGTGATGCCGTGGAAGTCCGGTGACGGCGGCGGGGCCGGGGCCACGGCGGAGGCCGGGAAGAGGGCGGGGTACGGGTCGGCCGGGCTCACCGGTCCGTTTCCTCGCGGCTGGGTGCTTCGCCGAGGGTGCGGGCGGCTCTGAGGAGTTGCCGGCCCAGCTCCTCCACGTGCGGGGCGAGTTCGGGAGAGCCCTGGAGTGTGGCGTCGGGGCCGAGGGTGAGGAGGTGGACGGCGATGTGAAGGGGGTTGTCGGCGCTGATGTCGACAGTGCAGGTGTGGTCGTCCTGCGGCTTCACGCGTTCGGGCAGGGCTCCGGTGCGCGCGCGGACGGTGGCGGCGTCGAGGGGGACGGCGGCCTGGGCGGTGTAGCGGGCGGGGGCGGTGGCGATGGAGGTGGCGACGTACGCGGCCGGGTCGGCGGCGGGCAGCTCGCGCGAGGTGAATCGGCGGCCGGTGGGCGAGACCCCGGCCAGGCGGTCCACGCGAAAGGTACGCCAGCCGTCCTTGTCCAGGTCGCGGGCGACGAGATACCAGCGGCTTCCGGCCGCCACCAGCGCGTGGGGCTCGACGCGGCGGGCGGTGGCCTTCGTGGCCTGCCGGGAGCGGTGGTCGAAGGTGACGACATCGTGGTCGCGGCAGGCGGCGGCCAGTGCGGCGAGGGCGGCCGGGTCGGCCTGCGGGCCGCCGCCCCAGGCCAGTGACACGGTCGCGGTGTGCACGGCGGACACCTGGTGGCGCAGGCGGGCGGGCAGCACCTGTTCCAGCTTGGCGAGCGCGCGCACGGCGGTGTCCTCGATGCCGGTGACACCGGAGGTGGCGGTGCGCAGGGCGACCGCGATGGCGATGGCCTCCTCGTCATCGAGGAGGAGCGGCGGCAGATCCGTACCGGCCGCCAGGCGGTAGCCGCCAGCGTGGCCGGTGGTGCCTTCGACCGGGTAGCCGAGATCGCGCAGGCGGTCGATGTCGCGGCGGACGGTGCGGCCGGTAACGCCGAGGCGTTCGGCTAGTTCGGCGCCGGACCATTCGCGGCGCGTCTGCAGCAGGGAGAGCAGCCGGAGCATGCGGGCGGGAAGGTCCTGGGTCATGCCATTCAGACTCCCAGCGTTTTAGGACGCTCAGTGTCCTAAAAGGGGTCTAGCGTCGGAAACAGACCGAAACCGTCCGGCGGGATCCCGGTGGGACCGCGCCGGGTGATCACACCTCACCCCTCTGGAAGGAGGAACCGCCATGAGCTTTATGGACCCGGGAAACGTCGTCTGGTTCGAGATCAGCACCGCTGACGGCCAGGGCGTCAAGGACTTCTACGGCCCACTCCTCGGCTGGAGCTTCGCCGTAGACCCGGACTCCTCGGTCGGCGGCATCACGTACACGCGGATCATGGCTCCGGGTATGCCATTCCCGATGGGAGCGGTCTACGAGAACTCCCACAGCCCCGAGGAGACGATCAACGTCTCCCTGGTATCGACGGATGTCGCCACCGACCAGGACAGGCTGGCCAAGCTGGGCGCGAGGATGGTCGTCCCGGCTACGCAGGTCTCCGATGTGACCGCGTTCGGCCGCATGGCGGATCCGCGGGCAACGTGTTCTCGCTGTTCCAGAACGACCAGACCCCCGAGCGGCTCAAGGACTTCGCCGAGCAGGGGCGCGAGCAGATGCAGGAGACGGCGGCCAAGCCGGCGCCCGGCTCGTTCGCCTGGTTCGAGATCGGCACCACCGACGCCGAGAGCACCGAGGACTTCTACCGTCGCGCGTTCGGCTGGCGCATCGAGTTCGACGAGAGCGCCGGCGGCAAGCCCTACTCCAACATCTTCACCGGCAACCCCTGGCCCTCCGGCGGCATGTACGACCACGGGGCGGACGGCGTCGACTACCTGATTTCCGTCTTCCTCGTCCTCGACGTGCCCGCGCTCGCCGAGCGGGCCGAAGAGCTGGGCGCCACTGTGGAGTTCGGCCCGGATACCAATCCCGACGGGCTCGTCTACGCCCGGATCACCGACCCGCGCGGCAACCGCTTCGGCATGTTCTCCGCGCCCGTGGGCGAGCAGGTGACGTCATGAGGATCGCGCTGCTGGGCACCAACTTCGGGCAGGCACACGCCGCCGTCTACGCCGCGCGCGGTGACGTGGAGGTGGTGATGTTCGGCCGCGATCCGGAGAAGACCGCCGCAGTGGCCGGACAGTACGGGTTCGCCGCCTCCACCGACCTTGACCAGGCGTTCGACGACGACTTCGACCTCGTCGACATCTGCCTGCCCGTCCCGCTCCACACCTCGTACGTGCTGCGTGCCCTGGAGGCCGGCAAACACGTCCTGGTCGAGCTGCCGCTGGCCGACAACCTGGATGACGCGCGACGCGTGGCCGAGGCGGCCGAGCGCAGCGACAAGCAGGTGTTCGTGGACATGTACGAGCGGTTCATCCCGGCCAACCGGGCCCTCTTCGATGCCGTGCGCGAGGGCACCTACGGGCGCCTGGAACAACTGGCCCTGTGGAACCGGACGGCCCACCTGTGGCCGGGGTTCTCCCTGGGGCTGAAGGTGCTGCCACTGGAGGCCATGCACGGCGACATGGACATCATCACCCGCACCCTCGGCCTGCCCCAGCGGCTGGATGTCACCACCGTCGCCCGCGACGACGACAGCGGCGCCATCGAGGCGGTCCTGCGCTTCGACGGGGCCGTGGCCCGCGACTCAGTCTCGTCGCTGATGCCCATGCCGTGGGGCGCCCGCAGCGGCTACACGGCCACCTTCACCCAGGGAGTCCTCGAGTCGCTGTCGACGATGGGCTTCGACGGCAAGCCGAGCGGCACCCTCACCGCCTACACCGCGGATGGCGTACGGGAAGTGGAGCTGCCGCCCGCGGACCAGTACACGGCGATGATCGACCACGTCCTGGCGTGCCTGCGTGGCGAGGCCGCCAACGAGATCGCCCCGGCGACGGTCCTCGACGCCCTCGCAGTGACCCTGGACGTCGGCCGGCTGGTCAACGGAGCCGACGACCGCTGATGATCCCGCCCATCGGATTCGGGACCTGGCAGATGAAGGGCGACGACGTCTACCGGGCCGTCTCGTTGGCCCTGGAGGTGGGCTACTGGCATCTGGCACCGCCACGCTGTACGGCAACGAGGAGGCGGTCGGCAAGGCGCCGGCCGCCTCCGGCTTGGCGCGCACCGACGTGTTGTCGGGGCACCCGGAACGCATCTTCGAGAACGTCCTCGGCGCCGGCCTGGCACTCGACGCCGAGGACGTCGCCGGCATCGACGCCCGGGGGACGGCCGCCCCCCGTACCCCACGCACACCCTGAGAGAGTTCATGAGCCAGCACATCGTCATCGAGGGCGCACGCGAGCACAACCTGCAGGGAGTCTCGCTGCGTATCCCCAAGGACAAGATCACGGTCTTCACCGGGGTGTCCGGGTCGGGCAAGTCGTCGCTGGTGTTCTCCACCCTCGCGGTGGAGGCACAACGACAGCTCAACGAGACGTTCACCACCTTCGTACGCAACCGGCTGCCGCGCTACGAGAAGCCCGACGCCGACCGCATCGACCACCTGTCCACCGCGGTGGTCGTGGACCAGAAGCCGATCGGCGCCAACGCCCGCTCCACCGTGGGCACGTCAACCGACATCGCCTCGATCATCCGGCTGTTGTTCTCCCGTGCCGGGGAGCCGTCGGCGGGCATGGCGACGGCGTACTCCTTCAACACCCCCGAGGGCGCGTGCCCGACCTGCGCCGGGCTCGGCCGGACCGTCCAGCCCGACCTGGACAAGTTCTTCGATACCGCCAAGTCGCTGAGCCAGGGAGCGTTGCTGTTCCCGATGTTCAACGTCGGCGGCGTGCAGTGGAACCTGTTCACCCGCACCGGCCGCTTCGACCTCGACAAGCCCCTCACCACGTACACGCAGCAGGAGTGGAGGCGCCTGCTGCACGGCGAACCCGGCTCCACCACGGCCACCGACGAGGGCCTCATCCCGCGCTTCGAACGGCTCTACCTGGGCCGTGACATCTCCACCCTTTCTTCCCGCACCCGCAAGGCGGTCGAGGAGTTCACCCTCCAGGGCACCTGCCCGTCCTGTGCGGGGGCGCGCCTGAACGACGACGCCCTCAAGACACGCGTCGACGGGCTCTCCATCACCGACCACATGGCGATGGAGGTCACCGAGCTCGTCGACGTACTCGGGAAGATCGACCACCCGCTGGGTACCCCGGTCGCCGAGCAGGCCATCGCCGGGCTGCGCCGCCTGGACGACATCGGGCTCGGCTATCTCAACCTGGGCCGTGAGACCTCCACCCTGTCCGGCGGAGAGGCACAGCGCCTGAAGATGGTGCGCTTCCTCGGCTCGTCG
The DNA here is from genome assembly GCF_040302565.1 of Streptomyces sp. NPDC097981. NCBI lineage: Bacteria > Bacillati > Actinomycetota > Actinomycetes > Kitasatosporales > Streptomycetaceae > Streptomyces > Streptomyces sp. NPDC097981. Next base: position 27,151 of record NZ_JBEORW010000057.1, read on the forward strand.
CTTACCGGCATGACGTACATCTTCGACGAACCCTCCACCGGCCTGCACCCCCGCGACGTCGGCCGCATGAACGAGCTCCTGCGCGAGCTGCGCGACCGCGGCAACACGGTCCTCGTCGTCGAACACGACCGCGACGTGATCGCCGCCGCCGACCACGTCATCGACATGGGCCCCGGCGCGGGCGTCCACGGCGGGCACGCCGTCTACCAGGGCACCCCCACCGGCCTACGGGATGCTGACACCCGCACCGGGCTCTGCCTGCGCCGCACTCCCACGTTGAAACGCCAGGTCCGCAGGCCGACAGGGCAGCTGACGGTCAAGGACGCCGCCCTGCACAACCTCAAGAACATCACCGTGGACATCCCCACCGGCGTGCTCACGGTGTTCACCGGCGTCGCCGGATCAGGCAAGTCCACCCTGGTCACCGAGATGTTCACCGCCCAGCACCCCGAGGCCGTCGTGGTCGGACAGGGCAGCATCGGCATCTCCTCGCGCTCCACCCCGCTCAGCCACCTCGGCATCATGGACACCGTCCGCAAGGCGTTCGCCAAGGCCAACGGCGTGGACGCCGGGTACTTCAGCTTCAACTCCCGCGGCGCCTGCCCCCAGTGCCACGGCAAGGGCGAGATCACCGCCGACATGGCGTTCATGGACCCGGTCACCACGGTGTGCGAGCACTGCGCCGGCACCCGCTACGACCCCGCCGTGCTCGCCCACACACTGCACGGCAAGAACATCGTCGACGTCCTGCGCCTCACCGCCGAGGAAGCCGCCGGCTTCTTCACCGACCGCACCATCACCCGCAAGATCGCCCTGCTGAACGAGGTCGGCCTCGGCTACCTCACCCTCGGCCAGCCCCTGTCCACACTCTCCGGCGGCGAACGCCAACGCCTCAAACTCGCCGGCGAACTCCACAAGACCGGCGGCGTCTACGTTTTGGACGAGCCCACCACCGGCCTGCACATGTCCGACATCCAGACGTTGCTCGCCCTCCTGGACCGCATGGTCGACGCGGGCAACACCATGCTGGTCATCGAGCACGACCTGGACGTCATCGAGCACGCCGACTGGATCATCGACCTCGGCCCCGACGGCGGCCGCCACGGCGGCCACGTCCAGTTCACCGGCACCCCGGCCCAACTGGCGAAGGCCAGGAACTCCCACACCGCCGACGCGCTGCGCCACGATCTCGGCCTGTCCACACTGAGGTCGCCGTGAGGGCGGCGTGAGGACATCGGGTGTCCTATTGGACCTCTACCGTCGATCCCATGTCCGAGAACAAATCACAACGAACCCCTGCACAAACGGTGGTTACCGATGCGCTGGTCAATCCCTCTCCGGCAGCGGTGGATCCCCGCCGATGGGTGGCACTGATCGTCCTCCTCGTCGCGGCCTTCATGGACGCGGTGGACGTGACCGTCGTCAACATCGCCATCCCCCACATCCAGGAGGACACCGGGGCCTCCACCTCCCAGATCCAGTGGGTGGTCGGCGGCTACGCACTGGCCTTCGCGCTCGGCCTGATCACCGGCGGGCGCCTGGGCGACCTGTTCGGCCGCAAGAAGGTCTTCCTCATCGGAGTCGCCGGGTTCACCCTCACCTCGCTGGTCTGCGGCATCGCCACCGCCCCCGAGGTGCTGCTGGCCGGCCGGATCGCGCAGGGCGCGGCCGCCGCGCTGATGGTGCCCCAGGTCCTTTCGATCATCCACGTCTCCTTCCCGAAGGAGGAGCGGGGCAAGGTCTTCGGCGTCTTCGGTGCGGTCACCGCGCTCGGTGTGCTGGCCGGGCCGCTGGTCGGCGCGCTCCTGGTCGAGGGCGATCTGTTCGGCATGGGCTGGCGGCCGATCTTCCTGGTCAACCTGCCCCTTGGCGTGCTCGGCCTGATCGTCGGCGCGGTCCTGATCCGCGAGTCGAAGGCCGAGCACGCGGCCCGGCTCGACGTGGGCGGCATGCTGCTGTCCGTTCTCGGCCTGCTCTGCCTCGTGCTGCCGCTGATCCAGGGCCGCGAGCTGGGCTGGCCGGTGTGGACGTACGTGATGCCGGCGGCCTCCGTTCCGGTGCTCGCGCTGTTCGTCGCACACGAGCGACGCGTGATCGCCCGCGGCGGCTCCCCGCTCGTCGTCCTGTCCCTCTTCAACCGCAAGAGCTTCTCCGGTGGCCTGGGCGTGCAGCTCCTCTTCGGGCTCGCGTCCGGCGTCTTCTTCCTGGCCTGGACGCTCTACCTCCAGCTGGGCCTGGGCTTCTCGCCGTTGAAGGCGGGCCTGTCCGGGCTGCCGCTGTCGCTGCTGCTGATGGCGGGGGCGGGGGTCTCGATGCAGATCCTGGTGCCGCGCTTCGGCCGCGCCGTGCTCCAGGCCGGCGCGCTGACCGCCGCGGCAGGGATGGTCCTGTTCGCGTGGCTGGTCGGCCACTACGGCGCGGACATCGCGCTGTGGCAAGCGATGCTGCCGCTGGTGCCGATGGGCGTCGGCATGGGCCTGATCGTCGCACCGCTCGCGGACATCGTCCTCTCCGAGGTGCCGCACGAGCACGCCGGCTCGGCCTCCGGCCTGAACAACACCACCGTCCAGCTCGGCCAGGCCGTCGGCACCGCCCTCTCCTCGCTGATCTTCTTCAACGAGCTGGGCGGTGACGGCAACCCCGTCACCCAGGCGGCGCAGACACCGGACGCCTTCGCCCACACCCTGCCGTACGTCGCCGCCGCCTTCTTCGCCGCCTTCGCGATGCTGTATGCCATGCCGCGCCGGGCCGGGCGCACCGACGCGGACGGCGGGGCCGGCGCCAAGTCCGCCGACGACCCCGTACCCGCCGACAACCTCGCGGCCGAGGAGGCCGCGGCAGCCCGCTGATACCGGCCCGCTCAGCGAACCGTCCCGAACCACTCACCGCTCTGGGCCCTGGGCCGCCTCAATGGCGCCCAGGGCCCGCTCCGCGATCCGCCGCAGGTGCGGGACGATCTCGGGCGGCCCGACCAGGGTGTAGTCCAGACGCAGGGCGGCGATGCGGAAGGCGAGGTACTCGGGGGAGTCCGGGGCCGTGCGCAGCCGACAGCGGTGCTCGTCGAGCTGTTCCAGGACGCCGAGCGAGGCCGGTACGCCCTCGGCCGCGCGCTCGATCGGAGCATGCACGATCACCTCGGCGCGGCACCTGCCCGGCCCGGCGCCCAGAACGCCCGCCACATACGCAGCGGCATCCTGACCGTCGGGCAGCTCGCGTGCGGAAACGCGGGCGCCGGTGCGGTGCAGGGCGTCGATCCGGTCGACGCGAAAGGTGCGCCAGTCGGCCCGGTCGAGGTCGTACGCGACCAGATACCACCGCCGCCCCGCGACCACGAGATGCACCGGTTCGGCCAGCCGCCGCGACGGCTCACCGCGGCCCGGCGCATAGCTGAAACGGATCTTCTCGCGGGCCACGCAGGCGGCGGCGAGGGCGGCCAGGAGATCAGCCTCGGGGCCGGGGACAGGCGGGGAGAGGAAGGTGGCCGCCTCTGTGAAGTGGGACACCCGGCGCCGCAGGCGCGACGGCAGCACCTGCTCCAGCTTGGCCAGGGCCCGCAGTGAGGTGTCCTCGATGCCGCTGACCGCGGCGGTGGCGGCGGTGCGCAGGCCGATCGCGATGGCCACGGCCTCATCGTCGTCCAGCAGGAGCGGCGGCATGGCCGTCCCGGCGACGAGCCGGTAGCCGCCGATGTTGCCCTGGCTGGCCTCGACGGGATAGCCCAGCTCGCGCAGATGGTCGATGTCGCGGCGGATGGTGCGGGGTGTGACGCCCAGGCGCTCGGACAGCTCGGGACCCGTCCAGTCGCGCGGGGCCTGGAGCAGGGACAGGAGCTGGAGCAGACGGGCCGCGGGGTCTCGTACGCCCCGGGTTGCCACGGGATCGGCACTCATGCCGCTCACCCTCACCGACCAATAGGACGTCCGATGACCTATTGGACGTCTACCGTCGAAGACGTCGGACGAAACACACCGTTTCCCCGTAATTTGCCCCCGAGGTGCTGGCCCTGGCCCGCCCCGGGACCCCACAGCCCCACCAGGAGAGGTGCCCGCCATGACCGACAACGGAGCCAAGGAGATCCTCCAGCTCTTCACGCCGATGCTGTACGTGAACGACAGCCTGGAGGCCATCGCCTTCTACACCGACGTCTTCGGCGTCAAGGAGATCAGCGAACGCACCATGCTGCTGTCCCAGGTGCCCGGCATGGACAAGATCCCGGGCGCGCACCGCACGGTTGTCTACTCCAAGCTCCAGTTCGCCGACGGCAGCGCGCTGAACGTCGCCGACCTGTACGGCACGCCTCCGGGCGACGGCGAACACGCCATCGGCAGCAACATCCACATCGGCCTGCAGTACACCGACCCCGGCGAGCAGCGGTCGGCCTTCGACAAACTCGCCGCTGGCGGCAAGGTCCTGGAGCCCCTTGAGACGAAGTTCTGGGGAGTCGCCTACGGCATCGCCCAGGACAAGTACGGCGTCATCTGGGAGTCCAACTGCTACCTGCCCCAGAGCGAAGGCCATGCGCCCGCGTAGCCCTCGGACGGCTGGGAGTGCGAGCTCAGGAGCAGAGTTCGCACTCCAGCGGGGTGCGGTAGGCAGGGGTGAAGCGGCGCTCCCCGAGGAAGGCCGCTGTCCGCTGCGCCTCGGCGTCGATGGCCGCACGGGCCTCGCGTCCGGGATCGTCGAGGAGCCGCCAGTTCAGGGTGCCGTCCTTGCGCTGGGCCCATCCGCCGACGATCCGGCCGTCCCACCACACGGTGGGGCCGACGTTGCCCATCCGGTCGAAGAGCACGGGGACGTGGGCGGGGTCGAGGTAGAAGCCGCGCTCCCGCCAGCCCATGGGGGTGGGATCGAGGGCCGGCAGCAGCACGGCCGAGGGCTCGGCACCCTCGACTGGCTCCAGGTCCTCGGCCAGGGCATAGCCCATGCCCTCGTCGAGGTCGACATCCACCGCTCCGGACGCGGCCAGGGCCTTGCGGGTGTCGGTGGCGTCCAACCGGTCCACCACTTCAGGTCGGCGACGGTGCCGGGGCCGAAGGCGCCGAGCCAGAGCCGGACCAGCTCGACCCGTGCCGCTGCCGGGGCGAGCTCAGGGAGTTCGGGGCCCAGAGCCCAAGCGTGCTGGTTGCTGGTCCAGCCGCCCCGGCGTGTCGCGCGTACGGCATGACCGTCGGAGGCCAGGACGAACAGCAGGTCGGCGGCGACGCTACGGCGCGACTCGTAGCGCTTGCCGGGCGAGACGACGATCTGCCGCTCAAGGCCCGGTAAGCCGCGGCCAGTTCGGCCGTGCTCGCCTCGCCGCGCTCGGCAAGGGCGGCCAGGACATCACGGGACACCTGCTCCAGCCACCGCTCTTCACCGATCCCGGACGACTCGATCTGCCGCAGCAACTGCTTCCTGCGTACGGCGGCCTGGGGCCGCCCGGCCGCAGCCAACAGGACCGGGGCCAGCGCGGTCGGCGTCACAAAGACGGTGCAGCGCATCGCAGTCATCCGCAGCAGCGACTCTCGCGCGTACAGACCCCGCTCCACCGCCTCCGGGCGGGGGTCGGCGAGGCGGGCGGCAGCAGAGAGGTGGACGGTCGCGGCATCGGTGGCATGCAGCGCAAGGACGGACTGCGCCGCCTCGCTGACGTCGGCCGCCCGCGCCGCGGGGTGAAGGAGCTGGCGGCGCACCAGTCGGGCGCGACGCTCACGGGCGGTGATGCGGGGGCGGGCGATGCCGCTCATAGCGGTTCCTCAACTGCTCCGGGTGTCCGGGCGGGGGGTGGCGGTGAGAATGAGCCGCAGGATGCCCTCCACGTCAGTACGGCTCGGGGGCTCGCTGCCGGCCAGGCCGCGCAGCGTCAGGCCGTTGGCGGCCACCGCGGCGGCACGGGCCGTCAGCGGATCGACGTACCGGGACAGGGCGTCGACGCTCGCCTCGATGTACCGGTCGGCGATCGGCCGCAGCGCCGGGCGGCGCAGCGCGGCCACGTACAGCTCGAACTCCACGACCTGTTGACCGCGCTCCGGGCCGAAGCCGGCGAGGAGCGCGTCGGCGAGGAGCACGGCCAGCTGCTCCGGCGTGAGCTGCGGGCGCTGAGCCACCCAGTCGTCCAGGTAGGCGGTAAAGCGTTCGACGGAGCGCTGCAGGGTGGCCTGGATCAGGTCGTCCTTGGTGGCGAAGTGGTAGGTCGTCGCCCCCAGCGGTACCCCCGCCTCCTCGGCCACCGCCCGGTGGGTCAGCCCCTCGATACCGCGCGCGGCGATGACCCGCTCGGCGGCGGCGACGACTTCCTCAATCCGCCGCTTGGGGTCGTAGCGCCGCTTGGCACCGCCCTGCTCAGCCATGACCGCACCCCTCCCAGAGACCGTGATCACTACGAAGAGAATCCATTTCAGAACAATCGTATCGAATATTCCCCGGCGGCACCCCAGGGGCCGCCCATGCGGCATCTTCCCTGCACAGCGAAGCAATCGCGTCATTACTTTCCGCTATGCGACCAGGTGGAACCGCCGCACCATTCGACACCTATGACCGTTTTACCGCTATCACTCGACAGGATGTGAGACGTATGTACTAATTGAGGAAGAGCGCCCCCGGCCGCAGCGCGAGAGCCGAGCCTCTCCGGCCGGCCCTGATGCCTCAGCCCAGAGCGCGCCCCACCGCAACCCACGACGTGGCACACCCACGTGATGAGCCGCCCCCTCCCCCCGGAGCCCGCCGTGATGAACGTCTCCCCCTGCCTGGCCGTCAAGGACCCACTGGCCACCGCCGCCTTCTACGAGAAGCTCGGCTTCGGCGTCCTGGACACCGGCCCCCTCAACCCCGCACACACCCTCCTGATCATCACCCACCAAGGCAAGCCCGCCCTGATGGTCCAAGGAGAAGAGACCCTGCGCGCACTGCTGCCCACCATGCAGCCCGCCAACGGCTGTTCGGGCATCCACTACTTCGTCGTCGACGACTTCGACGCCACCATCGCGCGCATCCGCCCGCACGTCGAGGTCGTCAAGGACACCGTCACCAACTACGACCGCACCGGCCGTGAGTTTTTCTTCCGCGACCCCGACGGCTACATCCTCGGCATCTTCGGCGCCGACGACCCGAACATGATCCCCCGGCACCACGAAAGCGCCTGACCGCACCATGCACACCCCCGCCATCTCCGCCTGCCTCGGCGTCCACGACACCGCCGAGACCCTCGCCTACTACGAGAGGCTCGGCTTCCAAGCCGTCCCCGCGGGCCCCGACGCCTACGTCCGCGTCCTCACGTAGTTCGCCTTCGTGATCCAGCCCGCACAGGGCCTCGGCTTGTGGCTGCCGCCGCTCAAGGACACGCTCATCGGCTGCTCCGGCATGCACTACCTGGCCGTCGCCGACTTCGACACCTGGTTCGCCGGCCACCGTGACCACATCGAGGTCACCAAGGGCCCCGTCGACGCCGGCGGCCAGCAGGCGCTCTACTTCCGCGACCTGAACGGATACCTCATCGGCGTCACCCAGAAGACCCAGCACTGACCCATCGAACCGACCTCACCAACCCCCTCCGCCGGCAAGGAGTTATCACCATGACCGCCACGAAGAACACGAAGATCGCCGTACTCGGCACCGGCGGCGGAGGCCGCACCCACGCCGCCCGCCTCGCCGAACTCGGCTACGAGGTCCACGTCGGCACCCGCGACCCCGAGGCCACCCTGGCCCGCACCGAGCCCGACATGATGGGCAACGCCCCGTACAAGGTGTGGCTCGCCGCCAACCCCGGCATCCAGCTGCACACGTTCGCCGACGCAGCCGCTGCCGCCGACGAGATCGTCATCAACGGCATCGACGGCCACAACGCCGTCGCCGCCCTGACCGCCATCGCCGACCAGCTGACCGGCAAGACCCTCATCGACTACCCGTCCCCTACCTCTACGGCGCCCAGATGGAGCACCCCTGGCCCACCCCGTGGGGCACGATGCCCAAGCTGGACCCCTGCGACACCGACAGCCTCGCCGAGCAGATCCAGCGCGCCCTGCCGGACGTGAAGGTCGTCAAGTCCTTCGTCACACAGGAGCAGGAGACCGTCATCAACCCCAAGGCCATCGGCGACGGCGAGCACACCATGTTCGTCGCCTCCGACCACGCCGACGCCAAGCACGCCACCACCGACCTGCTCAAGGCGTACGGCTGGACCGACGTCCTCGACCTCGGCGGCCTGGTGACGGCCCGCGGCATGGAGATGTACGCCCACATGCACGGCGCCATCGGCCTCGCCCTCGGACTGGGCAACCACTTCGGAGTCAAGATCGTCCGCTGACAGCCCGCCCGCGCAGTCGGCGGGCCCGGCCACACACCCGGGGCCCGCCGACAGCACTCTCCGCGCCTCTGAGGAAATGGCCACCCTGGTGAGACGGACCATCCATGTCACACGGTGAGACGGGTGGCGCAGAGCCAGGTCACTGAGCAGTGTGCATCGTGAAGTTGCAGGTCACGGGTCTGGTGTGCACGCGTCTTGCAGTGCTCACGCTGGTCGGCGGCAGGTGTCCACGATGAAGATCGTCTGTCAGGGCGGCCGGGGCGGTTCTCGGGTTCTGCTGCGCCTGTCGTGAGGGTCAGCCTACGATCCGTCGCCGTACGGATGCACCGCCGGATCGCGGGGAGGGAGCGGGGATGTCCGAGCTGGAGCGGATCACGGCTCGCCGGAGCGAGCTGGACGCGCTCGCCGA
>NZ_JBEORW010000058.1:0-35719 GCF_040302565.1 Streptomyces sp. NPDC097981
AGCGCATTCGTACGCCTCACGACCCTGCCCCGGCCGGCCACCTGAAGCATGACAGCGCCCCTGCCCGCCCACGACCCGAGGAACCCTGGAGCACCCGACCCGCGCGTCGGGCCTCGGCCATGCCCGCCGACGAGAAGCAACCGAACCACCACTGCACACCAGCTCAGCCACTCGAAGCGAAACAGGGAGGCTAGCGTTTCACCCGGCCTCGGACAGCAAGGACGGCGAGACCCAGGAACGCAGGTTCAACCAGGCGCGAAGCCATCTCGGTGTACGTGCCAGCAGTGGTCAGGTTCTGACCGGAAGACCGGAAAACGACCGAATTGATGATGATCCGGAAGGACTTCTCGAACCTCTTGGTCGAAAGCCGCTGGCAGTAGGGCCGGTCGGGATTGCCAGGCCCGGGCGTATCGGCGGTCAGCGTGACGCTGCTGCCGGTCAGCGTGCCGGCACTCTTGGGCTTCGGGTCATCCATCGGTAACCCCCACAGCATCATCGCCACCACGGTTACCACCATGCCTCCCAGCAGCCAGCCCAAGGCTCGGGACGCGCGCAGCCCGTAGCCGGACAGTGCCCAGTACGTGGTGAGCAGGGCTCGTTCGCTACTGGGGATGTCATGGGCGTGGCGGCGCATTTCCATTTCGCCGTAGTAGAAGTCGGCGGCGCCGGGTTCGTGCTTGCTGTCTTCGAATGCCTTGCGGAGTTGTCGGTACACCGGAGCCAGTGCGGCCGGCTTCAGTGGTATTTCTCCGTCCGGGGCGGGTGTCCAGCCTCCCGCACGCGCTGGGCGGGTGGCACGCCAATGGTGCTCCTCGGCCAGGGTCCGGCGCGGCGTCCAGCGCACCGGCACGGCCCCGCGCCTGCGTAGACCGGTGGGGGCGACTGCGAACACGTACAGCCCCTCCAGGCGTAACTGGTCGAGGTGAACGGTTCCGGCGAACAGGCAGTCGGTGAGGTCGATGTTGGTCAGCACCAAATGAGCCGCGTCCACGCCCCGCAGAGATGCAACCCGTACGCTGGGGTCCGTCAGTCCGAGTTCGGGTACTTCCTGGCCGTCCTCAGTGAAGGCTTTCGCATGGGCAGAGATGCTCACTGGGTATCCCAGTACCGCGTCGCTCAGGTCCACGGTTGCGTGCCGCAGGCGCAGCGCGGCTGTGGAGGCCCACTGGGTTCGTCGGCAGACCACCGTGGCCGATGCCGCCTCAACGGTCACAGCAGTCCCGAACACCGCTTCCGTCAGGTCCAGCGATCCAGCGCACACCAGCGGCCCGACGGTCGGGATGTGCCCGAATATCACCCTACGGAACACAGCATCGCCTGCGATGGTCGCACCGCCGAACCGTGCGTCGCCGCCGAACGTCACCCCTGCGAAGTCGGCGTGGCCACCGATTGTTGCCCTGCGAAACGTGACATCCCCTTCGAAGACGGCGCCGACGAACTGGGCGTCACCGACGACCGTCGCGCCGCGGAAGGCTGTGTCGCCGCCTACGGTCGCTCCGCCGAACTGGAGGTGACCGCCGATCGAGACGCCGGCGAACCAAGCGTCGCTGCCGATCTGCACCCTTGGGAACAGAGCGTCCCCGCCGAACTCCGCCCCGACGAACCAGGCATAGCCGCCGATGACAGCCCGGGCAAACTGGGCGTGACTGTCGACCCTCGCCCCATCGAACTGGGCATACCCCCGGATCTCCACGCCGGCGAACTGGGCATCGCCGTGGATCTCCGCCTCCGCGAACAGGGCGTTGTCTGCGAACACTGCCTTGGCGAAGTCGGCGTCCCCGCCGATCTCCACCGCGCGGAAGTCGGCGTCCCCGCTGAACTCGGCACACCCGAACCGAGCACTCCCGAGTCGCACCCTGGCCAAGTCGGGATCCGTGACTGCTCGGAGTAGTTCTGCCAGTAATTCTGCCGATATACGCGTGCCGCGATGGTCGACGTCTGCGCCCGGGCGCAGGCTGGTGAGGTAGCCGGAACGATCGGCGTCGTCCAGATGTGCCAGGCAGGCGGTGTAAGGCTCGACGACGCGGCCCCGGCACCCGATCTCAGTTGCTGTGACGCCGTACCCACAGTGCGGCCATGGAGGTCCGTCCAGGTTCATCGCGTCTGAAGAGGTCATGCCTCTCAGACGAAGAATCGATACACCTGGTTGCCGTCCCACGACAACAGGCCTTCGCAGTATTCGCAGCGGCCGTAGGAAAGGACGCAGCAGGGTTCCCCGCACGTGTCACCACGTCTGGGAGATTCCCGAGGACGCGCCGCGGCACCAAGGCCAGACTGCTCCCCATTCTGTAGGAGCTCGCACCGATCGCGCGGCCAGCGGTCCCGCCACGAACAGGACGGCGCTCGCTTCCCTGAGCCCGTTGCCAGAGACGACAGTGTCACGCCGCCTCTGCCCGGCGACGTCGGTGACCGCGCGACCAGGATCATCACCCGCACCTGCCTGTGGGCGGCAGGGTGGCCATCCCCGTATGGACTAATCAGGCAGCCCAATGGCCGGTCGATCAAGCAAGCGGCTTGCGGTAACGGACGTACTCGTTCTGCCGCCGGAACCCCACACTCTCGTAAAGGTCGTAGGACTGGTGCGGATTTGCCGTGCCCGTGAATAGCCGGGCGGTCGTAGCGCCTTGCTCGCGAAGGCTCCACAGCCCGTCCAGCAGCAGGACCCGGCCGATTCCGAGGCGTCGTTGGTCCGTCCGGACACTCAGCTCTTCGACCTCGCCTACGTTGCGGTCGTGGCGGCGGATGGAGCAGAGGGCGACGCCGACCATGTCCTGCCCGTTCCAGGCAGCCCTCCAGCATGCCGGGTCGGCGGTGTCGACGAAGTCCTGGAAAGGCCATTTCTGAGTGAAAGCGTTGTCCGCATACGAATCGACGACCGTCCTCCAGGCTGCACGGTAGTGGCTGGCCCCAATCGGCCCGGTCCGTATCCCGGCTGGCAGTTCGCTGCCCCGCTCGGGCAACTGCTGCAGATCGCCCAGCTCCAACTCGACCAGGCTGAAGACACGTCGGTAACCGGCTGCGAGCAGCAGCGCTGTGGCGTCCTGCTCGGAGGCCACGGCGTTCGCGCCGATCACTGCCGTCCGCGCCGTTCCATGCTGTTCGACGAGCTGGCGGATCCGCTCTTCGGCCCACCTCACCATGGCTGAGCCGATGCCCTGGCCGCGATGCTCGGGCAAGAGGTAGCCGCGGTGCAGGTACAGCCACGTATCGTCCCGCTCTTGCCACCACCGGATCGTCGCGTAGCCGACGAGACTCCCGTCGAGCACCACCAGGATCTGGTTCTTGGACGGCTCCTCCAACTTGGCAGAAGCTTGGGCGATCTCGGACGCTGTCGGCATCCCTTCCACAACCGAATGGACATCGACCTGGTCCCGTTTGACACACCCCAGCCGCACCGCGGCCATGGCGCCGTGATCTTCGTCGCCGCGATACGGCCGGAATCCGAAGCCGACCGGAAGGTCCTGTCTTGCGGCGCCATCCAACATGACCGGATGGTCTCGAATGTCGAGGCAGGTCCGCCACCCTATTTACGCCGCGGTCATCTGCGGCCGTTCAACGAGCTGGCCGCGTTCCAAGCGGGCCCAGGCGTGATGGTCGGGTCGCCCGGGGGAATCGCACCCCCGGGCTCCCACAGAACCGTGCGTAACAGTCTCCCGTTACACGGCTCTTGTCCTCCTGATCACCAGCATGTGGTGGTTTGAAGCCTCCCCCCGCAGGGCGGCTCCGAAGGGCCATACCTTCATGACTTGCACAGCATTGCTTCCAGAACGGTTCCTACATACGGTTCCTTTCGCATTCGTGGCACACAGGCTCTTTGGATTTGGCTGTGGCGGATATTTCGTGACGGTCACGGGGGGCTTGGCCAGGACGAGGGTTCGTAACAGCGCGAAGGAGGCACGGCCGTAGGATCGGCGTTTGATCGGTTTGATCCGTGTTACCTGGCCTTCGACCGCGCCGGAGCTCCAGTGCAGGGTGAGGCCGTTGACGACGGCGCCCCAGTCGTTCTGAGGGAAGGTGGCGAAGCCCTGGACCGGTGAGGGCCCGTGGTCGAGGGCGCGGGTCATCCACTGGGTGAGGTCGCGTCCGCGGCGTTCGCGGGCGAGGGCGCTGAACTCGTGGGCGAGGTCGCGGGTCGTGGCCAGGTCAGGGCAGGCCGCCAGGATGCGGTCGAGTTGCTCGCGCTGGCTGTCGGGCAGGGTGTCGGGGTGGCGTGATCCAGGTGGTGATCCGGCAGGGGCTGGGGACCGGCTGAGGCGGTTCCGGGGCGGCAGTGCCGGCGCGGAGGGTCGCGATGCATTTGGTGACGACGACGCGGCTGCCGCGGTAGCCGCGTTCGCGGATCTCGCGGAAGAGGGCCGCAGCGTTGGTCGCGCCGCCGCGGAAACGGTGTTGCAGGTAGGACTTGACCGTTCGGCGCGAACTGACCGTCAGTCACCGCCTGTTCGGCAAGGAAGCGCCAAGCGGTGTTCCCATAACGCAGCATCGTCGACGCCGACAGGCCACACTCGGACTCCATCCAGCACCGGTACCGCTCCAGCAGAACCTCCGCCGCCGGTGGCACCTACGGCGCGGGCACCACCCCGGCCTCACGCAGGAACGTCAGCAGCGGGACCATCCCGCGCGGCCCGGCCACCCGCACGACGACCCGACTTACGCAGGTCGACAAGGTGCTGCTTCAGCCGCCCCTCGTCCAGATCAGCGGCACCGAGACCCTGCCTCGAAAGCCACAGGCCGACCTGCCCCAGATCCTTGAGCATGTTCCTGGCGGTCTGGGCCGTGTACCCGCGCCGCGCCAGCCAGGCCCAGTAGCCCTCGACCTGCGGTGCCAGAGCACCCGCCTTCCGACACGATCCTGCCAAGCCCCATCCCTTCGCAGGAGCCCCCTGCCCCCACGATCAAGGTCCTGCTCGACGCGAGAACTGTGCAGAGGCCGGCACACCCGTATTCACCCGAAAGGGGCCATCCCCAGCAACACTCTCGACATAGTCGCGGTCTCGGCATAGATCCACGATCAAAACACCGTCACCGGCGCCGAGATGGGCCACGACGTAGCAGCGGACCTCGTCGCGCGCCGTACCCGCGTCCCAACAGGCGGACCGCAGCAGCCGCTGCATCGGACCGGGACGGCTATGGCCGGCGTGCTCCGCCAGCTGCCAGCAGTTCTTGGCTCGGTCCCGGACAGCAACCCGAGCAGATGGGCGCGGGCCGCGGCCCGCGGTTCCACTCGACCGAACAGGCCCGCAATCCGAGCCATGGCCTGGTCGAACAACGCCTGCCATCGGGCAGGGTCTACGCTACGGCCCGCGGCCACCGCACGACCTTCAAGAGTCCACACAAACCCTTGATCATCTCGCGGTGGCCGCAGGCATCTGGCGTCGCAGTAGTCGCCGTCGTCAACCTGGACCTTCGCCTCCGGAACTTCCGCCACCTCGCGCATCGTCGCGATCACCGCATCGCTGGGTTCTTGGACTCGATCCGCCCGGCGCTCCATCACATCGCGGCCACCGCGAGGCCGGGATCGGCAACGACCACCGCTTCCCAATCCGCTGCGGTGATGTCCTGGCCCTCACCGTCAGTTGTATCCGCCTGGTTCGTCGCCTGCCGCCTTGACCTGCTTGCGGTAGGCCCCCGGCGGCGATCCGAAGTGTCGTTTGAAAGCTTTGGCGAAGGCGAACTCCGACGTGTACCCCGCGTGCTGCGCGATTGTGCTCAGCGGGGTCGGCGATTGGTGCAGCAACCGCGCCGCGGTGGCCATCCGCCAGTTGGTCAGGTAGGTCAACGGCGGCTCGCCGACCACCGAGGCGAAGCGGCGGGCGAACGCCGCGCGGGACAGCCCGGCGCGGGTGCCCAGAGATTCCACGGTCCAGGGATGGCCGGGATCGTCGTGGATCGCCTTCAAGGCCGGGGCGACTGCCGGGTCGGTCAGCGCGGCCGCCCAACCCCGGGTCCGTTCCTTCGGTAGTTCGGCGTACCACGACCGGAGGATGTACAGCAGCAGCAGATCGATGAGCGCCGTGACGACCGCGTCCGAGCCCGGCTGCGGAGCGTGGAACTCGGCGCACAGCTGATCGACCGCCGAGCGCAGCACCGGGTGGCGGCCCGGAACCGCGGGCAGGTGGATGACCTCCGGTAGATCGCTGAACAGCGGATGCGGGCGATCAACGTCGATCGCGTACGCGCCGCACACCAGCACCGTGTGCGGCCCCGGTCCGTCCACGGTGACCTGGCCGATCGGCGAGGAACGGTCCACGCGGTCCGGTACGAAGTCCACCGGATCGCGGTCCGGCACGTCGCACAGGGTGTGTCCGCTGCCGCGCTGCAGGAACACGATGTCGCCGGGTCCGAGCGCGAGCGGTTGGCCGTGCGGTGACAGCAGGTGGCAGTGCCCTTCCACGACCACGTGGAATCCGGCTCCTGAGATGGGTTGGAACTTCAGGGCCCACGGGGCGTGCGCGTCGGTGCGAGTCACCATCGGGCGTCCCGTGCGCAAGACTTCAAGGGTGTCGCTCAGGATGTCCATAGCGCCACTCTAGTGCCTGCACGGCGAGACGATATGACAGGGAATCGAGATTTCAAGTCATTCACCGTCTCGATGTGGGGGCGTACGTTCTTGCCATGGCAGTTACCGAACCCCGGCACTGCATCGACGAAGGGATGGATCCCATGTCTCTGGCTGGCAAGAAGATCGTGATCATCGGTGGAACCTCCGGCATCGGCTTCGAGGTAGCCCAACAGGCCGCGGCGGCTGGCGCGGACGTCGTGGTCGCCTCCAGCAATCAGGACCGCGTGGACGCCGCGACGAAGCGGTTGGGCGAGCCGGCCGAAGGCCGCCGCCTGGACGTAGCCGACGGCAACGCCATCGCCGCGTTCTTCGAGCAGGTCGGGGAGTTCGACCACCTCGTCTACACCGCGGGCGAATCTCTGCTGATCAAGCCGTTGGTCGACACCACCCCGCAGGAGGCCAGGGCCGTCTTCGAGCGCCGGTTCTGGGGCGCGTACCTCTCCGCCAAGTACGCTGCACCGCGACTGCGCGACGGCGGCTCGATCACTTTCAGCTCCGGCGTCCTCGCGATCCGCCCCCTGTCCGGAACCGCGCTCACGGCAGGTATCACCGGCGGCATCGAGTCCCTGTCCCGGGCACTCGCCGTCGAACTCGCCCCTCTGCGCGTCAACGTGATCCAGCCCGGTGTGATCCGCACCGAGCTGTGGGACGGCAGTGTCCCGGATCCGGAGGCTTTCCTCCAGGGCGCCGGGTCCGAACTGCTCACGCAGCGTGTCGGCACTGCCGAGGAGGCCGCGGCGGCCTATCTCTTCGTCTTGGCCAACGCCTACGTCACCGGCACCACGCTCGCGATAGACGGCGGCGCGGCACTGGTGTGACATAGGCACCACACACAACAGCCAACGGAGCAACGCCGCACCGACGCGGCGCGCTCTTTGCCGCGGCGGTCGACAACGTGAGGCCGACCAGACGTGCGGATGCAAGCCGCCCGGCCCGAAGCGGAGAGACTGATCGGTTGACTGTCCCTGCAGAGTCAGGGGTGCGCGGTCGATTGGGCACCCGATCGAGTCTCCGTTCGATCAACAGGCATCAAGACCGGAACGGCAACAGGCACTTACCCGCGACACCGCGGGCGGCACTTCGGCGCCCGCCTGTCACGGTGCCCCTGGTCAGCCGTCAGCCGGGCCGTCTCACGACCTTGGATGCCTTGAGGACCATCCCTCTTGCATCCAGTGCCCTCACCTGAAAGTACGGTCCGGGGTTGTTCGTAGTGATGGCGGTCTCGAATCCGGACCGTGGGGCGTGTCCGACGACGGCCGACAGGGAGTCGGGGTCAGGTCCGGCGAGCACCTGCCACGCTCTGGTCTGCGTCGAGCCATTCCAGGAAGCGTAGACGACGCTGCCCCCGCCGCCGGCCCGTGCCGCCGCACTCGGCGGGTAGTACGGCGTGCCGATCCATTCGTTCCGAAACGCTCGGTACGAGATGTTTGAGCCCGGCAGCTTCGCTTCGTGGAGCAGGTTCTGCAAGCCGTCGCCTTCGGTGTTCCCCGCCCCTGCGTACTCCGAGTAGTACGGACTCTGGCCCCACCCGATGAATTCGTTGCCGTTGGAAAGGGCCTGGGTGTTTCCCTGGGTCGGCGAGTACAACGGCGGCTCATGGTAGTAGGTCTTCGCTGCGGTCGCCCTGCGATTGTCGAAGTCGAGGCTGAGGATCAGGCCATGTGACTGCTGTTCGGGTGCACCGTCGGGCAGGTCGCAACAGCCGTCGTCGAACATGCTGATCCCGTTTCCCGGCCGGAATCGGGCATCGTGCTGCCAGTAGAAGTCCGCATTGGGACCCAAGGTGAAGTCGCTTTTCTTCCCTCCGATCTGATAGCGGATCCGCCCGGAGCTCTTGGAGACGTCGTAGATGGCCCACATGTTCCGGGCCGAGATCAGCAGCTGGCCTCCAGGCCCCTCGTCGATGGAGTTGAGATGGAAGGCGTCCCACACCCCGTCGGACGACGACGCGCTGGAGGCCGATACCTCGGAGTCGGCTGGGTCCAGGTGGTCCAGCGCGCTCCACGAGTAGAGGAGTCTCCCCGTGGCGAGGTCGACTTCCTGGACCTCGCTGTCCAGGATGGCTCCGTTCTTCGGTCCCCCATAAGGCGTGAGATCCATGGGTACCGGTTTGGATGCGAGGAACAGCGCGGTGCCCTTGCGGGTCAGGGTGAATTCATGCTCGTCCGGGTAGTAGCCGTGATGTGCGAAGACCGTCCTGAGCAGGCGGTAGTGGGTGTCGTAGATGTAGTAGCACCCGCCCGGTTCCGGCGCCCCGGCCGGCAGGTTCGTATACCACGGCGGAAGGGCGAGGGACCCCTGCCACCAGGTCAGCACCGGCTGTCCCCTCCCACTGCGGGCGTCGTAATAAGTCTGGACCTTGAAGTCGGCGTTCTGGAGGTTGCTGGAGGGCAGAGGCCGGAACCAGACCGGATCGCCGGAGTTGTCGTTGATCAGTGCTCCGGTCTGGCCGACCATCTGGTCCGCACTGAACGGGGCGACGAAGACGTCTCCGCGAGCCGTCCCCGGTTTGTTCGCGGTCACCTTCACTCGCATGGGGTGAAGGCCCGGAGCAGAAACGAAACTCCACACATCGCTGCCCGACAGAACCGGGGGCGGAGCACTTTCCGATGGAGGGAAGGGCTCCGTCGCGCACAGGCCAGCGCCCCCTTGCGGACTCGCTGCGGCCGAGGGCACGCAGCTCGCGATGACGCACCCCGCGACGAGCATGCAGGCCCCGACAGTGCGGCGGGTCCTTCTTCGCGCCCGGCGAGCCAGCGGCTCTCGCGTCGCCATTGCCGACCTCCCTTGCGTCCGGGCACCCCTTCAGGAGTTGTTCCTCGATGACGGTAAGCAGCAAGGGGTCTCTGCACCTGCCTAACGTCACTCAGGTAGGCCATTCGGCAGGCGCGGCCTCACCCGGGCATGCGACAGCGCCATCGGAGAACCCGACAGGCTCTTCCTCGGCGCCGGTGAACACCGGATCCGGGCACAGCAACCCGAATGGCGCACCGAACCGCCCCTCGGCAGGCGCGGGTCCCCGCCTACGGCCGACGATGAGTGCACAGCCACCGTCCCTGAGCCCCGGACTTCCACGCTTCGACGCACTGCAGGAAGCTCAGGATGGGAAGAAGACGAAAGCGGGGTCGCGGGTATGGCCGACGCACCGATACACACTCCTCCGCCGGGACCGTCCCCCCGCCCCGGCCTCCCGAAGGAGCCGGGCCGGCGCAGACTCCACCGGAGGGCGTTCCTTCACGGGGAGAGAGCATGTGCGGTCGTGCTCCTGGCCGCGCTCCTCATCGGTGGGCCCATCCCTCCATCGGGAGGCCCGGGCCGTTCCACCGATGCCGCAGGCAACGGGGACGTAGTAGGTGCTCCCACCCCTCTGCGCAACGTGCCCCGGGGGATATCCGCTGTGGCCGACGGCAAATTTCTCGTCTATCGCATGCCGGGCATGCAGGGGAACCAAATCAATGCCACGGCCATGCTGTTCCTTCCCAGGAAAGCACCTCCGACAGGAGGCTGGCCGCTCTTCGTGTGGGGGCACGGAACCGTCGGATGGGCACCGCAGTGCGCGCCCAGCGTCCAACTCCAGGAACACAATACCTGGGTCGACGGCACGAACGACGCCTTGCTGGCAGCCGTCCTGAAGATGGGCATCGCCGTCATCGCGCCGGACTATGAGGGGCTGGGACCTGCATCCGCGGGCGTCACCACGGGGCACGGCTACTACGACCTGTCCAGTGAGGGCAACTCCATGATCTTCGCCGCCGTCGCCGCGCAGCGATACCTAGGCGACAGACTGTCAGGGCAGTGGGTCCCAGCGGGATGGTCGGAAGGCGGCTTCTCAGCGCTTGCCGCCGCCTACTACTCCGACTCAGCCACCAAGGCAGACCCGGACCTGAAATACCGCGGTGTCATCACCCTCGCCCCGGTTCCGGACGTTCCCGCCATGAACAGAATCCTGTGGCAGGACATCGACAACGTCTCTCAGTCCGGCCTCCCTCCGACGGACCACCAGATCGACCAGTTGGTCTTCGCCAACGCAGAAACCATCTACTTCACGAAGACCGAACGCTACGCGGGCCACGACGTCGACCCGAGCAAGGTCTACGGCCCGAACATGCTCAAGTTTTATCACCAGGACTGGCAGCGCTGCCTGGACGACCTGAACGCCCGCGTCAAGCAGG
Organism: Streptomyces sp. NPDC097981; assembly: GCF_040302565.1. NCBI lineage: Bacteria > Bacillati > Actinomycetota > Actinomycetes > Kitasatosporales > Streptomycetaceae > Streptomyces > Streptomyces sp. NPDC097981. The sequence goes on from NZ_JBEORW010000058.1 coordinate 10,735, forward strand.
ACATCCAGAACTATCTGAGTGCCTCCCCGTCACACCGTCTGGACTCCTATCCGGGGGTTCGCGGAGACACGCCCAACTTGCTTCCGGAGAACAGACGATTCTTCGAGCAGAACCAAGGCAAGCTCGAAACCTCAACCCTGCCGGGCTCTGTCCTGTGGCTGTACGGGACGGATGACATCACCAGCCCGAACTCCGTCACCTACAACGTCGTCAACAAGATGGTGGCCAACGGCAACGACATCAACCTCTCCGTCCTGGAAGGGGCAGGCCACTATGCCGTCCCCATCGCCGGCCTACCGCTGATCCAGGCCCGCCTCAAACAACTCTTTGCAATGGGGTCATAACGAGCTGGCCTCGGTTTCGTAGAGTCTGCTGAAGAGCTCGGGGCAGCAATGACGCCCTGCTTCAGCTCGATGCGGCCAGTCTGGCCGACGATGACCTGGCCGCGGCAGTCGAGGAGACCTTCCCGCAGCACTCGGACCGGCGATCACCGCGGCGCCGCTCGGTCGTGGCGCCGCAATGCCCTCGGCACCGTGGGGTCTGCGCCGGCTGGCGGCTGGGAGCCCACATTCCGCGCTCGGCGACAGCAGCGTCCCCGACTTCAACGGGGTGGTGGTCAAGCTCGCCAACCACAATCCGTCGTGGCGGCGTACTCTCCTGCGCCAAGGGCGCTCGGTGTAGGCGCTCGCCCAGCGGTACGACGTCGCGCCCAAGAGCATCCGCAGGGTGCTCGACGCGGCCGAAGCCCGCGATGTCAGCAACGTCCTGGAGGAGTTCGACGGCGTGGCCGCCGACGTCGAGGACCAGAAGCAGGCACCTGAGCTACCGCACTCCATCGACGTGCCCGGCCTGCTCGCCGAGCACCTCAAGGACAGTGACGAGCGCCGTGGTGCCGAGCCTGACGTGACCCGGCCGCCCGCGGGAGGGATGGAGCTGGGGAGTTCCGCAGACGTCTTTGATGGCCGCCGCCACGAGTTGCGGCCAGTTCGTGCTGGTCAGCGCCGTGGAGCGGCTTCTCACCGGCTCCGCGGCGGGCTGAGGCGTGACGGCCTTCTGGCAGTTCGTCACGAAGCCGTCGTGCGACCATGCCGGGGCTCGGTGTCCTCCCTCTTCTTCTTGTCGGCCTTGATGCCGTTGCCGTTCTCGTCTTCCCGATCGTGTTCCCGGCTGCGGTCGACCACTCGGTACGGTCGCATCATCTCGTTGTCCTCGTGACCGAGGACGTGGCAGTGCCAGACGTACTGGCCCTCGGTCGGATCGAACGGGAACAGGTTGCGTCCGGGCTCGGAGCGGTGGACCGGGGCGCTGGTCGGAGCGAGACGCACGATGACCGTGGTCACCTGATGGGGGAACGCCCTGACCGTGTCCTTCCACCCGGATTCACCCGGTTCCGGTGGCATCGGACGGTCCTGGAGGAATGTATTGATCGCCGGGTTCCCGCCGATCGCCCCGTCGGCGTTCGGGTTCCCGTACGGCAGCGGTGGGCCGTAGCCGGGACAGAAGTCGACGTCGGTGGGCTTGCAGAAGCTCGGGAAGGACCCGCTCCACGCCTTTTCGTAGTTCGTGTAGTCGATGTTCTGGCGGCTGACGATCTGGAACTGGACCAGGTGGGTGTGGATGGGGTGGTAGGCCTGCGCCGCGTCCTCGGCGTTGATGAACTGCCACACCTCGGTCGATCCCACCTTCGGCAGCTCGCTGATGCCGTCTTTCGGGAACTCCCGTTGGATGCTGGGGGACTCGCGCCCGTCGTAGAGGGTGTTGTTGAGATATTCCTGGATGTTTCCGCCTCTTGGCTGTGTGCTTGCGGTGCTGAGTTCGTTGAGCACGAACTGCCTGACCTTGTCGATCTTGACGCGCGGCCTGCCGTCCTGGCCGGTCAGGGAGACCATGGGCACCGGACGGGCACAGATGCCCTTCGCCGGGATGGGATGAGCCGGATCGCAGCTGCTGTCGTGGCCGGTCAGGGGCTTGGTCACCTGGAACTGCATGATGTTCGGCAGGGACGTGTCGAGCGATCCCGTGTTGGTCACCGTGATCGTCTTTCCGGCCAGTTTCGCGAAGTCCACGATGATGTCGGCGCGCTCGCCGGGCATGAAGTCCACGTCGCTGCACTCGGTCGTGGACTCCCCTCCTGCGCACGCCGTGTCGTTGACCGGCACAGGCGCGTTCAGGTAGGCGTCGTCAGCGCCGATCTGGTATACGGGGGCGCCGCCGAAGTGCAGCGAGAAGCGCCGCCCGTTGGCGCCGTTGAGGAGGCGGAAGCGGTAGCGCCTCGGCTCGACCTTGAGGTACGGCCAGGCCGCTCCGTTCACGGTCGCGACATCTCCGAACTCACGCACACCCCAGAAGGGGTGGTAGTCCGGATTGGAGGGCGGAATGACGAGCAGTTGACTGTTGGTGTCGAAGACACGGTCCTGCAGCGCCATCTCGATCTCGTAGGGCCCGCTCGGGAGGCCCTTGGGCTCCTGGCTCGGCTGCCTGAGGAAGTAGAAGCCCGCCAAACCGCCGTAGACGTTGTTGCGGGTGGCTCCGAGGGCGTGGTCGTGGAACCACAGCGTCCCGGGTTCCTGGGAGTTCTGGTAGGTGTAGACGGCGTTGCCCGGACGAGGTCTGCCGTCCGTGCAGTACTGCGGCCCGGTCAGGCCGTTCGGGGTGAACCATGTGTCCGGACCGCCGTCGTAGCAGGCGCTGATCTCGGCGCCGTGCAGGTGCACCGTGGCAGGCTGTGGCCCGGTGTAGGGCTGGCACACCGGATTATCGGCATTCTCCGGTTCGTCGCAGTTCGTGGCGTGCCCGGCGCCCGGCGTCTTCAAAGGATCAGCCCAGTGGAGGGTCTGATCAACCTTCATGAGGCCCTGCACCAGCCCGGGACCGTACGGATTTGACGGATTGAAACTCGGCAGCTTGTTCTCGTAGGTGACCCGCGTGGGAGTGTGCCTCTCGGCTTCGATCGTCACCGCCGGCCAGTGCGCGGGACCCAGGACCTGCTTGCTGTTCGTGTCTGAGGTTTCATAAGCCCACACCCGGGTCTTGCCGAACGTCACGCCGAGGCCGCACGTGTCATGCTGCCCTTGCGGGAGCACTGCCTGATCGGTTTCCGTCATGGTGACGGTCAGATCCCTGTGGGTCGCCGCATCGACACGAGGCGTCGACCCCGCCGGTCCGAAGACCGGCAGCAGGGTCACGAACTGGGGGATGCACTCCCCCGACAGGGGTGTCTGCGGGACCAGAGAACCGCTCGCCCGCGCCACTCCCAGCGCAGGGGCGACCACCGCGATACTCGACAACACGGCCAGCAAACCGACCACCGTGGTACGCCCCGCTGACCCGCCCCCCAGCCGCGGAACCAACATCTTCAGCGCCATCAGACCTCTCGACCACCGTCGTAAACCGTTGAGTAACCAGACGAAGCCAAACTTGACTCGCCGGCACGTCGGCCTCGGCCATCGACACCCCGATGTCATCCATCCAGCCGCACGCGCGTCCGAACGCCCCGAAGGCGCGAACGGTCCGCTGGCAGGTGGGCTGGTGGCCGTACTCAGCCCGGTTGTTCAGGCCCTCGTGCGAGCGATGCTCGACCGAGCGCATCAGCTCGCGGCGTCGCCACCTCCTCGACCGCCGAGCCCGGACCCATCCCTGAGCCGCCCGTCTTCACCACCCCCGAACACCTCGACCAGCGCATCCGACGCGGCTTACGCCACATCCAGTACCGCAGTCACCTCATAGACGGCTGCCTCGCCGAGACCGGCCTGACCATCAGACCCGCCTGATCAGCGGCACGACACCACGAGTTCAGCCTCAGCACCTCGGCCGACGGAGACCACCATGGGCCCCCTTGCAAGGACGGTGCCGCGACCTGCGGTACGCCTCGACCGGCGACACACCTCACGAACGCGCCACAGCGCCCACCGGGCGCCACAGCAGCCGTTTCGCTGCCTGTTGCGCTCAGTCGCTCCGTGGCGGACGTTGGCCAGGCGGCAGCCGCTGGGTGATCCGGTCGAACAAGTCCGTCAGTGGCTCAGCGACGTCCTGGCCGAACTCGGTCAGCCCGTAGGTGACTTGGGGTGGCGTCGTCGGCTCGACCTCCCGCCAGACCAGCCCGTCCTGGACCAGTGCGCGCAGTGTCTGAGCGAGCATCTTCTCGCTGATGCCCTGAATGCTGTCGCGCAGCTCAAAAAAACGAAGATTGTTACTCCGCAAGGAGATCAGCACCCAGATACCCCACCTGCTGGTCACGTGGTCGACCACGTCACGTGCGGGGCAGTCGGTGTGAAACACCTCATACGGTTTGCCCGCCTCGGCCTGCGTCAGCTGCGCGCCTTCCCCCATGTCCGGAGCTTACCTCTGGGTATGTCCTTACGGAAAGTAAGCCTGCCTCCTACCGTCAGCTGTCACAGCGCACAACTGACCAGGAGCTGAACATGATTGTGGTGACCGGGGCTACCGGGAATGTCGGCCGGCCTTTGACGCAGGCCCTGGCCGAGGCGGGCGAGCAGGTGACGGCGGTGTCGCGGCACGCCGCGGCGGTGCCGGACGGGGTCCGGCACGTGCCGGCCGACCTGGCCGAGCCGCATGGTCTCGCCGCCGTGTTGGAGGGGGTGAAGGCGCTGTTCCTCCTGCTGTCCGGCGACCTGCACGCCCCCGAAGCCAAGCCGACCGACATGATCGACCTGGCTGTGGCCAGCGGGGTCCGCCGGGTCGTCCTGCTGTCTTCGCAGGGCGTTGCTACCAGGCCGCTCGGCCCGTCGCGGATCGCGATACGCGCGGTGGAGGACGCGTTGAGGGAGTCCGGCCTGGACTGGGCTGTCCTGCGGCCGGGCGGTTTCGCCTCCAACGCCTTGGCCTGGGCGGAGTCCGTCCGCACGCAAGGGACGGTCGCCGCGCCCTTCGGCGATGTCGGGGTTCCGATCGTAGACCCGGCGGACATCGCCGCGGTCGCGGCGGCCTGCCTGCTGGACGACCGGCATACCGGCGGAGTCTTCGAGCTGACCGGGCCCGAGGTGATCACGCCGCGCCAGCAGGCGGAAGCCATCGCCGCTGCGCTCGGAGCGCCGGTGCGGTTCCACGAACTCACCCGCGAGGAGGCCAAGGCCGCGATGACCCGGTTCGTTCCGCCGGAGCTCGCCGACGACACCCTGGACATCATCGCCGCCCCGAACCCCGCCGAACTGCGGATCAGCCCGGACGTGGAACGGGTCCTCGGCCGCGCCCCGCGCCCCTTCAACGGCTGGGTCGCCCGTAGCATCGCCGCTTTTCGCTGAGGCACAACTCAGCTGAATTGCTCCTGCAGGGGGCGAGAGGACCGGGTGCTCGGCGAGGCAGTGAGGACTTCCTGCTGCTGGTCGTCTGCGTACGCCTCCCGTCGCGCTGCTCTGGCTGTCCCGGGGCACGGGCCGGCCGAGGCCGCTCCACAGCCAGTGCTCCTCGTGTCGGCGTCCGCAGCGCCGCTGCCCTTCTCTCGCCCGGTGTCGGCGGTTGCCGGATCCGCCCGGCAGCAGCACTGTGGCGGCCGCCTCCATCCCCCACCCGGGTGAATCCCGGGTCTCGCGTACGCGTAGGCGGCTTGTACAGTGTGCTCCAAATTGCCCCTTGCCCACGGGGCGTACAAGTGTGGATGTCGCACGGCGCTCAAAGATTTTTGAACTCGCTCGGACGAAGCTCGCGACACGGCTGTGACCTGCGCATGCGTCCCCTCCCCGGTGTGGATCTGGACGCCGCGCCAACCCACCGGCACCCCACTTCCCGCTCCGGCACTCACCGCGCCCTGGACATGGGTCCTGGACGGCCACACCCGCAACCGAGCCGCCATCGTGCACGCCGCAGGGTGCCAGCTGGCCACCGACCGCGCACTCCGGTGACGACGATGGCGGCGCTCGATGCCCTGCCCCTGCCCGGCACCACGGCGTGCACCGGATGTGACGCCGCCGAGACCCTGCTACCGATCCTGCGACACGGCCAGGACGCGGCCGGGCATGAGGAACCCGGCCTAGCGATGGATCACCGGGCATGGCGGAGGGGAGTCACCCACGTTTGGGTGACTCCCCTCCGCCATGCCGTGGGTCAGTACGCGATGTTGATGTAGTCGATGTCCGGATCAGGCCTTGAGCCAGCCTCCGGCCTGCGGACGCTGGCGCGCCTTCAGGCGGCGCCAGGCGTACACCCAGTCTTCGGTGTCCCGGATTCCGCAGAGCCGCAGAGCCGCAGAGCCGCAGGAAGGCGATGTATCGGCTTCGCAGGCCCCTGCGGCCGATCGGCGACCGCGCTTTCAGCATGCAGCTCCCACCTCTCGTTGCACAACGCAGCTTTGTGGGACGGGAGTTCGACTCGGATAAGAGGAATCAGTTCTTCCAGAACGGAGAAACGACTCTGCGTCAGGAGCGAACTGACCTAGTGGACTGTCGCCCCCTCCGACCCCATCCGAGAGTGGCCGAGGGTGTCTGCAGGAGTGTCCGACAGCGTCTGCAGCCGTCCGTAGCTACCGCGCCTGATCCGTGGCGATTAGCACGTCAAGAGACACTGGCACCCCCAGCCGTCCGGGAGACCGTCCGGAGCTGTCCGAAGCCGTCCGAATCCAACGCCAATGCCCTGGGCGGCGTTGATAGTTGTCCCCGAAGCCGCTCCCATAGCCCGGACGGTTTGCGGGGCCGTCTGTTCGCAGCAGACTTGACTCTCTTTTGTGTCGCATGTCACAGCGCATCAGAGCCCGCGTCTCCGGACGCGGGCTCTCCGCCTTCTGCTCACACAACCGGGGCACCCGCTGGTCAGCAGGCGATGTCGATGTAGTCGATGTCGGTGAACTCCACCTGCAACCACGCGGCTCCCGCTGTCCCGGAAGTAGACCTCCGCGAGCCCGTCGGCGGCCATCTGCTGCAATTCGGCTTCGGTCCTCGTCGCAGCGATGCTGGCAACCATCCAATGGGGCACCTCCTTGTCCCAGACCACCACTTGGCCGCCGGCGGCGATGGCGCGGCGCGCTGTCGTGCAGGCACGGGTCTGGTCGGCGAGCATCGCGGTGATGTCGGACTGGCTCGGGCTCTCGCCCTCGGTGGCCATGCGGTGACTGCAGGGAGCGAACGCGGGTGTTGCTACAGGATTCTTCGTGGCCTGCGCGGGGCGCTGGGACGGAAGAAGTCGTGACGGGTAGAGGTGCGGACAGCATGGTGGTCAATCGGTCCACACCAAACCTTGTGTACAAGATGCCTTCCGCCCTGGATACATCCGTCCAGGACTGAAGCCACTCCCGCGCCTTGGCCAGGTTCGTCGTCATCGGGACGAGCGTCCACGGGGCCGTCAGGGCATGCTCGGAGAACACTCGGCGTGCCTCCACCACAGGACCTGAGCCAGAACCCGAGAAGGAATCAGGAGATGTTCACCGCTTCGGAGAGGCGGTCCCTGGGGCCCGCAGCGTTCGAATCGTTCATGAGCTGCGATAGCGCCGGTTGCCGGTCCTCAGTGACGGTAGGCGGTTGTCGCGGTCTCGATGAAGGATCGGATCAACGGGTTGGTGTCGCCCTGGTTCCACGCCGCCACCACTCGGCTCGGCGGCATGTCGGTCAGCGGTACCATGGCCAGCTCCGCGGGCAGGTCGTGTCCGAGCGGAGCCAGGCCTACCGTGCCGTTCCACAACACGGCCTGCAGGCATTCCTGGACGGCGCGCACCACTGGGCCCTCGCGCGGCCTGCCGTCGTTCCAGTACGACTGCCAGATGGGGTCGGTGTCCTGCGGGAACCGGAACCAGCGGCGGTCGCCCAGCTCGGCCAGCCGCAGCCGGCCGCGGCGGACCAGCGGATCGTCGGCACGCAGGACCACCCCGACCGGATCGCTTCGCAGCACACGCACCGTCAGGGCGGTTTCGTCGAACGGCGCTCGGGTCAGAGCGATGTCGACCAGTCCGGCGCGCAGCCCACACGTCGGGCCGGTCAGGTCGGTGTCGCGGATGCGGATGTCGATGCCGGGATGGCTTCGGCGGTAGGCAGCGGCGAGCCTGGCCACTCCCGGGTCGGTACCGTCGCCCAGGATGCCGATGGTGATGGTCGCGACGCCGGCTGCCGCGCTCACACGTACCCGGACGCGGTCGGCATGCTCGAGTAGGGCCCGCGCCTCGTCGAGCAGCACCGAGCCGACCGCAGTGAGCGTGACCCCCGTTGGCGAGCGGGCGAACAGCAGGGCCCCGACATCGGCTTCCAACTGCTTGATCGCCCGGCTCAGTGGCGGCTGGCTCATGTGTAGTCGGGTGGCGGCCCGGCCGAAGTGGAGTTCCTCGGCGACCGCCACGAAGTAGCGCAAGGTGCGTAGCTCCACGCTGCAACGATACCCACCGGGTATCGGCGCCGCGGAACGGGTCTTGGACACTGAGGGAGCTTGGGCGGTGCACTGGTGAACATGACCGAAGAAGCACGAACCAGCAAACCACAGACCGGACCCGCCCTGTCGGTGGTGGGTCCCGGCGGCGGCGAGACGATCGTTCTGGGCACCACGCGCATGCGCGTCCTGGAGGACGGGAGCCACACCGGACACCGCCTCGCGATCGCAGAGTCCGTTCTTGCCCCGCACACCCAGGGACCGCCGCAGCACCGCCACGGCCAGCACGACGAGGGGTTCTACATCCTCTCCGGCACCGTGCGGTTCACCGTGGGCGAGGAGGACTACGACGCCGCCACGGGCACGCTCGTGATGGTTCCGCCGGGCACCCCGCACACCTTCGCCAACCTGACCGACCAACCCGCCGTCATGCTCAGCACATTCACCCCCGACTTGTACGTGCAGTACTTCCGAGACCTCCAGGGGGTGCTCGCAGGGGGTCGGCCGCTGACGCCGCAGGCCAACATCGACGCGATGAGCCGCTACGCGACCGAACCCGCCACCGACCTCGCCTGAAGCCGACGGCACAGCACCGCCCGGCCACCCTCTCTTCAGCAGGCAAGGCCGTGGCGCTGCCGCCATACGGCGTTCGGGTCCCTCGAACGAAGGACCGGGCCGCCACCAGGGCTCTTCTGGCAAACGACGCAATCGACGGGGCCCCGTGAACCGGCGGCCCATGAACGGGAACCATGAACATCGCCTATTGGATCGTCGCGGGACTGCTCGCACTCTTCTACTTCTACGCAGGCACACTGAAGGTGATCCGCAGCCGCGATCAACTCCGACCGATGATGGCCTGGGTCGACCACATGCCCTTGCCTGCCCTCAGGGCGCTGGGGACGGTCGAAATACTCGGCGCTACGGGCCTGATACTGCCGCCGCTGACCGGCATCGCTCCCTCGCTGGCACCGGCCGCGGCCATCGGCTTCATACTCCTGCAAACCGGCGCGATCACCGTCCACCTGATCAGCCAAGACCGCCGGATCGCACTCAACGCCGGACTCACCGTTACCGCGGCCGTCACCATCTGGCTGGCCACCCGGCTGTGATCAAGCACAGTCCCCGACCGGTGAATGCGACCACAGAGCCAGCCACCCCACGGCCGCTGTCATTTCTGCGCGTTGACGGACTCGATGGCACGAACTCGGCCCAGGCGTTCTCCCAGAGCCACACGATCGCCGGGTACTTCTTCCCCGGCTCTCGCAGAACTCCGGGAACCGCTCGGTGGCGGCTTCCTCGGTCGCTGCGGTGTAGACGGGCTTGAGTGCCTTGGAGATCTTGTCCCAGTCCTGGCGGGCCGCATAGCGGAACGAGGCCCGCAGGAGGTGGACCACACAGGTCTGTGTGATGGCCTGGGGCCAGACGGTCTCGATGGCATCGGGCAGGCCCTTGAGGCCGTCGCGTACGACCATGCAGACGTCGGACACGCCGCGGTTCTTGATCTCGGTGAGTACCTGGAGCCAGTACTTGGCGCCCTCTCCGCCGTCGCCGGCCCACAGCCCGAGGATTTCCCGGGTGTCCTCCACCGTCACCGCGAGTACGACGTAGATCGGACGGTTCGCGACCTGGCCGTCCCTCAGCTTCACGTGCACACAGTCGATGAACAGGACCGGGTAGACCTCTTGAGTTCTATCGGTGGTGGTCAACGCCGCCGGACCCTGGTCGGGCGGGTTCAACCGCACGTCCGGGGTCGGGGCCGAGTTCACCGTCGGAGTGCGCCCGCTGCGCCAGGAGGCCCATCTACGACCGCACCGATCTGGCCGGCTCCTACGTCGCCATGGGCACGAGCGCAACCAGTTCAAGAACGCTCCCCTGGCGGGCCGGTTCCTCACCCCCCTGGTCGACGGTGTCGAGGCCTGCCACGACCACGAACCGCTGCGGTACACGGGGAAACGCTTTCTCCCGCAGACGGCCCATGGCCGCGGAACGGACGTCCTTTGGTTGCCTGTCGTGCGACGCGTCAGGCGCCGCCCAGCCAGGCGTTCCATGCCTTGGTGGCCTGCTGTTCGTCCGTGTCCTCGGCGAACAGGTGGTGGCCCAGCCAGATCGGACAGTTCCAGGAACTTCCGTTGAAGAAGCGGTACAGCGCGTCCGGGCCCCACAGGCCGACGAAGTCGGGGCTCAGCCAGTCCACGACCACCTCCGTCGAGCCGCCGTCCGTACCCGAGAGGTCGAGGGACAGCCGGTCGTCGACGGCCGTGTCGTCGGCGAGGCCGAGACGCCGGCGCAGGGCGGCGAAGTCGGCGGGGTCGTCGGTACGCTCGGCGCGGTCGGCCTTGACGTAAACGGCGGGGCGGCCGGCGAAGTGACTCAGGTACTCGGCGAGGCCGTGCTGGTAGAAGTCGACGTGCTTCTCGGCCGCGTCGGACTTGGTGTACCAGTTCCAGGTGTCGTCGACGACGCCCGTGTGCACCCAGTGGATTCCCATGCGCAGGTGGCTCGGCCGCCGTCGCCCGGCTCGATGCGGTAGGTGAGCGTGTTGGAGAACCCGCCGTCCTGGGTCGCCCGAACGGCGAAGTGGCGCGGCGGCTCCCACGCCACGTCGGTGGCGTCGCCCCGGGTGGCCTTTCCGCCGACGCGCGGCTCGGCCTCCATCGGGTAGAGCCAGCCGAGGTTGCCGGGGCCGGTGGCGACCGCGTCCCAGACCTGCTCGGGCGTGGCGAGGAGGTCCTGCTCGCGGCGGACCTCGAATTCTCGGGCCATGGTCAGTTCTCCTTCGTCGTCATTCATGTGTCAGTAGCTGATCGGGAGGGCGCTCAGGCGCCGTTGGAGGGGGTTGTGCCGCCATTCGAGGGCGGCTTCGTCGGTCAGCCGCAGGTGTGGGAGGCGGCGGACGAGCGTGGCGATGGCCACCTCGGCCCGGAGCTTGGCCAGCGGACCACCGACGCAGAAGTGCGGGCCGACGCCGAAGCTCAGGTGCCGGTTTCCCGGGCGGGACAGGTCGAGCCGGTCGGGGTCCTCGAACCGCTCGGGATCGCGGTTGGACGCACCGAGGAACAGGTACACCAGCTCGCCCTCGCGCAGCGTCCGTCCGCCGATCTCGATGTCCTCGGCGACGACCCGGACGATCGCCTGGGTCACCGTGTCGTAGCGACAGACTGCGTCCACAGCTTTCGACTGAACCTCCAACGGTTCGCGCTCCCCACGTCGGGGTGATGGACCCGCGGCGGGGTGACCGGGCAAGCCGAGCTCATCTGCTGCCCGAACCCTGCTGGGACGTCGGACCCCGTGCCGGGGCCACCGCGCAGTCGTACTGGATCATGGCTATGTGCTTCCACATGCGGGCTCCGGTCCGTGAGCCAGGCGTCCCGGCAGAGATTCCTTCTGCCAGAGAGATTTCTTCTCCGAGGAGTCATTCATGACCACATCCGTCGGCCGCGCGAGGGCCACTGCGTCCGCCGCTGCCATCATCAGGGACGAGCAGGGCAGGGTGCTCATCGTCAACCCGGTCTACAAGGAGCGTTGGAACCTGCCGGGCGGCCACCTTGAGGAGGGTGAACTCCCCACCGCAGCTGCGCGCCGGGAGGTCCGTGAGGAAATCGGCCTGGAACTGGAGATCGGGGACCTCCTGGTGACCGCCTGGGTGACCAGGGCGGAAGGCTCCCATGTCTTCTACGTCTTCGACGGCCCCGAGCTGAGCCCGGAGCAGCAGCGGGCCATCACCCTCCAGGAGTCGGAGATCGGTGAGATCCGTTTCTGCCTGCCCGAAGACATCTCTCCCAGCATGGTTCCGCCCTTCGCCCTCGCCATATGGCGCAGGGCCCTCGCGGCACGTGAGGACAAGCTCGCCGCCTACCTCGAACTCGCCCTGTAGGGGCGCGCTCCACGTGCGGTTCAGCCCGCATCCACCCGAGGCAGCCGACTCGTCGGGCCTGGCCAGTTGAAGGCTCGGCCGACGTGAGGCGGCCCCGGCCGGTCTTCGGCTCCGCTGTCCGTCGGTTGTCGATGCCCCTCTGCCACCCACACGCCGCAGTCCGAAACCCGCGCTGCCTACCGCCCGCAGTTCCAGCCAGTGCACAGATCAGGGTGCAGGATCACCACGCTCGCGTGCATGAATTGGTGCAGCTCACCCCAGGATTCGCGGGCTGGAGGAGGGCGTCCTATCCTGCCGGGACCGCGGGCCTTTCGGTCCGCTGCGGGGAGGGAACCATGGAAGGCAGAAGCACCGCAGAGGTGACGTCCGTTCGGGAGTGCCCGGAGTGCGGGGCCCCGGTCCCGGTGGACGAGAGGTACGTCGACTGGTGCGCCGCTTGCGACTGGAACGTGGATCCGGGCGCACCGGAACCGGAGCCGGGCCGGATGCCGGCCGCGCGGCGCAGGCTGGCACACGCGTACGGGGAGCAGCTCGCGGCCGAGATGGAACAGGGAAGGAGCCAGAGCCGGCCCGTGGGGCGCGATGCCGCGACCCTGGTGGCGTTCGTGCTTTCCCTGGTGGTGCACGGGGTGACCGTGGTGCTGGCGGTGACGGGGATCCTGTTGGTGGTGTCGGGTTGGGACACCGGCGTACAGCCTGTGCTGGGCGCTCTGCTGCTCGGCCTCGCTGCGCTGCTGCGGCCCCGGCCGGTGCGCCTGCCGAAGGATGCGCGGGTTCTGTACCGCGCCGACGCGCCGCGTCTGTTCGCGCTGATCGACGAGGTCGGGGCTGCCGTCGGGACACCCGGCGTGCATGCCGTGGTGGTGGACCCCAAGGCCAACGCGAGTGTGACCACGTACGGCTTGCGGGCGCGGCGCATGATGGTCCTGGGCCTCGGGCTGTGGGAGATCCTCTCGCCCCAGGAGCGGGTGGCGCTGCTGGGCCACGAGCTGGGGCACTTCGCCCACGGGGACACCCGGCGCGGCATCGTCACGGGAGGCGCGCTGCACGCGCTGGCCACCTGGTACTACGTGCTCGCACCGACCCCGCCGAGCGGCCTGCTCGACCGGTTCGTGAATGCTGTGACGTTCCTGCCTCGGTGGGCGGTCTACGGGCTGCTCGTACTCCTCGACCACCTGACGCTGCGGGCCTCGCAACGCGCTGAGTACCTCGCCGACGTGAGCGCGGCCAGGGTCGGGTCCACGGAGGCGGCCGTCGGCCTGATGGACCGCCTCCTGGTCGGTCCGGCGGTCGGTCCGGAGCTGCGCCGGGAGTCGGTGGCGGCCCAGGTACAGGGCGGCTCGGCCGGTCGTGAGGCCCGCGAACGGGCGGAGCAGGGGCTGTGGGAGCGGCTGGCCCTGCGCATGGGCGCCGTACCGGAGCACGAGTACGAGAGGTTGCGCCGGGTCGCGGCCCGGCGCGGGCACAGCGTGGACAGCACCCACCCGCCGACCCACCTGCGCCGCCGGTGTGCGGCGGCGGGCGGGCCGTACCCGGCGCAGGTCACGTACGACGAGGGCTGCGCTGCGGCGGTGGCGCAGGAACTGGCCCCGGCCCGCGCAGCACTGGCCATCCGGGTCATCCGGGACTACGCGGGCTGATCCGCGGGCCGTGGTCGTGCAGTCGTAGGACTGGGACGGGTCGGCCCGGCATCGGATGGGTTCGAAGACCCGACCCGGCCTGCGGCACCTGAAGGGACCCATGAGACCCCGACGCAGATGGCCCCGGCGGCCCTGATAACCGGGGCCGGAATGAGGTTCCCCCGCTGCGCGGGAGTGGCTGACCAGCGGGTCAGGGCGGGGCACTTCGGCGCCTGGCCAGCACGAACACGGCGTTGGCGCAGACTGCCCTTGGCCGGTGTGGTGAACGTGCCAGCGGCTACGCGCGCCATCCGGTGGGCTGTGGGCTGTCCCGTCGGGGGACGCCGGTGGCGAGTCGAGCGCTCCCGCTCGGGAGGGTCGGCTGGCCGAGCACGGAGGGGTGGCGGTCGACTGCGCGGACAGGTTCGGTCCGGTTCGGATTTGGTTGGTGTCGAGGCGTTCAGTGAGGAGCCGCGGGGTGGTCGCTGGCGCCCCCGCGCCATTCGATCATGAAAAGGGTGGCGTCGTCGCTGGTGCGCCCGCCTCGTTCCTTCTTCAGCGTGTGGGAGAGCCGGCGAAGATCTGCCCGCATCCCCTCTGACGGCTCTTCCCCCAGGCGGTTGACGCAGCGGATGAGGCGTTCCTCACCGAACTGCTCCCCGCCGGCGACGTGCTCCTCGATGATGCCGTCGGTGTAGCACAGCACGCGGTCGCCCTGCTGGAGCGTGTGCTCTTTGATCCGGGGCATCTCACCGCCGAAGCCGACGGGCAGCGTCGTCGCGCTCTCCAGCTGCTGCACGACCTTGCCGTCGCGGATCAGAAGTGGCGCGGGGTGGCCTGCGTTGACCAGCTCCATCTCACCAGTGGCGATGTTCACGTGCATCAGCTGCGCCGTGACGAAATGGTCGGGACCGAACTGGCGGGAAATGGCGTCGTCCATGAACGCGTACTTCTCGGCCAGGCTGATGAACACCCGCCGCGCATGCCGGTAGGCGCCGATGGCCACGGTCGCCATCACGGCGGCGTCCAGGCCGTGGCCCATCGCGTCGATCACGGCCACGTGCAGGATGTTGCCGTTGAGGGCGTAGTCGAAGCTGTCGCCGGCGACGCGGTAGGCGGGTTCCAGGGTGCCGGCCAACGCGACCTGCGGCACGGACATCGTCAGTGGCGGCAGCAAGCCCCACTGGATCTCCGCAGACACGCTCATCGGCTCCCGGCGCCGGGCCTGGAAGAACTGGTCGGTGTAGGCGTTCTTGGTGACCAGCATGTCAGCGACCAGGCCAGCCAACCGGCGCAGCAGGCGCCGGTCGTCGTCGCTGACGGCGTCCAGGGTCAGGGCCATCACACCCACCTGGTCACTGCCGTCCAGCAGCGGCAGATACATCCGGACGCCATGAGCCTGGGGCACCTCGACGACGTCCGCGCTCAGGAAGGCCCGGCCGGCTGGGGAGTCGTCCACCGGCTCTGGCTGGCCGACGTGCAGCTTGGTACCCGGGAGCGGCACCAGCAGCTCCTGCGCGTAGTCCTGAAGCAGGATGGACACGTCACGGCCGCCGATCCCGGCCACCCCCTCCGCGATCAGTGGGGCGATCAGCTGTGGTGGCATCAGCTGCGCCCGGTCCAGCAGCAGGCCGAGCAGCCGCTCGCCGAAACCCTCCGACCGGTCCACCCTCTCCTCGCCCATGACCCGGTCTGCCACATCCTTCCTACCCGTCACGCCGGTCACCGCCTCCGCACACCGTGACCTGAGAAGCCGCCGGAGCGGCTCATTACGCCAATGCGCGGCATGTCGGTGCACGCTGTCCACGGCGAAACACCGCACGGCCGTTCGTCTCGCCCGGCGGGATGATCCCCGAACTGCTGTCGAAACGCTGCTCTTCGACGTGAAGAGAGCCAAGGTCGGTGAGGCGGGCGGCGACACGACCCCGTCGTAGAGCGCGGACGCGGCGACGGTCGACTCAGGCAGGGCCGTGGAGTGCATTGCGCCCCGGACACCGTCCGGGCGCAGGCTCCGGAGCGGCAGAAGGAAGTGATCGTGCAGCAGCGGCATCCCGGAGCGGGCCTCGTAGTGGCGGAAGCGCACGGCGGCCAGGCCATGTGCGGGACGGGTACGTTCAGTGCCGCCCGCCAGAGCATCCGTGTGGGCGGCACCTGCCCCGCATCATGGCCGGCCTGCGCAACCTCGCCATAGGCGTCCACCGCCAAGACGGCCACACCGACATCGCCGCCACCCCTTCGCCGCACCGGCCGGGACCACCAACGACCCCTCACCGCCATCGGACCCGATCCGCTGCGAGACGTTCTCCCCGGTGGAGGGCTATGACGTACACCCAAACCGACACATAGCACCTGCCCCCTGGTCGTCACGGCGCAAACCCGCCACGCATCCGGGTGATCGTTGTGTTGCGCCGTATCCCGCTTGCCGATCATGGCGTTGGGTTCTCTGAACCGCGAACCGAGCGGTCGGGGCTGGAGGGCGGCAGGTCTTGGGTGCGGGGAACATGGAGGCGGCGCGGGCGTGGCTGACCGGTTATGTCTGCAGTGCTGATGCCCGGGTCGGCCGGCCGGGGGCGGTGTGTCCCTTTGTCCAGCCGGCGCTTCGCGCGGACACCCTTCGGCTGGAGCTGTGGCCGTTGGACCCGAAGATCGGGGTCGCGGGGTTGGTGTCGCTGGTCAGGGACATGGTTGCCATTTTTGAGGGCGTTCACTGGGCGAGCCGGAACCGGACGCTGCACGCCTTGGTCGTGGTGCTGGATGGTCTGCCCATGGACAGGCTGGGCATCACGGACGAGGCGCAGCGGCGGGTGAAGCAGGAGTTGGCGGCCAAGGGGCTGATGTTGGGGCAATTTCACGCCGAGTGTGAGGAAAGAGCAGTTCGGAATCCGTCTTTCCGGGTGTCGCGCTCTCCGGTACCGATGCTGGCTTTGCGACACATGGCGGTTCACGATGTGCTTTTCCTCGACGGTGACAGCAGGTCCTTCGCTGCGTACGACCAGCGTTATGGAAGCCGGTATGACAAGGGGGCGGTGCCTGACCCGCTGTTTGTCGAGCGCTTCACTCGGGGGCGCGCCCGCTTTGGTGCCGGCGCACTGGGCGGTGCCTTCGAGGCCGGGACTGCGGTCGGAGGGGAGGAGGTGGGGGCGCTGGTAACCACCGATGGGTGGTCATCTGGTGAGCGGTCGTCGGATGAGCGCCCGCTACAGGGCGTTGAGCGGTCCCTTGCGCAGATCGCGGGCCCGGCTGTGCAGTGCCGTACGGACAGGGGCGCGATGTGAGCCCACTGGATTCTTGCCCTGTGGGCGGCACACCCGATGAACAGGGAACGCCCGCGGTCGTGGACGATGAGCCGTTCCTCGATTTTCCCGGCCCGAGTACCCCTTACATCGACTACCAGAGCATCGACGTCCTCCTGTCGTTGCAACATCCCTTGTCCAAGGCGCCGGCCGAGCCGACGTTCTACGTCCTTGGCCAGGTCAAAGAGCTGCTCTTCAAGCTGCTGTACGGGGAACTGTGCGCTGTGCGGGCGCTGCTCGATGATGACGACGTACCGCAGGCCGTTTGGACACTGCGCCGTGCCGGCCGGGTGATCGAGTTGCTCACCCGCACGTGGGATGTGCTGGGCACGTTGGCGCCGACCGAGTTCAATGCGTTCCGCGAGCATCTGGGTCGGGCTTCCGGTTTCCAGTCGTACATGTACCGGATGCTCGAGTACGTCCTGGGGAACAAGAACGCCGCCATGGCCCGCCCGCACCGCCGGGTGCCGCACGTGCACGTCCAGGTCCAGGAAGCGCTGCAGGCGCCCAGTGTCTACGACTCGGCGCTGCACCTGCTGGCGCGGCGCGGGTCGGCCATCCCGGATGACGTCCTCGTGAGGGATCTCAGTGCGCCCTACGTGCCGCACGCGGCTGTGGAGCGTGCATGGGCAGATCAGTACAGCGCCGGCCCCGGTGACCACACGTTCGAACTCTCGGAAGCGCTGATCTCCGTTGCCGAAGGCTTCGGCCGCTGGCGCTCCCTGCACCTGCTGACCGTGGAGCGGGTCATCGGCACCAAATCCGGAACGGGCGGAACCACAGGCGTGCAGTGGCTGCGCCGTGCCGCCGAACAGCGGATCTTCCCCGAGCTGTGGAGCGCCCGGGCACTGCTGTGACCCTCCGTGCGGTGTGCCTCGGTCCATCTCTTTACAAACGGCACGGTGCCCACGGAACAGACATCGATTGCGCTCCCCCATCGCGTCGACAGAAGGCAGGACCATGACCGCATCCCTCTTCCCCGGCATTCCGAAGCTGATGCTTGACGCGACCCGTAAAGGCCGCACCTTCACCATCGAAGCCGTCACCGTTTCGGCGGACGACGAAGCAAGGCGAAGGGACGTCACCTTTCTTCGGCGTGAATTCGGTTTCCCCCTGCCAGCACCCGACTGGGAAATCGTCGATGAGGAAGGACTGGTCTTGTTGTGCCGCACCGGTGACGTGCCGGTCGGCGCGGTCCGTCTCCTCAAACGCCACGGGGGAGCCAGTGACTGGTGCCCCTACCTGACGGCAGCGCTGCGGGCAGCGCTGCCGGCGGATCCCGCAGGTTTCGTCTTCATGGAACGCCTGGTCGTCTCCCCCGACGTGCGCTCCCTGGAAGTCCTTGCCGTGATCATGCACGCGGCCGCTACCTGGACTCCCGTGTTGTGGGATGTCGCTGAGTTCGCGGCGATCACGAGGCCCGAGCTGGTTCGCCTGGCCGGCTGGCTCGGAGCCCGCCAGCTGTCCGAGCCCATGATTCTGCCGGGATCTGACGGTCTGGGCCTGCTCATCGGTGGCGGCCTGGAGGAAGCCGCGGCCCGCACGAAGGCCCTGTTCTCGACCGGCGGATGGCGCCTGTCCCCCGTCGGTGACCTTCCGACCGCTCTGGCATAGCCCCCAGCCGACCCGAACAACTAGGACCCCTACCATGACCTCCACTCACGACGTGCCCGCAGCGTCAACGGCTTCAAATGCCCTTACCGCCGAGCAGGTGGCGGCCGCGGCGCAGTCGGTCATCGACGGGCGTGTGCAGCTCACCTCGCGCACGCTGGATGAGTACCGCATGGTCTTCGCACTGACCGATGAAGATCTTCTGCGCGGCCCGGTCCTCGACTGCCCCGGTGGTGCCTCCTCCTTCGCGGCTGAGAGCCGAGCCCTGGGAGCGCAGGTCATCTCGGCCGACCCGGTCTACCACCTGGCCCCGCAGGACATCGAGCCGCTGGTGCGTGACCACCTCGCGGCCAGCGCCGCTTTCGGACTCGCCATCGCCGACCAGCTCGACTTCTCCTGGGCCGGCTCACCGCAGAACCACCTCCAGCGGTGGCAAGGGGCCGCCGAAGCCTTCCTGCAGGACTACACAGCCGATCACGTCAGGTCAGAACGTCGCTACGTACCGGCGGCGCTTCCCCGGCTGCCGTTCACCGACCGGCAGTTCCATCTCTCCCTGTGCGGTTTCCTGCTCTTCACGTTTCCGCATGCGGCAGACCAGGAAGCCGCCATCCTCGAACTCGTGCGCGTGACTGCCGGTGACGTACTAATCGGCCCACTGGAAGACCCCCTCGGCGCCCCCTGCGCCACACTCGACGCCCTGCGCAGCCGACTGGCCGACCAGGGTGTGGCCACCACGACCCGGGACATCGGCTACAGCATCCACCCAGGACAACGCGGCGTTCTGGTCTGCACGCGCACCAGCTGACTTTCCTAACGCCGCACAGCTCAAGTACCGGCGGGTCCCTGACCGCTTTCCTGGCTCCGCATCCTCCTACGACGGCGAGGTCGCTCACCCGTGCCAACCAACAGCGCGCCACCGGCACAGAGCAGCGGTCAGCTGCCCCGGCAGGCTTCCACCGTCAGCAGAGCGCAGAGAAGGTCGTGGCGGATGCTGGGTGCGGCAGCCATGTTCACGGTGCTGTTCGCCGCGGCCGGGGCGATGGCCTCAGGCAGCTTGTCCGTCGGCGGGTTCACCCCGCCGGATACGGAATCTGCACGGGTGGAGCAGGCCCTGGCACGGGACTTCGGCGTACCGCGGACTGATCTGCTGCTGTACGTGCCCGGCGAAGTCGACTCTCCAGTGGTGAGGGATCAAGGTCTGCGGCTGACGCAGCGCTTGGCCGCTGAGCCCGGCGTTGCAAGCGTTCACTCGTACTGGAGCACCGGGGCGGGTGAGCTTCGGTCCAAGGACGGCCGCGCCGCGTTGATCGCCGTCGACCTGTCCGGGACCGATACTCGGGCGGCGGCAACCGCTGCCCGTATCGTTCCGCAGGTCGCAGACAGTATGACGGCCGCGCATGTGTCCGCTGCCGGCCCTGCCTGGATGGGCGTGCAAGCGACCGAACAGTGCGGCAAGGACCTGCTCCGGGCGGAGCTGGTCGCCGCACCGCTGACCATCCTCATCCTGCTGCTGGCTTTCGGCTCCCCGACCGCGGCCCTCCTCCCGGCAGTGATCGGTGTCTTCACCGTGACCCTGTCCACGGCCCTGATCGGATTGCTGGCCCGTCTGACGACGGTGTCCGTGTTCGCAACGAACATCGTCACTGCTCTGGGGTTCGGGCTGGCGGTCGACTACGCACTACTCGTCGTAACCCGCTTCCGTGAGGAGCACGCCCAGGGAGCAACCGTCGCCACCGCTGTCAGCAAGACGATGCGCACGGCAGGACGCAGCGTGCTGTTCTCCGCCCTGACCGTGGCCGTGGCCTTGTGCGCTCTGTTCGTCTTTCCCCTGCCGTTCCTGCATTCCATGGCATGGGCCGGGCTGTCCGTCGTCACGCTGTCCGCCCTCGCCACGGTGACGGTCATGCCAGCCCTGCTCACCCTGCTCGGTGACCGCATCAGCAGGGCAAGCGCCCGCCCTCCTCTCCTGGAGCGCGTGCGGCTGCGGAATACCACGGAACCAACGCAGGGCTACGGACCTGCGGACAGCCCCACCTGGAGAGCCGTCGCCGGAGCCTCCACGAAGCACCCCTTGCTCCTCGGCGGAGTCTGCGCCCTGGTCCTCCTCGCTTTGGCCATCCCCTTCGCCCGTGTCCAGTTCGGCATCCCTGACGAACGTGACCTCCCCGCCCACCTTGAAGCGCACGCCACCGGTGAGCGGGTCCGTCAGGAGTTCCCCGCCCCACCGGAGCGAACACTGACGGTGTGGCTTCCCGCCACCGACGCCCACACCAGCAGCGTCGAGCTCAGCCGCTATGCCCAACGTCTCGCCGAGACTGCCGGCGTGTCAGGCGTCGAAGCCTCCACGGGCAGGTTCACGGCACACGCCCCCGTAGGAGCACCCACCGCCCGGCATCAGCGGTTCGCAGCACCGGGCACCACCTGGCTGGCCGTCACGGGACTGGCGTCGCTGGACAATGGGGCCATGGACGACCTGGTGCGGCAGGTCAGGGCGGCGCCTGCACCCGGACCGCACCTGGTGGGAGGCTTGCCTGCCCAACGCGTCGACACCGTCGACGCCATCGGCAGCCGGCTGGCCGCAGCAGTGGCCATCGCGGGGGTCAGCACCCTGATCCTTCTGTTCCTTTTCACCCGTTCCGTGTTGATCCCCTTCAAAGCGCTCCTGCTCGCTGCGCTGAGCCTGACGGCGAGCCTCGGCGCCATGGTGTTCGTCTTCCAGGAGGGCTACTTCAAGACGCTGGTCGGCGAGTTCGCGGTCACAGGCCAGCTGGATGCACCATGGCCCTGCTGACCATCGTCATCGCCTTCGGCTTGTCCGTCGACTACGAGGTCTTCCTCCTCTCCCGCATGAAAGAGGAATACCTGCGCACCGGCGCACATTCGCCGTCCATCGTCTTTGCAATCGCCCGCACCGGCCGACTCGTCACGGCCGCGGCCCTCATCGTGGCAACAGCGATGGGCGCACTCGCCAGCTCCGGGGTCACCCCACTGAAGATCTTCGGTACCGGACTCGCACTCGCCGTCCTCATCGACGCCACCCTCGTCCGCGGCATTCTCGTCCCCTGCCTCATGCAACTCACTGGAGAAGCCAACTGGTGGGCACCCGCTCGACTGTCTTACCGCAGCCACGCTGAAAGGCTCCCGGACGAACTGGTGAAGTACCCCGTGTCCGCCCCCGACTCCAGCGCTGCGAACCCGTAGACCGAGGGCCCCGGGTCGTGTCCGGGGCCCGGCAAGGGAAGATCAGAGGCACCCCAGTGCGCCGGGCTTCCGCATCGGCGACAGGCCCTACCTGGGGACGGGTTTCGGCAGAGGGTTCTACCTGTAAGCCAGCTGGCCACCCGTACTCGTGTTCGCGGGCAGGCAGAGCCGACACCTCGGCCGGCCCTTCAGCTCGGGGCTGATGCAAAGTCGGGGTGATCACGTGACGTCGATGGTCACGGCCGATCGGTGATCCCCTGGAGGAGCGTCCCGTACGCAACGAAGCTCCGGTTTACGGGGTGTCCTCGCAAGTCGCCCTGAACGACCGGATCTTCGATGTGCGACCGGGACCGGACGCACCATCACCCGGCTGCGGGTCCCGGACAAGACCAACGCGATTACCGGCTTCGCCCGCCTGCTGGCCCCGTTCGACCTGGCCGGCACCGAGGTCTGCGCCGACGCCCTGCACACGCAGCGCGAGCATGCCCGCTTCCTGGTCGAGGAGAAGCACGCGCACTACCTGTTCGTGGTCAAGGCCAACCAGCCGGGCCTGTCCGCCGTGCTGAGGTCCCTGCCGCGGAACAGGGTCACCGCCAGGCACTACGACCGCGAATCAGCCCTGCCCTTCAGCTGAGGCGGGCCGTCGGCTTTGCTGCCGGGGCAGGACCTCCGAGGCGAAACGGTAGTCGTCATCGCGTAGGGCGAGACAGTCGGCCGCGATCATGACCAAGCCGAAATTGAGCAGGCCGGCGAGAGGGATGATGTTGAGGTGCAGTGGGATGGCGCCCAGCATCGCGGCCATCCTGGCTGCCCGGTGCCGGCTCGCGGCCAGGAATGGGAAGGCAACCTCCAGCACGATGGTGTAGTAGGTGGCGAACGCGACCAACGGGGCGAGATTCGTCAGCATCATTCCCCTCTCACCGGAGAAGGTGCCGAAAAGGTGGCCGACGTAGTAGACGGCTGTCCCGTCCCGCCAGTGCGCCGCGAGAACCTTGCCCATGCCTGCCGTGAAATAGACCACGGCAATCTGGAACACGACAGCGAACACCGCACAGTTGTGAACGGCGTCCGTGGCTGGGGTCCGGCGGTTCCGCAGCCGTGCCCGGCGCCGGGCAGCGAACGGGCTCGCGTAAGCATCGGTGGTGGTCAGCAGGAGCAACAGGAGCAGGATCCGGGTGAGATTGTGCCCTCCGTCCAGGACGTCACCGTTGCGCAGGTGGACAGACCATACGAGCAGTGCGTTGAGGAGTGTGAGGATTCGGCCTCCACAGACACAGAAGGCTGCGGCAGCCAGAAGCCCGAGGTGGAAGACGACCTCGAAATAGGCTGGTGAACTGTTCAGCGCGTAGAGCGACATCCTGGCGAAGGGCACCGTTGCCCGGAAGGCATCAAAGGTGAGGTAGCCGTCAGGCCCCCACAGGAGCCGCCTCTGGGTGTAGGAGGTCAGGTAGAACTCGGTCATGGCCAAGCCGAGCAGAACCCGTAGGGCGGCCAGGCCGATGAGCCGTCGCCGTACCGACGACGCCCGGCGCAACGCTTGGAAAACGACGTCGGTCACTGGGCCGCCTCCGGCACGTACGGACGCCAGCCAGGATCATCCACTACCTTCGCCGCTGGCTCCGGCTTGCCCTTGTCACGATCGGCGAACGGAACTGCGGAAGCGGCTCTCACACGGGTACGGAACCCGAGAATTCGCGCCTGCGGGAAGGCTTCCTGAGCTTCGGCCGAGAAATAGCGGTCGAAACGAGTCCGGGCCAGCGGCCAGCTCGTTGGTTCACCCACCGGACTGCTGCAACCATGCTGTGGCGTGCCCGGAGCCAGGTAGAGACGCAGGGCGTAGACCCGGTAGCAGTTCAGCACGTGAGTGTCCTTGGACTGCCTCACCAGCCGCCTTGCCGGAGAAGGATCAGCCTCTCCCAGCAGGTCTCGCTCGCCGGACTCCCGTGTTCGACCATCGGCGGGATCGACGTATCGCACCTGCAACGTCAAGCCGTACGCCTCGGTGGGCACCTCGCTGAACAGGAGCCAACGCTGTTCGAAAAGCAGACCGAACAGGGCGTCGACTGTCACCATCAGACGCTGACGCACAGGCGAGGATGGCGCGTTGAAGACCACCACCGAGGCGCAAAATGCGGTGACGAGCGCCACCAACGGGAGCCAGCAGAGGAAGAGTCTCGCAGAAGTGTGCACCACCTCGGCAGTCGTCCGGCCAACTGGACAAGTGCCAGAGCGCGTGCCCGTTCGTCTCGTCGGAACGTCCTCCAAACCGAAATCGATTTCTGACCGCTCCCGTTCCCGGCGCCAGCGGCTGACTGCCATGGCCATGCCCCTCTCATGTCCACCGGACAACGTCACAGGCCGGGAAACGGACACGGGGCCAGGAATAGCCGAAGTTCCGGGTGCATCCTGCCCCGGCCGACCCTTTGACCACGGTGGGCCGAGCACGCGTTGCCCCCTTGACCACACCCCCTGGGGCCTTTGAACAGGCCGCGGGGGAGTATCACGAAAGCGGTGTTCACCACTCGGTTGGCGTAGAGGTTTCTCGTTGATCTGGTTGGCTCACACTCGTTCGGCGGAGAGGCGGCCGTCGAAGGCGATGTCGAACGCGTTCATGGCCTCCTTCCAGCGGCTGGTCCAGCGCTTGCGTCCCTTCCCGGTCGGGTCGAGGGCGAGCGTGGTGAGGTAGAGCCGTTTGAGGGCGGCGGTCTCGTTCGGGAAATGCCCGCAGGCGTTGACCGAGCGCCGGTAGCGCGCGTTCAGGCTCTCGATCGCGTTCGTCGTCGAGATGATCTTCCGGATCGGCGGCGGGAAGCTGAGGAAGGGCACCACCTCGCTCCAGGACCGTTCCCAGGCGCGGACGGCGGCCGGGTACTTGGCTTGCCATTTCTCGCTGAACTCGGCGAGCCGGGCGAGGGCTTCGTCCTCGTTGGCGGCGGTGTAGACGGGTTTCAGGTCGCGGGCGGCCTTGTCCCAGTCGGCGCGTGAGATGTACTTCAGCGTGGTGCGGATGAGGTGAACGATGCAGAGCTGGACCACCGTGGCGGGGAAGACGGTGCTGACCGCCTCGGGCAGGCCCTTCAGCCCGT